>NZ_CP173721.1:1227360-1534200 GCF_045181065.1 Microbacterium sp. M | reverse complement strand
CGACTCCGCGGCCCCGTCGCCGAGTTCCGTTCTGGGACAACGCCCGATACGCCTGCATCGTACTGGTGGTGCTGGGACATGCCATCCAGCGTCTCACCTACGACTCCGACATCGCCATGGCGTTGTACCTTTCGTTCTACGCCTTCCACATGCCCGCGTTCGCGATCATCGCCGGATACTTCTCGAAGTCCGCACCGCCGACCAAGCGACAGATGGCCCGCATCATCACCGACATCCTGGTGCCGTACGTCATCTTCGAGATGCTGTGGACGCTCACCAAGTGGCTCGTCGAAGGTCAGGCTTCTCCCAATCTCACCGAGCCGTCCTGGACGCTCTGGTTCCTGCTCGCGCTCGGCATCTTCCGGCTCGTGCTCCCCTACCTCGCCCTGCTGCGGTGGCCCCTGCTGTGGGCGCTGCTGATCTCGATCGGCGCCGGCTACCTGCCGAATGTGGACAGCACGTTCTCGCTGTCGCGGACCCTCGGCTTCCTGCCGTTCTTCGTGCTCGGCTGGTGGCTGCGTGAGCACGACATCGTCGACCGCTTCCGGCTGATCGATTTCCGACCATGGTGGTTGCGCGTCGTCGCGGTCGTGATCTTCGTGATCGACGGGTTCGTGGCGTGGAACTGGGTGGAGATCTGGTCGAGCGTCGACCTGGACAAATGGTTCTTCTACGACGATTCCTACGCGGATCTCGGCAGCGACGCCTGGTGGTCGGGCGGCGTGCGTCTCGCGCTGATCGCCGTCGGGCTGCTGCTGAGCGCGGCGTTCTTCGTCCTCATCCCCCGTCGCACCACCTGGTGGACCCAGTTCGGCCAGTACACGATGTACGTCTATCTGCTGCACTCGTTCGTGCTGTATCCGTTCCGCGAGTCCGGCATCCTGCGCGACGCGGAGCCGACCTGGCTGTGGTTGCCCAGCGTCATCCTGCTCTCCGTCGGCATCGCCGTGGTCCTGGCCACCAAGCCGGTGAGATGGCTGTTCCGACCGCTGGTCGAACCGCGACCGGCGTGGCTGTTCCGCGAACGTTCGCTCGTACCAGACCCCGCTCGGCGCAGCGACCCGACCGGGTCTCGGCGGCCGCGCACGTAGCATCGCGGTCACGCGTCACGCGAACAGCCCCGCGCCCACGAATGATCCGGCTTCTGCTCCCGGCGGGACCGCCCAGACGCCTGATCCGACATGCCGGATGTACTCGTTCATCAAATCCGTCGACAGCCGACGCTGCACCGTGATGAACTGCGACGGATCGCGCTGGTACGACAGGAAGAACAGTCCCGCATCGAGCCGGCCGAGCTCGTTGTTCCCGCCGACGTAGTTGAAGCCGCGCCTGAGGAGCCGGATGCCGTCGTTCGCGTCCGGGTGCGCGAGACGGACATGGCTGTCCGCGTCGATCGCGGTTCCGGAGAAGTCGGGTCGCGCGAACTCGTCGCCTCCGGACAGCGGAGCACCGTCGGCCTTGTCGCGCCCGATAATGCGGTGCTGCTCGGCCAGCCGAACGCGATCCCACGTCTCGATGAGCATCGCCACCTTGCGCGCGACGAGGTACGAGCCGCCCGCGAACCATGCGGGGCCGTCGGACTCTGACGCCCAGATGTGCGTGTTCAGCGCATCCGAATCGGTGCCGAGGACGTTGGCCGTGCCGTCCTTGAAACCGAAGAGGTTTCGCGGTGTGGCCTGATCCGTGCTGGTGCGCGACGTCCTGCCATATCCCAACTGCGACCAGCGCAGGCGCGCGCGGCCGAACGCGATCCGGGACAGGTTGCGGATGGCGTGCACCGCGACCTGCGGGTCATCCGCGCACACCTGGATACAGAGATCGCCGTCGCTCTCGGCCGGGTCAAGGTCGTCGCCGAGGAACGCCGGCAGCCTTTCGAGCGCCGCCGGGCGCCGAGTCGCGATCCCGAACCGGTCGCCGTCCTCGCCGCCGAACAGCGTCGGGCCGAAGCCGAAGGTGATCGTCAGCGCCGCCGACGGCAACCCGAGCGCCTCGCCGGTGTCATCCGGCGGCGCCTCGGGGTCACCTCCCACCGCGCCGGTCGCGCTCACCTCGAGCCCCTGGGTCAGGCGCGCCGCGGCATACGACCAGTCCTTCATCAGTGAGATGAGGTCGGCTCGTTCTGCGCGCGGCATCATGTCGAAGGCCGCGAAGTGCAGGTGCTCCTGCACCGGCGTCGCGATCCCGGCCTGATGCGCACCGAAGAACGCGTGCGGCGAAGCGGGCTCGGCCGCGGCGTTCGCGAGCGACGCCCCGACCGCGGCGCTCGCACCGACACCGGCCACGAGGCCGGCAGCCCCGGCGCCGAGCGCGATCCCGAACAGGCCGCGACGGCTGACACCCTGGACCGACTGTTCGGACGGCGACTGCTCGCTCATGTCAGGAAAGCACGGTGCCGGTGAGCTGCGACAGCGGCTCGGCCAGCGCGTTGATCAGGTCGGTGAGCTCTCGCTTGTCGTCATCGGTCAGCTCGTCGTAGGAGACGAACCCCTCGGAGAGGGATCCCTGCTCGGCCAGCACGGATTCCAGGTCCGCGTAACCGGCATCGATCTGTTCGACCATGGCCGCCCCGTCCTCGCCCTGGGCGATGGCGAGGTCGCGCACGAGCGAGAACGCCATCTTCGATCCTTCGACGTTCGCGGCGAAGTCCCACAGGTCCGTGCCGGACCACCAGTCCTCCTCACCGGTGATCTTGCCGGTGGCGACCTCGTCCAGCAGGGCGATGGCGCCATTGGAGATGCCGGCGATCCCCTGCGCGTCGAGCGCATCGACGAAGTCCGAGGAGTGCACGTAGTCGTAGAGCTCCTGAACGTCGGCGAGCAGCATGTCTCCGTAGTCGGCGCGTTCGGCGACCGTCGACGGCGCCCAGTCCTGCCAGGCGGGCGTCACCGCGTCGGCGTTCAGCGCGTCCTCGGCGGGAATCCAGAGGTCCTTCTCGATGCGATGGAATCCGGTCCAGTCCAGGCCTTCCGCCACAGCATCCACCTCTCGGTAGTCGATGCGCGGATCCAGATCGCCCAGTGATTCGGCGACCGGCTCGATGCGCTCGTAGTACGCACGCGTCTGCGGGAACAGCTCCCGAGCGGTCTCGTCGTCACCGGACTCGTACGCGGCGACGAACTCTTCTACCGAGGGAAGCAGGCGTCCGACCTGATCCTTCACGAACGCCGCATAGAGGTCGACGGCCTGCTGCTTCTGCTCGGCGTCCTCCCCCTCGATCGCAACCGTCTCACCGGTCACGGTGAAGGCGGATCTGCCGACGCCCTCGCCGATCATGCCCGGCTTGCACAGGGTGTAGTACTCGCCGGGCTGCGCCACGACGGTCAATGTGCGGGAAGCAGCCGGTGCGATGTTCTCGACCTCGCCGACGATGCGCAGGCCGTCCTCCGCCAGCAGGTAGAACTCGGTGACCTGGTCGGTGTCGTTGACGACCTCGAAGGTCACGGTGCCGCTCGCGGTGGACGCGTCCGAGACCTCGCACGAGCTGTCGGTCGATGAGACGGTCAGGGCCGAGGCATCCTCTGCGTCGCTCTTCGCGACGCAGCCCGAGAGGACGAGAGCGGCGGTTCCGGTCGCCGCCAGAATGCCGAGCAGTCGAAGGGAAGTGGTCATGATGCTCCTTGGGTGATGGGCGGTGCGGATGCCGAAACCGCAGCATCCGCGCCGGAGGGCGTGCGCCGCGCCAGGCCGCGCAGGTAGAACGAGCCGACGACGCCGACGTACAGCGTCCAGGCGATGACCTGCAGCCAGGTCATCGCCGGCATGAATCCGAAGACCGCCTGCAGCACGGCGGCCGGCGCACCGCCTGGCGCGATCACGGCGCTGATGTCGAAGGCCCAGCCGAACGGGAATCCGGTGAACCCGACGGCGACCGCGCCGGTGGCCCGATCGATCGGCGCGCCGGCGGTGAACGGGCCCGGCAGGACGCCGGCCTCCTGCAGGTCCATGACGGCGTAGGCGAGGACGCCGGCTGCGACGACGACGAGGAAGGCCCCGGTCCACGCGAAGAATCGACGAAGGTCCAGGCGCACGGCTCCACGGGCGATCAGGACCCCTGCGACGGCGGCGCACGCGAGACCGAGGACAGCACCGAGCAGCGCCTGCGGTGCGCTGCCGAACGACTGCACCATCGACCACAGCAGCAGCGTCGTCTCGATGCCCTCCCGCGCGACGGAGACGAATCCGATGAGCACGATCGCCCACATCCCGCCCGTCGCGAGCGCCCGGTCGATGCCTCCCTCGAGCGCGTTCTTCATCGTGCGTCCGGCCCGTTGCATCCAGAAGATCATCCAGGTCACCATCGCGACCGCCAGCAGGGAGAGAATTCCGCCGATCAGCTCCTGCGCGACGAAGGTCAGCTCGTACGCCCCGAACGTGAGCACGGCGCCGACGCCGAGGGCGAGTGCGACGGCCATGCCGACTCCGGCCCACAGCCGCGGCAGGACATCGCCGCGTCCGAGCCGCGACAGATAGGCGACGAGGATGCCGACCACGAGTGCGGCCTCGAGACCCTCGCGCAGGCCGATGAGGAAGGTCGCGAGCACGGTGGGGACTCCTCGGAGACTTGAGTAAGGGATGCCTTACCTAACCGAAGGTACCACGCAGGCGGGCAGCCGGCCTGCGCTGCTGCGGTAACGCGGCGCAACACGGCTCGACGCCCTCGACGAACCGGGCTTAGCCTCGGGTCATGGCTGATCTGAACCTTCCGATCCTCGACCTGTCCCGCCTCGATGCAGGCCCCGAGGCCGCTGCGCGGTTCCGCGAGGATCTGCGCGCCGCGACGCACGATGTCGGATTCTTCTACCTCACCGGCACGGGCGTGTCCCCTGAGCTCACCGCACGCCTGCACCGCGCCGCTCTGGACTTCTTCGCCCTCCCCGAGGCGGACAAGCTCGCGATCGAGAACATCAACAGTCCGCACTTCCGCGGATACACGCGCGTGGGCGGAGAACGCACCCAGGGCCAGGTGGACTGGCGTGAGCAGATCGACATCGGTCCGGAGCGACAGGTCGTCGACGGCGGCCCGGCCTTCAACCGCCTCATCGGCCCCAACCTGTGGCCTGCCGCCCAGCCCGAACTGCAGGAGGTCGTGCTGGAATGGCACGCGAAGCTCAGCGATGTGGCACGGAAGCTCCTGCGCGCGTGGGCGCTCGCACTCGGCGCGGACGGGGATTACTTCGAGGCGAACTTCGGCGAGCCCTCGACGCTGATCAAGATCGTGCGATACCCCGGCACGCATGAGCCCGAACCGCAGCAGGGAGTCGGGGCGCACAAGGATTCCGGCGTCCTGACACTGCTCTGGGTCGAGCCGGGCAAGGGCGGTCTGCAGGTCGAGCGCGACGGCGAATGGGTCGCCGCCCCGCCGGTCGACGGCGCTTTCGTGGTGAACATCGGCGAACTGCTGGAGTACGCCACCGGCGGGTACCTGAAGGCCACGAACCACCGCGTCATCTCTCCGAAGGCGCCCGAAGAGCGCATCTCCGTGCCGTTCTTCTTCAACCCGGCGCTGGACAGGAAGCTGCCGATCATCGATCTCCCGGCCGAACTCGCCGCTCAGGCCACCGGTGTGACGCAGGATCCGCGCAACCCCATCCACAGCCTGTACGGCGAGAACGCCCTCAAATCGCGCTTGCGCGCCCACCCCGACGTCGCTGCGATCCACCACGCGGATCTCGTCGGGCAGAGCGCCTGACGCCGACACCGCTGAAGCATTCATAGCCGATCGGATGACGCGCGCGCGGCAGCGGATCTGGGATGCTGATCGTCCCATCCGCCCTGCGAAAGGCTCCGAATGCTTGCCCGAAACCATCCCAGAGGCCGACGATCGATCACGAGCGCACTCCTGACCACCGCCGTCGCTCTCGCTGTGCTGACCGCCACCGGCTGCACCGCCACCGCGACACCGGAGCCGGGCGCCGACCATGACCCCACCGCCGCCCTGTGGGAGGCCATCGCGAGAGACGATGTCGCGAGCGCACAGCAGACGATCGATGCCGGCGCCGACCTCGAGTCACGCGGCGAAGGCGATGCCACGCCGCTGATCGCTGCGACGAAGGCCGGCCGCACAGAGATCGCGCTCGCCCTGCTCGACGCTGGAGCGGACCCGAACGCGCAGGACGCCATCCACGACTCCGCCTTCCTGTACGCCGGCGCCGAGGGCCTCGACGACATCCTGCGGGCGACGCTCGCCCACGGCGCCGACGTGGCCAGTACGAACCGCTTCGGGGGGACGGCCCTCATACCCGCGAGCGAACACGGACACGTGTCGACGGTGCGCATCCTCATCGACGCAGGAGTACCGCTGGATCACGTCAACGACCTGGGCTGGACCGCGATCCACGAGGCGATCGTGCTCGGCGACGGATCTGCGGATCAGGTCACCACCGTACGTCTTCTGCTGGAGGCAGGAGCGGACCCGACCCTCGCGGACGGCGAAGGGACGACACCGCGCGAACTCGCCGCACGGGCCGGTTTCGACGACATCGTCACGCTGCTCGATGCGGCGTCCTGATCAGAACGGACACCGCGCATGACGAAGGCCTCCCCACACCGGGTGGGGAGGCCTTCTCAAGAATGTTCTGCGCGATTGTACGCTGGCTCGCTCCGCGTTATCGGCGAAGGCCCAGGCGTGCGATCAGCGAGCGGTAACGCTCGATGTCGACGCTCTGGAGGTAGCCGAGCAGACGACGGCGCTGACCGACGAGCAGGAACAGGCCACGACGCGAGTGGTGGTCGTGCTTGTGCTCCTTGAGGTGCTCGGTGAGGTCCTTGATGCGCTGCGTCAGCATCGCGGCCTGCACCTCGGGGGATCCGGTGTCACCGGGGTGCGTCGCGTACTCTTCGATGATCGCCTTCTTGACGTCTGCTTCCAGTGCCATAGATTCGATCCCCTCTCTGCTTGTTGCGCGGCGCCCGACGCCTGATGCGTGGGCTCTCTTTATCCGCGGCCGATCGAACGGCAACTGAACGAGTCTACCAGCCTGCGGGCGAAGCCGTGACGTTCGCAGGCCGATAGCCTCGGAAGGTGCCCTCCGCCCTGATCGACCTGCGCCCGTTCCGGGCCAGCGGCGCCTTCACCCGGATGTGGATCGGCTCGACGCTGGCTGGGCTCGGCGGTCAGCTCACGATCGTCACCGTCATGCTGCACGTGTTCGAGTTGACGCGCAGCACGTTCGCAGTCTCCATGATCGCGTTCGCCGGTCTCGTGCCGATGATCCTGGCCGGCATCTACGGCGGAATGCTGGCGGACGCGTTCGACCGACGCACGGTGGCGCTCGTCGCGGCGGTCATCACCTTCGCGTCCACGGCCATGCTCGCTGTGCTCACCTGGACGCAGCTGGAGACCATCTGGTGGCTGTATGCGCTGAGCATCATCAACTCCGCCGCGAACTCGGTCGGCATGGCGACGCGCACGGCGATCGTGCCACGGCTGCTCCCGCGCGACCTGCTGGCCGCGGCATCCGCACTGAACGGCGTCACGATCGGACTCATGGTCATGGTGGGGCCGGCGCTCGCAGGCATCCTCGTCGCGACGACCGGCTACGGCTGGACCTACACGATCGACGTCGGGCTCATGCTGGCCATGTTCCTGGGGCTGTGGACACTGCCCGCGCTGCGCCCGGAGGGACCGGTCGCGCGGCCGGGTCTGGAATCCCTCGTCGACGGCTGGCGATTCCTCAGGCGCGCCGGGAACATCCGGATGCAGTACCTGCTGGACATCATCGCCATGACGTTCGGTCAGCCGCTGGCCCTCTTCCCCGCTCTGGGAACGGTGCTGCTGGGCGGTGGTGCCGTCACGACCGGAGTCCTGACGGCCGCCGTCGCGGCCGGAACGTTCCTGTCGAGCCTCTTCTCCGGCCGCGTCGTGCGATATCGCTGGCACGGCCGCGGCATCCAGCGCGCCATCAGCGTGTACGGGGCATCGATCCTGGCATTCGGCCTGGTGCTGGTGCTGGGTACGATATCGCCGCCCGCGACGGAGGCCTCCCCGCGCGTCGCGCTGATCATCCTCGCGTGCGTGACTCTGGCCGTCTCCGGCGCCGCCGACAACATCAGTTCGATCTATCGGAACACCATGATGCAGGCCGCCGTGCCGGATGGCATCCGAGGCCGCCTGCAGGGGATCTTCATCGTCGTCGTCGCCGGTGGCCCGCGTCTCGGGGCTCTCTATGCGGGTACGCTCGCGACCCTCACCGCACTGTGGTTCCCTCCGCTGCTCGGCGGCATCCTGGTCATCGTGCTCGTGGCGATGCTCGTGCGGCTGCACCCGCGTTTCCGCGCCTACGACGCAGAGAACCCCGAGCCCTGAGGGGCTCGGGGTTCTCCGGCGACGCGATCAGTCCTGCTGGAGGGATCCCTGCAGGTCGAGGTTGATCGTGATGTCCTTGCCGACGAGGACGCCGCCGGTTTCGAGAGCGGCGTTCCAGGTGAGACCGAAGTCCTCCCGGTTGACCGTGGTGGTCGCCGAGGCGCCGGCCTTGTAGTTGCCCCACGGGTCGACGCCGAAGCCGCCGAAGTCGAACGCGAAGCTGACCGGCTTCGTGGTGCCGCGGATGGTCAGGTCGCCGTCCACGAAGAAGTCTCCGTCCTCGACGCGGGCGCCGGTGGAGACGAACTCGATCGTGGGGTGGTTCTCGGCGTCGAAGAAGTCGGCAGAGCGCAGGTGCGTGTCGCGGCCCTCGTCCTTGGTGTCGACCGACGTGACGTCGACGCTGGCCGTGACCTTGGCATCCAGGGGGTTCTCCGGAGCCACCAGGGTCGCGCTCTTCATGCCGAAGGTCCCGCGGACCTTCGAGATCATCATGTGGCGGACGCTGAAGGTGACCTCGCTGTGCGCGGGGTCCAGAACCCAGGTTCCTGCGCGGTAGCCGGGAACGTCGATGGTGGTCATGTGCTCTCCTCGAGAAAGTCGGGCCGCGTGCGCGGCGTTCGATACAGGGTAACTCGTATGCGCGTGAATATATTCCGAACAGTTGATGACATGACGAAGGCCCCCGTCCCGATGGAGACGGAGGCCTTCGAGCGATCAGCCGACGGCGACGAGATCGATGATGAAGATCAGGGTCTTGCCGGAGAGGAAGTGGCCGGCGCCCGCGGGTCCGTAGGCGAGGTGCGGCGGGATGACGAGCTCGCGACGTCCGCCGACCTTCATGCCGGGGATGCCGTCCTGCCAGCCCTGGATCAGACCACGCAGCGGGAACTGGATGGTCTCGCCGCGGCCCCAGGAGGAGTCGAACTCCTCGCCGGAGTCGAACTCGACCCCGGCGTAGTGCACGGTCACGGTGTCGCCGGGCTTGGCCTCGGGGCCGTCGCCCTCGATGATGTCTCGGACCACGAGCTCCAAAGGAGCGGGACCGGCGGGAGCGTCGAACTCAGGCTTCGTGCGATCAGTCATGCCTCCATACAACCCGAGGCCGGATCGACGGTCAACGCGACGGGACGTGCCCAGAGCGAACAGATCGGCACCGGGTGCGGACAGACTCAGCGCCCGGTGCTGCGGCGATGCCTGCATGACTCCCGGGCGCTGAGTTGATCTGAGACCAGGGTGCACCCGGTCATGATCGGTGTCAAGTACCTGATGCGAGATCAGTACGCCAGCAGCGCCGCCCTCGCGGCCCTGGTGCGCATCAGCAGGGCGCGCTCGTCCTCGGCCGCATACGCGTCGCGCCCCGTGATCGCTCGCTGGCGGACGGCGGCGAGCGCGGTGGCGTCCTTGATGAAGCCGCGCATGACCGGACGCCGGTCGCCGCGCAGCGTCGCCGCCCATCTGAGCCCGACCTTGCGCCCGGCGGGCGTTGCGAGCATGTCGATCTCCTGCGGTGTGAACCATCCGGCGACCGCGTACTCCGACAGGCGCTCCCTGGTCAGGCGCGCCTCCTCGCGCTTGAGCGCGACGATGCCGAGGATGAAGCCGACGAACAGCGGCACCTGCAGCGTCACGTACAGCAGGAAGAAGTTCGCGAACGTCGCCGAGCCGTTCCAGAAACCGTGCAGCAGCATCGCACCCAGCAGGCCGAGCGCCCCGGCGCCCAGCACCCCGCCGACCGAGGCCCCGCGCCGGGCGGCGAATCCGATCGCGAATCCGGTGAGGGCGGTGAACATCGCGTGCGCGAACGGCGACATGAGTCCCCGCAGCACGAACGTCATGGTCAGCTGCTCTCCCCCGCCCTCGATCAGGCTGATGGCGAAGTACTGGATGTTCTCCGTGAACGCGAAGCCCGCGCCCACCAGTGCCCCGTAGACGATCCCGTCGACGGGACCGTCGAACGTGCGTCGTGCCATCAGATAGATGAGGAAGACCCCCAGGCCCTTGAACAGCTCCTCGACGATCGGCGCCTGGATCACCGCCGCCGTGTCGAGGTCGTCCACGCCGAACATCACATCGACCAGCAGCGTGAGCCCGACGGCCGCGATCGCTCCCCAGGCGATGGCGAAGATCACGATGCGTTTGGGCTCTGGCTCCCAGCGGTCGATGAGGCGCACCCCGAAGAAGACGATCGCGAGCGGGATCAACGCCAGCACGAGTCCGATGATCGATGCCACGGAGCCCAGCGCCCAGACGAAGTAACCGGCGAGGGCTATCAGCAGGAAGCCGAGAACGCCGAACAGCCAGATCGAGACAGTGCGCCCCTTCCGCACCGGCATCGGCAGCTCGGGGATCGCCGGAGCCGGAGCGGGTGCCGCTGGGGCTGCGGGCGGCGTGTAGACGACGGGCTGGGCAAGTGCCGAGGCATAGACGGGGCGACCGAACTGCGCGGGCGCGTACTGCGGTTGCTGCGGCGGCGCGTACAGAGGCCGGGGTGCAGCCGGCTGCGGCACCTGCTGCGCCTGCGGCGCGGCGGGCGCAGGGCGCGGCGGTGTCCGAGGCTGCGCGGGCGGCGCGTACCGTGGCTGCGGAGGCTGACCGTACGGCGCATGCGGAGCCTGCGCATATCCCTGCGGCGGCGGGACCTGCTGCTGCGGCGGGACGGGCGGCTGAGCCGGTGGCGGCGTGTAGGGCTGCTGAGGCTGGTCGGATCCTCCGGAGGTCATAGGTAGAGCCTAGAGCCACCGACACCCGCCGCCGCCGGTGCTCCGGGTAGCGTAGGAGCATGCGATTCGCCCATCTGGTGCGTTCCGACTCGCCCGACGCCGCGCTCGCGGTCATCGACGGTGCGGACGCGATCCTCGTCTCCGATCTCCTCGACAATGCTCCCGCGACGCTGCAGCACCTCATCGAGGCCGGCGATCAGGCACTGGATGCCGTGCGGGCCGCTCTGGCGAAGGGCACCGCACCACGGCATCCGCTCCCCGGTTTCGGGTGGGCCTCCGCGATCATCAACCCGCCCGTCGTCCTCGCCGTCGGCCTCAACTACGCGGCGCATTCGAGCGAGCTCGGGCTCAAGACCGACACAGCCCCGACGGTGTTCACACTGTGGCCCAACTCGCTCACCGGCCACGAGCAGACCACCGGCTGGCCGCGATCGCTCAGCGAATCGGTCGACTACGAGGCCGAGCTCGGCGTGATCATGGGGCGCCCCGCGAAGGACGTCTCCGTCGACGAGGCGCTCTCCCATGTCTGGGGTTACACCGTCGTCAACGACATCACCGCCCGCGACATCCAGTTCGCCGAGGCGCAGTGGTCGCGATGTAAGTCGTTCGACGGCTTCACGCCGACGGGTCCCGTCGCCGTGACCGCCGACGAGGTCGCGGATCCGCAGGATCTGCACATCTGGACGGTCGTCGACGGCCGCACGGTGCAGGATGCGTCGACGGGACAGATGGTGCGGTCCGTGGCGAAGCTCGTCGCCCATCTGTCCCAGTCGATCACTCTGCTGCCCGGCACCCTCATCTCCACCGGCAGCCCGGGCGGCGCCGGCTACTCGCGCGACCCCCAGATCTTCCTCCGCGACCGATCGACGGTTACCGTGGGCATCGACGGCATCGGCGAGCTCACGACGCACTGCCGGATCTACGACTGAGCCTCCGGATCAGCCGCTGACTTCAGGGGTGATGATCGGAATCGCCTGAGTCACCGCCTCGAGACCGGACAGGCGTGCCGGCGACAACTGCTTGGTGACTTCATCGCGCGTCATGAGCTCCGCCTCGACGACGAGGTCGGCGACGTTGCGGTTCGTGAGCAGCGCGGTCTTGGCCAGCGCCGCGGCCGCCGCGTAGCCGATGAACGGCGTGAGCGCCGTGATCACACCGACCGACGCCCCCACCATCGCCCCGAGACGGTCGGTGTTCGCGGTGATGCCGTCGACGCAGTTGACGCGCAGCGTCCACATCGCCTGACGCATCCAGGTGATCGACTGGAAGATCGAGTGCGCGATCACCGGCTCGAACGCGTTCAGCTGGAGCTGCCCGCCCTCGACCGCCATCGTCACCGTGGCGTCGGCGCCGACGACCGAGAACGCGACCTGATTGACGACCTCGGGGATGACCGGGTTCACCTTGCCGGGCATGATGCTGGATCCGGCCTGCTTGGGCGGAAGGTTGATCTCGCCGAATCCGGCCTGCGGACCCGAGGACAGCAGACGCAGGTCGTTGCAGATCTTGGACAGCTTGATGGCGTTGCGCTTGAGCGACGAGGAGAACGACATGAACGCACCGGTGTCGCTGGTGGACTCCACCAGGTCGGTCGCGGTCGACAGGTCCAGCTCCGTGATCGCTCGCAGATGCTTGATCACAGACGGCGCATAGTCGGGGTGGGTCGTGATCCCCGTGCCGATCGCCGTGGCGCCCATGTTGACCTCGAACATCAGAGACGCGTTCTCGGTCAGTCGGCTGTGGTCCTCGCCGAGGGTCGTGGCGAAGCCGTGGAACTCCTGGCCGAGCGTCATGGGCACGGCATCCTGCAGCTGCGTGCGGCCGACCTTGAGGACGCCGTGGAACTCCCCTGCCTTCGCGAGGAACGAACGCCGCAGCAGATCCAACTCCTCGAGCAGCGAGCGCAGCGTCAGCGACAGGCCGACCTTGATGGCGGTCGGGTACACGTCGTTCGTGGACTGGCTGCGGTTCGTGTGGTCGATCGGCGACAGGAACGCGTAGTCGCCCTTGGCGCGGCCGGCCATCTCGAGCGCGATGTTGGTGATGACCTCGTTCGCGTTCATGTTGGTCGACGTACCGGCGCCGCCCTGGATCACACCGACGGTGAACTGCTCGTGGAACTCGCCGTCGATCACCCGCTGCGCTGCGGCATCGATGAGATCCGCCCGCTCGGCGTCGAGCACGCCGATCTCCTTGTTGGCGCGTGCACTCGCCTGCTTCACCATCGCGAGCGCCCTGATGAGATCCGGATAGACGGAGATCGGCCGCTTGCTGATCGGGAAGTTCGCGTCGGCACGGGCCGTGTGGATGCCCCAATAGGCCTCCGCAGGAATCTCCATGCTGCCGAGCGAATCGGTCTCGGTACGGGTCAGGGCAGGCGCGTCAGCGGCCATGTGTCACATCCTCGTGGGTCGTGGCTGAGTGAGAAGCGGGGGATGCTCCCAGTCTAGTCGGCTGCACTGCGCCATCCCGGCTTCCGGGAGAACGCCTCCAGCCGCTGGCCGGGCGACAGCACCGCCATGCTCTCCAACCAGGCCTCGGAGAAGATGTCTGCGGTCTCGGCATCCGTCACCGGCACCACGGTGTGCGTGATCGTGTCGTCGTGGACATGCACCAGTTGGAACGACTGCGCGGCATCCATTCCGTTGACATCCGGTGCAGGGCGCGCGACGTTCATGGTGTAGCAGGTGGCCGAGGCGACGCTCACCGGGACGCCGGCGAAGGTGCCGTGCGACGAGTAGTGCAGATGCCCCGCCAGGATGCCGCGGACATCCGTGTCGCGGATCACGGCCGCGAGTTCGTCCTGGTGACGCAGCTCGAGGATGTCGAACAGCGGCAGGTGGCTGGGCAACGGCGGATGATGCATCGCCAGCAGCGTGCCGTGCGGCAACGGCGTGCTCAGCTGCTCCTTCAGCCAGGCGAGCTGCGCCTCGTCGAGGTCGCCGTGATGCCAACCGGGCACCGAGGTGTCCAGTGCGATCAGCCGCAGACCGTCGAGATCCCAGACGCCCGTGACGGGATCCTCCGTGGCCGCGGCATCCAGAAGCTCCCGCCGCAGCACCGGACGCTCGTCGTGGTTGCCTGCGACCCAGACGACAGGGGCGCCGAGGTCGTCGGCCAGCGGTTCGACGGCGTCACGCAACCGCCGATAGGCGTCGGGCTCGCCGAGGTCGGTGAGGTCGCCGGTGACGACGATCGCGGACGGCGCAGGATGCACCGCACGGATCGCGTCGAGCGTGCGAGCGAAAGTCTGCTCGACGTCGAAGCGGTCGGCCAGCTGCGCACCTCCGGCGAGGAAGTGCGGATCGCTGACGTGGATGATCGTGTGCGACGCCGGCTGATGGCGACCGAAGACGTAGGGGCCAGGCATGGGCCCAGCCTACGTCGAGGTCAGTGGCCGATGACGATGAGCAGGATGCCGGCGACCACGGCCGCGGCGCACATCGCGAAGCAGGCGTACGCGCCGATCAGGGCGAGACGTTTCTGGCCGTCCGTCAGCGGGCTCTTCTTCGCCGCCTTGGCCGCCTGCTTCTCCGCGCGCTTGAGCTCCTTCTCGCCGATCACGGTGATCGCGTCGGTGAACTCGGCGGGGCTGACGACGGGGGCGTGACCGCTGCGGACCAGCAGGCGCAGCCCGGTCGCGTAGAACGTGACGATCGCCACGGCGCCGATGAGCGCCGCCACGAACACCTGGAGGAAGGCGAGCCAATCGATGGAGACGCTCATTCGCTCTTCTCCTTGGTCGTGGTGGCCTGCTTCTGCTTCTTGTTCGCCTTGGCACTCGCCTTGGCATCCGCTTTGGCCTTCTGACGCGCCTTCGCCTCGGCGCGTGCCTGGTCGATGCGCTGCTGCCGGCGCGTCGGCGGCGGCGTGTCGGGGAGTTCGACCACGTGACCGGACTCGGCGACGTCACTCATCGCATTCGCGGACGTGACCGCGTTGCGACGCGAACGGAGGAAGAGCGCGAGGATGATCACGACCGCGAGCACGGCATCGATCGCGACTCCCCAGGGTCCGAGCCAGACGACCAGCAGTGCGGCGAGCGCGCCGACAGCGCCGGCGGCCGGAAGAGTCAGCAGCCAGCCGATCGCGATGCGACCGGCGGTCCGCCAGCGCACGGTGGAGCCGCGACGACCGAGTCCGGAGCCGATCACCGATCCGGAGGCGACCTGGGTGGTGGACAGTGCGAAGCCGAGGGCGCTGGAGGCGAGGATGGTCGCGGCGGTCGAGCTCTCGGCGGAGAAGCCCTGCGCCGGCTTGACGTCGGTGAGGCCCTTGCCCAGCGTGCGGATGATCCGCCAGCCTCCGAGGTAGGTGCCGAGTGCGATCGTGAACGCACACGCGACGATCACCCAGAATTCGGGCTCGTGGTGGTCGGCGGACTGCCACCCGATGGTGATCAGCGCGAGCGTGATCACGCCCATCGTCTTCTGCGCGTCGTTCGTGCCGTGCGCGAGAGCGACCAATGACGAGGTGAAGATCTGGCCCCAGCGGAAGCCGTCGCGGCCATCGGGCTTGTTGTCGTACCGCCGCGTGATCGTGTACGCGATCTTGGTCGCGGCGAAGGCGATGATGCCCGCCGTCAACGGGGCGATGAGCGCGGGAAGAACGATCTTGGACAGCACCATGCCGAAATCGATCGCGCCGAGACCTGCGCCGACCAGGGTCGCGCCGATCAGGCCGCCGAACAGGGCGTGCGAGGAGCTGGAGGGAAGACCCAGCAGCCACGTGAGCA
Organism: Microbacterium sp. M; assembly: GCF_045181065.1. Classification (GTDB taxonomy): domain Bacteria; phylum Actinomycetota; class Actinomycetes; order Actinomycetales; family Microbacteriaceae; genus Microbacterium. The sequence goes on along the minus strand of NZ_CP173721.1, from coordinate 1,518,437 downwards.
TGTTCCAGGTGATCGCGCCGATGAGTCCGGCGAAGATCAGCGCGAGGAAGAGCTCGGCGCCGGATTCCATGATCGCGTCTTCTCTGATGATCCCGCCGGAGATCGTCTTGGACACCTCCGTGGACAGGAAGGCGCCGACCAGATTGAGCACGGCGGCCAGGAGGACAGCGGTCTTGGGCTTGAGAGCACCGGTGGCGATGGGAGTGGCCATCGCATTCGCGGTGTCGTGGAAGCCGTTCGTGAAGTCGAAGAAGAGTGCCAGCAGGATCACCAGCACGACGATGAGGGCTGCGGTTTCCACCGTTCGCTTTCGGTCGTTCGGGAAGAGGGAGGTGTCGACGTGATCGACGTGGTGAACGAAGAGTTCACCGTGGGTTTTACTTCCGTTTGCCGGCCCCCGAGAATCCTCCCACCGTCGTCGGCGCCGGTCAACTCGACCTCGGCTAACGTGGGAACGGTGACCGACGCCCCCGCCGCAGCCCGCCGCTCCCATGTCCGCAGCCATCACGGTGATGTGTTCGACGATCCGTACGAGTGGCTCCGCGACAAGGACGCCCCCGAGGTGATCGGTCATCTCGAGGCGGAGAACGCGTACACCGACGAGGCGACCTCGCACCTCGAAGGGCTGCGCGAGCGGATCTTCGAGGAGATCAAGGGCCGCGTCCAGGAGACCGACCTGTCCGTGCCGACCCGCCGCGGCGACTGGTGGTACTACAGCCGTACCGAGGAAGGCGCTCAGTACGGCATCCACTGCCGTGCCGCAGCGGAACCGGACGACTGGACTCCCCCGGTGCTCGAAGCGGGCGTGCCGGTACCGGGCGAACAGATCCTGCTCGACGGCAATGCCGAGGCCGAAGGTCACGAGTTCTTCGCGCTCGGCGCCTTCGACACCTCGGACGACGCCACGAAGCTGCTGTGGTCGACCGACTTCGACGGCGACGAGCTCTACACCGTGCACGTGCGCGACCTCACCACCGGCGAGACGTCCGCCGACGAGATCCCGAACACGTCGGGCGCGTTCTTCACGCCGGACGGCACCGGCATCCTGTACACGACGCGCGACGACGCGTGGCGCCCCGACACTCTGTGGCTGCACCGAATCGGCACTCCTGTGGCGGACGACGTGAAGCTCTTCCACGAGCCCGACGAGAAGTTCTGGCTCGGCGCCGGCATCACCCGCAGCCGGAAGTACCTCGTGATCGGCGTCGGGTCGAGCATCACCAGCGAGGAGTATCTTCTCGACCTGTCCGGCGATCTCACCGCCGAACCGCAACTCATCTGGCCGCGCCGCGAGGGCGTCGAGTACTCGATCGACCACGCCGTCGTGGACGGTGAGGATCGCCTCCTCATCCTGCACAACGACGACGCCCTCGACTTCGAGCTCGTGTCCGTCTCGGCATCCGCCCCGCTCTCGGAACGGCACGTGGTCATCCCGCACGAGCCAGGACGGCGTCTGCTGGGCATGGACGCCTTCCGCGATTTCGCGACGGTGGAGTACCGCCGCGACGGAACCGAACGGGTCGGTCTGCTCGACTATGCGACGGATGCCGTCGACGAGCTGTACTTCGACGAGCCCCTCTACTCGGCCGGCGTCAGCGGGAACCCGGAGTGGCATTCGCCGTTCCTCCGCCTCGGATACGGGTCGTTCGTCACACCAGGAACCGTGTACGACCTCGAGCTGAGCACCCGCGACCTCGTCGTGCGCAAGCAGCAGCCGGTGCTCGGCGGATACGACCCTGCCGAATACGGGCAGGAGCGGGCGTGGGCCACGGCATCCGACGGCACGAAGGTGCCGATCTCACTGGTGTGGAAGCGATCCTTCGGCGCGCCGGGCGACGCCCCGAGACCGCTGCACCTGTATGGCTACGGGTCCTACGAGCACTCGATCGACCCGGGGTTCTCCATTGCACGACTGAGCGAACTCGACCGCGGCGTCGTCTTCGCGGTCGCCCACGTGCGCGGCGGCGGCGAGATGGGCCGGCAGTGGTATGAGGACGGCAAGCTGCGGCACAAGCGCAACACGTTCACGGACTTCGTCGCATGTGCCGAGCATCTCGTGTCGACGGGCGTCACCACGCCGGAGCGGATGGTCGCCGAGGGCGGCAGTGCCGGCGGGCTGCTCATGGGCGCCGTGGCGAATCTCGCACCGGAGCTGTTCGGCGGCATCCTCGCAGCAGTGCCGTTCGTGGATGCACTGACGACGATCCTGGACCCCTCGCTGCCGCTGACGGTCATCGAGTGGGACGAATGGGGCGACCCGCTCCACGATGCCGACGTGTACGCGTACATGAAGTCGTACAGCCCGTACGAGAACGTGCGCGAAGGCGTGCGCTACCCGCGGATCCTTGCGATGACATCGCTCAACGACTCGCGCGTGGCCTACGTGGAGCCGGCGAAATGGGTCGCGAGGCTCCGCGAGGCGGGTGCCGCGGACGTGTTGATGAAGTGCGAGATGGTCGCAGGCCACGGCGGCGTCAGCGGCCGGTACAACTCGTGGCGCGAGCGCGCCTTCGAGCTCGCCTGGATGCTGGACGTGCTGGGGCTGGCCGAGTAGCGCTCATTCCGTGTCGGCGCCGTCCGCCTGTCCTGCGGCGTTCGGTCACAACGGTCACAGCTGGGGCGGCGTCCGCGATGGCGAAGCCGCCCGAAGTGTGACCGAACGCACCGGGGCTCAACCCCGATTGAATCAGCCGAAGAGGGCAGCGGCCTCGTCGTAGCGGTAGCGCGGCACCGTGTTCAGCTCGCCGAGCGCGTCGGCGAACGGCACCCGAACGATGTCGGTGCCCTGCATGGCTACCATCTGACCCCAGGCGCCTTCCATGATCGCGTCGGCTGCGTGGAGCCCGAGACGCGTCGCCAGGACGCGATCGAACGCGGACGGCGAGCCGCCGCGCTGGATGTGTCCGAGGATCGTCGCACGCGTCTCGATGCCGGTGATGCGCTCGATCTCGGGGGCCAGCTGATCGCCGATGCCACCGAGCCGGGGCCGGTTGAACGCGTCGAGGCCCTTGTCGCTGAAGGCCTCATCCATGCCCTTGAGCTTGAAGCCCTCGGACACGACGACCAGCGGCGCGCGGCCGCGGTCGTGAGCGCTGGTGACCAGCTCGGCGATCTCGTCGATCGACATCGGCACCTCGGGGATGCAGATGACGTGCGCACCGGCCGCCATGCCGGCATGAAGGGCGATCCAGCCGACGTGCCGGCCCATGACCTCCGCGACCATGCAGCGCTGGTGCGAGTCGCCGGTGGTGCGCAGGCGGTCCATGGCGTCGGTCGCGATGTTCAGTGCGGTGTCGAAGCCGAACGAGTAGTCGGTCGCCTGCAGGTCGTTGTCGATGGTCTTCGGCACGCCGAGCACCTTGATGCCGTCCTTGGACAGGCGGTCGGCCGCGGCCAGCGTGCCCTCGCCGCCGATCGCGATGATGCCGTCGATCTTGTGCCCGTAAAGGGTCTTGGCGATGTTCTCCGCGCCGCCGCGCTCCCCCTCGTAGGGGTTGGTGCGGCTGGTGCCGAGGATCGTGCCGCCCACCTTGGACAGGCCCTTCACCTCGTGCCGGGTGAGAGGCATGAAGTCGCCCTCGACGACGCCGCGCCACCCGTCGCGGATGCCGACGAACTCGAGGTCGTACGATGTGGTGCCCTTGAGCACGATGCCGCGGATGACCGCGTTGAGGCCGGGGCAGTCGCCGCCTGATGTGAGGATGCCGATCTTCATGCTGCTGCCTTCACTCGTTCGGGTGGGAGAGGGTGGACGAGGCGACGCTGCCTGCGATCGACACTAGTGCCGATGACGCCTTCGGCGCCATTCGAGGCGACGAAAACAGCGGTTCTTACGACCCCCGGAACACAATCTCGACGATCTTCGCGCGCTCGCGGCCGAATCGGTCGCGAGCGCGCGCAAGAAGCGTCGATCTTTAGCGCCTATTCGCCGCCCAGCGCCTGCCGCAGCAGGTGCATGAGCGCCGCCAGCTGCACGGACTCGCTCGCCGTCTCCGTCACGGCCTCGCCGTCCAGTGCACGAGCGGCAAGCCCCTGCTTCTGGTCGATGAGTTCGGCGATCTTCGTGTCGATCGTGTGCGCCGCGATGATGCGCCACGCGGTGACCGGCTCGTCCTGACCGATGCGGTGCACGCGATCGATCGCCTGCGTCTGCTCGGCAGCGGTCCAGCTGAGCTCGGCCAGCACGACGTTCGACGCCGCCTGCAGGTTGAGCCCGACGCCGGCCGCGGTCAACGAGCAGACGGCGATGCCGACGCTCTCATCCTCGTTGAAGGCGTCGATGGCCTGCTGACGCGCCGGAGTCGTCTGGTCGCCACGGATCGAGACGTATCGGATGCCGGATGCCGCGAAGTGCGCCTCGGCCTGATCCATGACGTCGATGTGCTTGGCGAAGAACACGACCTTGCCGACCGAGCGCTGCAGCTGGGCGGCGTAGTCCGCAGCCAGCTGCGCCTTCGCCTGACCGATCTTGCGGACCATCGTGAAGACGTTGTCTCCCCCGGTGCCCGCAGCCCTGGACTCCTCGAGCTCGCCGTTGGCGACCAGCCGGACGATGTCCTCGTCGATCTCGCCGTCGGCCAGGCCCCGGTCGCCCCGCGACTGGATGATGCGGCGGTACTTGGCCGCCAGGCGCTCGCCGAGCTCGCGCTCCGCCTGTCGGATGCTGCGGCCGTACTCGTCGTCCAGCTGAACCGGCAGATCGGCGATGAGCTTGTCCGGCAGATCGGCGGCGACGTCCTTCTTCTTGCGTCGGACGATGCCCATCGAGATGACGGCGTCGCGCGCTTCGGCGTAGAACGCCTTGTCGGCCGGTGTGAGCCCCGTCGCGTCGAGCTTCTCCATGAGCTCGGATCCGGGCTTGTCGCCCGTCGTCCAGCCCAGGAACCGCCAGATCGCGTCGAAGTCCTCGACGTCGTTGATCAGCGGTGTTCCCGTCAGCGCCATCATGAGCGGGTTGCCACCCGGCGTCTGGGCGCGCACACGCGAGGCCAGCGCCAGGACGTTCTGCGAGCGCTGCGAGGTGAGGTTCTTGATGAAGTGCGCCTCGTCGACGACCATGCCGCGCAGCCCGATCGAGCCGAGCCAGGACAGATGGCGGTCGAGGATCTCGTAATTCACGATGAAGACGTCGGCGAACGCATCGATGTCGGTGCCGTCGCCCTGGATGACGGTCGCACGGCGCTGGGGCGTCCAGCGCTCGACCTCGCGCGCCCAGTTCATCTTCACGACGTTCGGCACCACGACCAGCAACGGGTACGCGCCGGCGACGGAGGCGGCGAGCACGGACTGCGCGGTCTTGCCGAGGCCGGGTTCATCCGCCAGCAGGAAGCTGCGATGGCCGGCCTTGACCGCCTCGAGGAAGCGCGACTGGTGCACCATGACCTCGAGTCCCTTCGGGGACACGTGGTCGAACTCGGGCGTCGGCGGGAGGTCCATCGTCGCGGACGCGCCGCCGGCGCCGGTCTCGAACGCCTTGTAGAGCGGCCCCATCAGTTCCCAGCCGTCCAGGCGACGGCGTGGAGTCGATGCGGCACGCGGCGTCAGGTCGGGTGCGAGGAACGGGTTGGCGAGCTGTCGCGCTTCCACCGAGGGCGGCGTCACCTGACGCTCCGCCGCGGCGGCCGAGACCACCGGCGACTGCGCCGCGGGGGCGATGTCGGTGATGACCAGCTCTTCCGGCGCGAGCTCGGCACCGGACTCGAGCAACCAGTCCCTGCGCATCCGCTTGGCGACGGGACTCGTGGCCGAATCCACTTCCAGGAGCTGGATCAGCGACGTGTCGCGTGCCGCCGTCTTGGCGAGGATCGTCGCGACCCCGTCCAGGCGCTTGAGCAGCTCTGCACGAGCCGAGTCGGCGATCTCGGCATCCGCCTTCACTCTGGCGCGCTCCTCGCGCACCAGGAAGGCGATCACCTGGAACTTGACCCGATTGGTCGGGCCGAGCTTTCCTCGCTGCGCCTTCGCCTCCACCTCGCGGACCTTGCGCGCGAGGATCGGGATCAGCGGTGCCTCGTCGTCTCGACGGGACGTCTTCCTGCGCCGCGTAGCGGCGGTTGCCGTAGTCGGCATGCTCCTCCTGAGCGTGAATCGCCGGAGTGCCGCAGACGGCCTCCGAGCCGTTCTCGATGTCCGCGTGTGGCGCCAGCCAGGACCGTGCGGACGGGGTGATACCCGACTCCCCCGCGTTCGTCACATCGAACGCGCTGCGGAGCCTGGGGCCATTTTACGCCATCGTCGCCCCGGCTGGCGCCGAAGCGCTCCGACCGGCGCGGCGCATCGCGAACAGCGCGACCACGATGACGGCGGCGAAGGTCACTGACAGCGCGGCGAGGGCGAACCAATTGGCATCCAGCGCCAGGACGATCCCCGCCGAGCTGACGGTGATCCCGGCCGCAGCGAGCTTGCCGCCGAACTTGAGCCCCTGGGCGGCGCCGAGGCGGCCTGGTAGGGACTGTCCCCGCGCCAGCAACAGATCCGCGAACGCGTCCAGGGCAGCGAGCAGCGCGGCGGCGTATGCCATCGCGCATCCCAGGGCTCCCCAGAGATTCGGCGACTTGGGCACCTCTGCCGCCACGATCTGCCACAGTTCCACGCGCTCATGCTAGGGGCAGGACCCCTGCCCGCGGAAGAGCCTGTCTCAGCGCTGCACGGCCAGCAGCTCGCGCGCAGCCTCGACGTCGGCGCCGATCTGCACTTTGAGCTTCTCGATGCCCTCGAACGCGACCATCCCGCGCAGGCGATGCGCGAACTGCACCGTCACGTCATGCCCGTACAGATCCAGAGCCGTCTCGTCGAGCACGTGCGCCTCGACCTGACGACGCGGGACGTCGTCGAAGGTCGGGTTCGTCCCGACCGAGACGGCGGCAGGATGCCGGATGCCGGTGTCATGATCGACCAGCCACCCGGCGTAGATGCCGTCCGCGGGGACGAGCGCATCCACGACGTCGGACAGATTGGCCGTCGGGAATCCCAGCTCGCGCCCGCGCTTGAGGCCGTGCACCACTTCGCCTCGCACGTCCGGTGCCCGCCCGAGCAGTTCGGCGGCCTGTTCGACGGCGCCATCGGCCAGCAGCTCGCGGATCCAACTGGAGGACACCCGGCGATCGGAGCCGGGCAGGAAGACGTCGTCGACGACATCGACTGTGAAACCGAGCTCGGGCCCGAGCTCGCGCAGCAGCTGCGGAGTTCCCGCCCCACCGCGCCCGAAACGGAAGTCGCGCCCGACCAGGATCGTGGAGGCGTTCAGTGCGTCCACGAGGATCTGCCGCACGAAGTCGACGGCGTCGAGTCCGGCCAGCTCCTCATCGAAGCGCAGCACGAGCACGGCATCCAATCCGAGTTCGCCCAGAAGCTCGAGCTTGCGTTCGGTGCTCACGACGTTCTCCGGGCACCGGTCGGGGCGAAGCACCGCGAGCGGGTTGCGGTCGAACGTCACGGCGACCGAGCGGGCTCCGGCGGCCTCGGCATCCTCGAGCAGACGGGCGATGACCGCGCGGTGCCCGGTGTGGACGCCGTCGAACTTGCCGATCGCGACGACGGACGCACCGAAGTCATCGGGTACCTCCGACGGGTCGCGGAAGATGATCATCCCTCGACCTCGCCCGGTCGATGCGCACGCAGCCACCAGAGGCCGAAAACGGGCAGCACGAGCGGGATGAACAGGTAGCCGCGGCCGTACAGCGACCAGACGGTCTCGTGCTGGAAGAGCTCGGGAGAGAGCAGGCTCAGAGTCCCTACGATCAGCACGCCGGCGAGTTCGAACACGATCGCGATCCACGCGATCGTGTACCACCCGCGGCGGTTCGAGAGCACCAGCGCCAGGGTCGCCAGGATGTACACGACCGCGGCGACAGCGGAGAGCGCATAACTCAGCGGAGCCTCGTCGAAGCGCTGCACGATCTGGACGAAGCTTCGTCCGGTGGCGGCGAGCGCCATCACGGCGTAGACGATCACGAGGACGCGGCCGACGCCGGTCATCCTGGTGCGGGTGGCGGTGGTGGTCATAGCGCCTTCCAGTTTAGGCGCGCGATTCACGCGACCTGCACGGTCCAGATGACCTGCATGCGCCACGCCATGATCGCGACGGCCAGCGCCACCGCCCCGAGGATGACCGTGCTCCACCGGCTGCGCTCCATGAGCGCCCAGATCGCGCCACCGATCGGCAGCAGGACCGCGGAGACCAGGTAGACCCAGAACTCCAGCAGGTCACCGGTCGGCGGATTGCCGACGAACGGAGCCACGATGGCGATCACGACCTGCACGATCAGCAGCAGTTCGACGATCGCCAGGCTTCCCACCGTGTAGTCGCTCGGTCGGCGCCCGATGAGGCCGGCGACGATGCAGAAGAGACCTGCGGCCACCGCGACGGCGATCTGCAGGATCGTGAACCACAGGATCATCGCGCTTCCTCCGGCATGTTCATCGCGCTCTTGAGGTCTGCTCCGCGGCGTTCGACGATGCCGACGAGCGCGCCGTCGGGGTCGACGGCCGCAGCGGGGAACGAGTCCACCCTGGACGCCTGGCCTGCGAGTCGCTTGCCGTGACGGAGATCTCGGGCCTCGTCGAGGGAGACATCGAGTCGAGTGAGCACGCGCGAGGCGGCTTCGGCCGGAGCGATGGTCGCAGCGCCGACGAGGTCATCCGTCGACACGGAGTCCGCGACATCGAAGGGGCCGATCCGGGTCCGCCGCAGCACCGTCAGGTGACCGCCGACGCCGAGTTCCGCACCGAGATCGCGTGCCAGTGCACGGATGTACGTACCGGACGAGCAGTCCACCACGACGTCGAGATCGATCGACCCGGCGCTCTCGCGCCGCTCCAGCACGGTGAATCGCGAGACCGTGACCTCCCGTGCCTTGAGCTCGACGGTCTCCCCTGCTCTGACGCGGTCGTACGCGCGGCGTCCGTCGACCTTGATCGCCGACACCGCGCTCGGCACCTGCGAGATGGCACCGGTCAGGCCGGCGACGCCCGCGGCGATCCGTTCGTCCGTGACCGCGGCGATGGCCGCGGCATCCCCGACTGCCGTGACCTCGCCCTCGGCGTCGTCGGTCGTCGTCGTCTGGCCGAGCCGGATGGTCGCCGTGTAGGTCTTGTCTGCGCCGACGATGTAGGTGAGCAGTCTGGTCGCCCCCTCGATGCCGAGGACCAGCAGACCCGTCGCCATGGGATCGAGCGTCCCTGCGTGCCCGATCTTGCGGGTGCCGAACGCCCGCCGGGTGCGTGCCACGACGTCATGACTGGTGATACCGCCCGGCTTGTCGACGAGCAGGATGCCGGGAGAGACCATTCCCCCAGCCTAAGCCGTGTCTCAACCGCACACCTCGTACGACGGCTCGTCGCGCGTGGTGACCGTGACGGCCCAGGCCCGCTCGGCTCCGGTGAGGAACTGGAAGAAGATCTGCCCATCGGACTCCGACGGCACGCGGATCCACTCGCCGTCGACCGTTGCGGTGCCCTCCTCGGCATCCGGGTAGGCAGCGAGGATCTCGTCCCTGGTCGCCCCGATTCCCACGCCTTCCGTTGTCACGGGGCCCACGGGCCCCGTGACCGAGTCGGCCATGGTGGATGCCGAGATCTCGGAGATGGGTTCGCTCTGGTCCTCGGCGCCGCGGACGAAATGCATGCTGAAGGACGCGTCGGGGGCGTTCCAGAACGCGGCCCATGAGCAGGCGGCGCCGTCGCTCGTCCACGTGGTGGGCAGTTGTGCCAGGGTGGCATCGAAGTCTCCGCCGATCAGCACGGGGCCCATCCCCTCAGCGCTGACGGTCCAGGTCGACAGGTCCTCCGGATCCGGTTCCCCCGTGCCAGGCGATGGGCTCTCGGACGACGTGGGCTGCGGAGCGGGCTCGGACGCCGTCGCGGACGGCGTCGGTCCGTTCGCGGGTGTCGCGCATCCTGCGAGCAGCAGCGTCGCGATCAGCAGTGAGATGGTGCCGGCGCGGACTCTCATGTCGGGCCTCCTTGCTCTCCCCCGAGAACGAGCATGGTCGATCCGTCTAGGCTAACCAGGTGCCCGCGTCACCGACAGCCCTGCCCGACCTCGCGGAGGTCTCGGAGTGGTATCGATCGGACGCCCGCGATCTGCCATGGCGGCGTGCGGACTTCCATCGCACGTACGCCGCGTGGGGCACCCTCGTCAGCGAGTTCATGCTGCAGCAGACGCCTGTGACCCGCGTCATCCCGCACCTTGATGCCTGGCTGCGTCGATGGCCGACTCCGACGGCGATGGCCGCCGCCTCCCCCGCCGAGGTCGTGACCCAGTGGGCGAATCTCGGCTATCCACGACGTGCTCTGTGGCTGCACGGCGCAGCGCGCGCCGTGGCGGAGCGGCACGACGGCGTAGTCCCCCGCGACGTGATCGAGCTGCTGGCCCTCCCCGGCATCGGCGACTACACCGCACGCGCCGTCGCGGTCTTCGCCTACGGCGATCGTCACCCGGTCGTCGACACCAACACGCGCCGTGTGCTCGCGCGCGTGATCGACGGCACCGCTCAGCCCGGTCCGCCCTCCCGGCGCGACCTCGAGACCATGCAGCGGCTCCTGCCGGACGAGGATGCCGAGTCGGCGCTGTTCAACGCCGCGGTGATGGAGCTCGGCGCCGTGATCTGCACGGCCAGGGCGCCGAAGTGCGAGCAGTGCCCCATCAGCGGCTCATGCCGCTGGTTCGCCCTCGGTCGCCCGATCGGCGAAGACACGCGGCGGCGCCAGGCGAAGTACGAGGGATCCGACCGACAGGCCAGAGGCGCCGTACTGCGGATGCTCCGGCAGACGCACGGCGGCGTGGCGCTGGAGGACGTGATCCCCGATTGGCCGGACAGTGCGCAGCGCCACCGCGCGATCGACTCGCTGATCGTCGACGGACTCGCCGAAGCCGCGGACGGGCTGTTGTCGCTGCCGCGCTGAGCGGATCAGATGTGCTGGTTGGTGCGGTGCGCCAGCACGGTCAGTTCGACCCTGCTTCGCGCATCGAGCTTCGCGAAGACGCGTCCGACGTGCACCTCGACCGTGCGGACCGACAGGTTCAGTCGATCGGCGATCTCGCGGTTGGGGACGCCATCGACGACGAGCATCGCGACCTGGAGTTCGCGCTCCGTGAGCAGCGGCGCCCAGGCGGCCCGGCACGCGGCCATCGGATCGAGGACCGAGACGTTGATCGGCACGGTGTCCAGTCCTGCGAGACGCTCGATCTGCTCGCCGAGCCTGGCGAGCTTGCGCCCGACGCTGTCGCGCCAGGCATCAGCCCCGGCATCCGCGAAGAGCGTGTGCGCCGCATGCAGATGGAGCCGTCCGGCCGCCCGGTCGTCGCGGATCACGCAGGTGGTGCCGAGGAGTGCCTCCACGCGACCGCGCTCGAACGGGGAGCGTACGGAGCGCGCCCGCTCTGCGATGTCCGGATACTCGCGCTGCCATGCGCCCTGCGCTGCGGTCCTGATGCGTCGATACAGGTCCAGGGAGATCCTCTGGTCCGCCGGTTCCACCGCATCCGAGGCCGTGTAAGGGCCGAGTTCCTCGAGACCGGGTACCGCCAGCACTGGGCTCGGTCCCCCACGGTCGTGCCAGAGCCGCAGCTGCACTCCGGCATCCTGCACGGCACCGGCCAGATAAGCCTGAAGCGCGCGGTCGACGAGGAGGTCAGGTCGGATGCCGGTGGGCAGCGCCTCCGTGAGGCTGCGCGCCGCCGGGCCGACCTCGCCGAGCACCGCAAGGTCCAGCCGCCGCGCGAGAACAGCGCCGAGACCGGCGAACGGGAAGCCGACGGGATGCCGGACCATGGCCTCGTGCATGCGGGAGCGAGCCGTGGCGATGTCACCCTGCCAGAGACGCAGGAGCACCTCGATGACGGCCCGGTAGGCGGAGGCCAGCGGCGTGTGCTCGAAGCCCTGCAGGAAAGCATCCGGTTCATCGGCGATGCCAGCCTCGTGTCTCGCCAGGATGCCGAGCCCCTCGTCGATCTCGCCGGCCAGGGCACGCCGAACTGCGGACACGATGCCGTAGGACAGCGTGCTCCGTTCGGGCGGTGCATCCGATTCCTCTCCGCTGAGCAACCAGCAGAGTGCGACCGCCGGGCCGCGGATCGCACCGTCGGCTCCCGCCCGGACATCAGCGTCACGGACCTCGGACAGCCACATGCGCATGGCGGCGTCCGCGCCGCGTTCGGCCGACAGCATCGCCGCCATTCCGGCGGCACGGGCCCAGCCGTGCCAGACCGCCCTGTCGTCTTCATCGGGGCGGAGCGCCGCAGCATCAGCGATCGGCACTGCGCCGCGCAGCGTGGTCTCGGCGATCACGAGCGGCGCCAGCGCCCGTGCACGGTGCGCTGGAGAGCCGTTCGGGAACAGACTGCCCAGCCAGGCCACGGCATCCGCCAGCAGGCCGGCGCACAGCGCGGCGTTGCCGGCGACCTGCCGCGCCTCGTCGGCATCCGTTCCGTCGACATGGTCGAACACCTCGACGGCCACGTGGAACGCCGCCAGCGACTGGCCATCCTCGGCGAGCCTGCGCGCTGCGGGCAGCAGGAGCTCGGCGACCTCCGGTCTCTTCGCCGTCGCGCCGCGTGCCGCATGCCATGCGGCTCGCACGGCATCGCCCTCGTGCGCATGGAACTCGCCGAGGCGACGATGCGCCGACGCGCTCTCGGCGGGTGAGGCGCATCCTTCGATCCAGTCCGCGAGCGCGGGTTCTCGCATCGTCACGTGACCGGCATTCACGTCCAGGTGCTCGCCCAGATCGCCTGTCGACAGGTCGTCGGCGGAGAGACCGGTAGCGGAGAGCAGCACATCGAGCCTGTCCGTGGTTCCCAGCGCGAGAACGATCAGAGCATCCCGTGCGGTCGCCGTCAGCCCCAGCGGCCCATCGGTGCCGAACGCGGACGACGCCACCGGCAGTGGAAAGGGGAGAGCGCGCAGTCCTTGCCGCTGGCTCTCCGACAGCGCCCCGACGACCTCGCGGACCAGGTCGCGGGAGGTGCCGATCCTGGCATGGACGCGCGCGAGCACATGCGGAGCGATGACGATGCCCTGGGCGTGCAGATCGCCGACGCCGTCGAGCACGGCGCGCGCTTCGGGTGCGCTGACGGGTCGGGTGTCAGCGGCGCGCCGTGCACCTGTGTCGCCCATGACCCTGCTCTCTCGAGAGCGCTGGGAGCGGTCCCGATCGACGACAGGCTAACAAACGACCGCAGAATCCGTGCGGAAGGCGGCGCGGCCGGTCAGGCAGTCAGTCTTCCTCGTCCTCGCTGCGATACGGATCCGCGTCACCGGCGTGCTTCGACGTGGCTGCCAGCTTGGCGACCTCGGCATCGCGCTCGTGCGCCTCACGCAGCAGCGCCGAGATGTGATCGGCGTTCTCCGGAAGGGCATCCAGGATGAACTCGAGCGTCGGCACCAGGCGAGTGTTCAGCTGGCGCCCCACCTCCGAGCGGAGCATCCCGGTGGCCGAGGCGAGAGCTGCGGCGCTGGAGATGCGCTCCTCTTCGGTGCCGAGCACCGTGTAGAAGACGCTGGCGTGCTGAAGATCTCCCGTGACGCGCACGTCGGTGATCGTGACGTATCCGAGGCGCGGGTCGCGCAGCCCCTTGTCGAGCCGCTCGGCCAGGATGACGCGGATGCGATCCGCGAGACGAGCCTGTCGTTCTCCAGCCATTTCCTTCTCCCTCGTTGAGACTCGTCGGGCGGGGATGCGCTGTGCATCCCCGCCCGACGATCAGACTCGATCAGCCGCGAGGCTTCTCGACGAGTTCGATGGTCTCGATCTCGTCGCCGATCTGGATGTCGTTGTACTTGCCGAGGCCGATACCGGCTTCGAAATCGGTGCGGACCTCGGTGACGTCGTCCTTGAAGCGTCGCAGCGACTCGATGGCGAGGCCATCGGCGATGACGACGCCGTCTCGGATGACGCGCGCCTTGGCGTTGCGCGTGATCGTGCCGGAGCGGACGATGACACCGGCGATGTTGCCGACCTTCGAGGAGCGGAACACCTCGCGGATCTCCGCCACACCCGACTGGACCTCTTCGTACTCCGGCTTGAGCATGCCCTTGAGCGAGCTCTCGATCTCGTCGATCGCGTTGTAGATGACGGAGTAGAAGCGGATGTCCACGCCTTCACGGGAAGCGCGCTCGCGCGCCTTCGTGTCAGGGCGGACGTTGAAGCCCACGATGATCGCGTTGTCGATCGTCGCCAGGTTCACGTCGGACTCGGTGATCGCACCCACACCGCGGTGGATGATGCGCAGCTGCACCGAGTCGTCGACCTCGATCTTGAGGAGCGACTCCTCCAGCGCCTCGACGGCACCGGAGACGTCGCCCTTGATGATGAGGTTGAGCGACTCGACCTTGCCCTCTTCGAGAGCACGGGTGAAGTCCTCGAGCGAGATGCGCTTGCGGGCCTTGGCCAGCTGGGCATTGCGCTCGACGGCTTCGCGCTTCTCGGCGATCTGACGTGCCATGCGGTCCTCTTCGGTGACGATGAAGACGTCACCGGCTCGGGGCACGGAGTTCAGACCCTGCACCTGAACGGGGCGCGACGGGTAGGCCTCGAGGACGGCATCGCCGTTCTCGTCCGCCATCGCACGGACGCGGCCGTACGCCGTTCCTGCGACGATCGCGTCACCGATCCGGAGCGTTCCGGACTGGATGAGCACGGTCGCGACCGAACCGCGGCCCTTGTCGAGCTTCGCCTCGATGGCGACACCGCGAGCGGCCTTGTTCGGGTTGGCCGTGAGGTCCAGCCCCGCGTCGGCCGTCAGCAGGACAGCATCCAGAAGCTCCTGGATGCCTGTGCCGGCACGAGCCGAGACATCGACGAACATGACGTCTCCGCCGTACTCCTCGGCGACCAGGCCGTACTCGGTGAGCTGCTGGCGGACCTTGGCCGGGTTGGCTTCCGGCTTGTCGACCTTGTTCACCGCGACCACGATCGGGACGTTCGCCGCCTGAGCGTGGTTCAGCGCTTCGACCGTCTGCGGCATGATGCCGTCGTCGGCCGCGACCACCAGGATCGCGAGGTCGGTCACCTGCGCACCACGAGCACGCATAGCGGTGAACGCCTCGTGACCCGGGGTGTCGATGAAGGTGATCGCGCGCTCGATCTCCTCGTGCTCGGTCCAGACCTGGTAGGCACCGATGTGCTGGGTGATGCCGCCGGCCTCACCATCGATGACGTTGGTCTGTCGGATCGCGTCGAGAAGACGGGTCTTACCGTGGTCGACGTGACCCATGACGGTGACCACCGGAGGTCGGATCTCGAGATCCGACTCGTCCTCTTCCGCCAGCTCCTGCTCGAGGTCGAGACCGAAGCCCTCGAGGAGCTCCTTGTCCTCGTCCTCGGGCGAGACCATCTGGATCTTGTAGCCGAGCTCCTCACCGAGGACCTCGAAGGTCGCCTCGTCCAGGGACTCGGTGGCCGTGGCCATCTCACCCAGGTTGAAGAGGATCGTGACGAGCGTTCCGGGCTGCACGGTGTATCCGCGCAGTGCCTCGAGCTTGTCCGCGAAGTCCGCGATCGATGCGCCACGGCGCAGGCGGATGATCTCGCCGTTGCCCTTCGAGACGTTGACGCCGCCGACGACCGGCGCCGACCGCATCTCGAATTCCTGCCGCTTCGCCCGCCGCGACTTGCGCTGCTTGCTCTTGCCGCCTCCCTTTCCGAAGGCACCGGCCGTACCGCCGCCGGGGCCGCGACCGCGACCACCGCCGCCGCCTGGGCGACCGGCGAAACCGCCGGCCGGACGCTGGAAGCCTCCGGCGCCTGCGCCGCCACCTGCACCGCCTGGACGGCCGGGGCCGCCTGGACGCTGCTGGAACGGAGCGCCACCCGGGCGACCGCCCTGACCGCCGCGCGGAGCGCCGGGACGGGGGGAACCAGGACGCGGAGCGCCGGGACGCGGGGCGCCGGGGCGCGGAGCCTGCGGCCGCGGGATGTTACCCGGGGTCGGACGCTGGCCCATGCCCTGCGCGGAGGCGAACGGGTTGTTGCCCGGACGCGGTCCTGCGGGGCGCTGGCCCATGCCCTGCGCCGAGGAGAACGGGTTGTTGCCCGGACGCGGAGCGCCCGGCTTGGGTGCGGCCTTGTCAGCCGACTTGGATGCCGCCGGGGCAGGCGCATCCGCAGGCTCAGCTGCAGACGGCGCCTCGGGGGCGGGTGCCGGTGCCGCAGGTTCTGCGGGCGCCGGAGCCTCTGGTGCCGGCTTCGGGCCCGGCTTGGGACCGGGGGTCGGCGCAGCAGCGCCTGGCTTGGGGGCGGGCGCAGCCTTCGGCTTCGCAGGCTCCGTCTTGGCCGCGGGCTTCGCAGCCCCGTCGGCCTCGATCGCCGCGCGCAGCTTGCGCGCCACCGGCGGTTCGATGGTCGATGACGGGCTCTTCACGAACTCGCCGAGCTCCTTGAGCTTGGCAAGTGCGACCTTGCTGTCGACGCCGAGTTCGGCGGCGATCTCGTGCACACGTGGTTTGGCAGCCACAATTCTCCTGTCTGGGTCGGTCTACCCAGGCAGGGCAGACCACTAGTCGCGGACGGGTCTCATTTCGAGCCGTTCACTTTGTTTCCATAGCCGTTCAGCCGTTTCTCGATGGTCTGCGTGTCCAGCGGAGCTGTGACACGGAGTGCTCGTGCGAAGGCCCGGCGCCGCAGCGCCTTGTCCAGGCACTCAGGATCCGGATGCACCCACGCACCTCGTCCGGGAAGCACCGCGCGCTCGTCGATCACGAGGGCGCCGTCCTGGGCGACCACCCTGAGGAGGTCTGACCGGGAGGCACGTGCGCGGCAGCCGACACACGTTCGTACAGGTTCCATCTTACACCTCAGGGCCGATGCCCGAGCGACGTCGACCGGCCGTCGCTCGCGGCATCATTCGTCGAGGATGCTGTCCGGCTGGATGTCGATCTTGGCGCCGGTGAGCTTCGCGGCCAGACGGGCGTTCTGCCCCTCCTTACCGATCGCCAGCGAGAGCTGGTAATCCGGCACGAGCGCACGGACGGCCTTCGTGTTGGCATCGAGCACGAAAGCGCTCGTGACCTTCGCCGGAGACAGGGCCTGTGCGACGAAGGTGGCGAGGTCCGGGTTGTAGTCGACGATGTCGATCTTCTCGCCCGACAGCTCCTCCGTGACCGCGCGCACGCGGCGACCGAGCTCGCCGATGCAGGCGCCCTTGGCGTTGATCGCCGGGTCGTTCGCCGTCACCGCGATCTTCGTGCGGTGGCCGGCCTCGCGCGCGAGCGAGACGATCTCCACGAGCCCAGCCGCGATCTCCGGAACCTCGAGCGCGAACAGCTTGCGGACGAGACCGGGGTGCGTGCGGGACACCGTGATCTGCGGACCCTTCAGTCCCTTGGCGACGCTTGTGACATAGACCCGCAGCCGAGTCCCGTGCGCGTACTCCTCGCCGGGGACCTGCTCCTCGGGCGGCAGGATCGCCTCGATGGAGCCGAGATCGACGTGGATCATGCGGGGATTCGGCCCCTGCTGGATCACGCCGGCGACGATGTCGCCTTCCTTGCCCTTGAACTCGCCAAGGACGGCGTCATCGGCGATGTCACGCAGCCGCTGGCTGATGACCTGCTTGGCGGCGAAGGCGGCGATGCGTCCGAAGTCATCCGGTGTCGCATCCTCTTCGCCGATCACGGCGCCGGACTCGTCGAGCACCGGCTGCATCACGGCGACGTGCCCGGTCTTGCGGTCGAGGTCCACGCGCACACCGGCGGGGACGACCCCGTCTTCGGAGACGTGCTTGCCGTAGGCGGTGAGGATGGCCTGTTCGATGATCGAGACGAGTTCGTCGAACGGAATCGCCTTCTCCTTCTCGAGCCCGCGCAGCAGTCCGAGTTCGATATCCATGGGCGTCTCCCTATTCAGCTCTTATCCGCGGCATCCCGCGGGCATCGGACCAGGATACCGGACGCGAGGCCCTTCGACCGAGTCGAAGCGAACGCGGCGACGCCCTCCGGCCCCGCGAACGGGACGGAGGGCGTCGCGGAGCACGTATCAGGCGCGGTGGACCTGGACGACGGACGGGCGGGGAGCCGTCGCGACGTCACCCGGAGCCGACGATCCGTAGTCGGGGAACAGCGACCGCGGCGACTCGAACGTGCCGTCCTCGCCCGGGTGCTGCACGGCCACGAAGACGAGGCCGTCCTTGTCATGGATGACGGGACCACAGGTCTCGGCATCGCGGGGCACGGACAGGAACTGCTGGACGTGCCCGCGCTCTGCACCGTTCAGCGGCACCTTGAACAGGCCGTCGCCGTAGCCGATCGTGCCCGGCTGGCCGTCGGTGGAGATCCACAGTTCGCCCTGCGAGTCGAACGCGAGGTTGTCCGGGCAGGAGATCGGCGAGACCTTGTCCTTCGGGAAGCCGGCGAAGTACGCGTTGCCGAAGGTGGTCGGGTCGCCGCACAGCAGCAGGACGCTCCATCCGAACGTCGTCCCGCTCTGCCCTGCCGTCTCGGTGAGCTCGAGCACGTGACCGTAGCGGTTGCCGGTGATGGGGTTGGCCTCGTCGACCGTCTTGCGGTTCGAGTTGTTCGTCAGCGCGACGTACACCTTGCCGGTGACGGGGCTCGGCTCGACGTCCTCGGGGCGGTCCATCTTCGTGGCGCCGACGGCGTCTGCGGCGAGCCGGGTGTACACGAGGACCTCCTCGGTGCTGAAGCCGGGGACGACGCTCTTCCCGCCCTGCGTCAGCGGGATCCACTGGCCGCTGCCGTCGAACGCGCCGTCAGCCGGCAGCGCTCCGGTGCCGGTGATCTCCGCGGCCGGCGAGTCGCCCGAGAACTTCGCGACGTACAGGTCGCCCTCGCTGAGCAGGCGGAGGTTCTTCCTGCGCGAACCGGATACGCGGTTCTTCGAGACGAACTTGTACAGGTAGTCGTTGCGCTCGTCGTCACCCATGTATGCGACGACGCGGCCGTCCTCGGCGACGCGGACGTTCGCGCCCTCGTGCTTGAACCGGCCCATGGCGGTGTGCTTCATCGGCGTCGACGTCGGGTCCTGGGGGTCGATCTCGACGATGTAGCCGAAGCGGTTCGGCTCGTTGACGTAGTCCGGGTTGTGCGCGTCGAACCGCGGGTCGTACGCCTCCCATCCGGTCGACGTCGACGTGGTGCTCGATCCGCTGTAGCGCTTCTGCTGCAGGGTGTCCGCCGCCCAGGCGAAGTACCCGTTGAAGTTCTCCTCGCCGGAGAGGATCGTCCCCCACGGCGTCGTACCGCCGGCGCAGTTGCCCAGCGTGCCGTGGACCCAGCGGCCTTCCGGGTCGGAAGCGGTCTTGACCAGGTCGCTTCCGGCTGCGGGGCCCGTCAGCTCGAACACGGTCTCCACGGTGATGCGGCGATTGCGGCGCCCGTCGACGACGTAGCTCCACGGCTGGCCCGTGCGGCGGCGACGGATGTCGACGACCGAGAGGCCCTGCGCGGCCTTGTAGATCTCGCCGCGGCGCTGGAGCTCGGCGGCGTCCGTGGTGGACGGGAACATGATGTTCGGGTTGACGTACTCGTGGTTGTTGACGAGGACACCGGTCTTGCCGCTGCGATCGGCGATGATGTCGAGGTAGTCGCAGTTGTAGCCGAACTGCTCGGCCTGCGCCTCGGGCGTCTGCGCGTTGAGATCGAACGCGGGAGTCCGCGAGAACAGCGGGTCGCCCCAGCGGATCAGCGGGTCCCAGGTGTATCCGGTCGGCACCGTGAACGCATCGACTTCGGCGGGGACGGGTGCGATGGCGTCGAATGCGAGGCTGCCGCGTGCCGGTCGGCCGAAGGACGCACCGGATCCCGCCACCCCGGCGGCCTGAGGCGTTGACGTGGGGGCACCGCGTCCGACGCCGACGACCACGGCGACGGCTGCGGCCGCGCCGAGTCCGAGAACGGCACGGCGCGAGAACACCGTCGACGCGATCGAGCGGAAGTGCTCGTTCGAGGACGTGTTGCACTCCGGCCCGAGGCAGGCGTTCGCGCACTTGAGTTCGCACGTCACCGCGGAGCGCTTCCCGCTCACGTGCGGCGCCATGGGCAGAGTGCGGCGGGGAATGTCAGTGAGGCTCATCATCGGTCCTTCGTCGTCGGGTGCTGTTGCCCGAGCCACGTTGCTCGCACCGGATGACCGCCGAGTGAACGACCGCTGAACCCCGCGTTTACTCAGCCCGCCGAAGGAAGCGCGTTGAGCGCATCGATGAGTCGGTAAAGGCCGCCGACCTCACGCTGGCGCAATCGCAGCGCCACCCGCGGAAGTTCTACGCGATCACGATCGTTCACCTCGATGGGAAGAGCGTCGGTGCGCTCGATCCGCCCCGAGGCCACGAACGGCGCGAACTCGGTGTTGAGTGCCTCTATCTCGGCATCCGTCGGCTGGTGCTTCACCCGCAGCACCAGCAGGTCGTCCACCCAGCGCAGCGAGTCGTAGTTGCGCCAGAATCCCGTGATCCTGGTGACGGCCTGCTCCGCCGAATCCGTGACGAGCACGCGATCGAAATCATGCGGCGATATCACCCCCGCCGGGATCAGGTGCTCGACGACGAAGCTCTCGAGACCACGCCAGAACGTGCCACCCGGGGCGTCCAGGATTACGATCGGCGTCGGCTCGGCCTTCCCGGTC
Organism: Microbacterium sp. M; assembly: GCF_045181065.1. Lineage (GTDB taxonomy): Bacteria > Actinomycetota > Actinomycetes > Actinomycetales > Microbacteriaceae > Microbacterium. The sequence goes on along the minus strand of NZ_CP173721.1, from coordinate 1,497,857 downwards.
TGCTGCAGCGTCAGCAGTTCGAACATCTCGTCCATGGTCCCGAAACCACCGGGCAGGCAGATGAACCCGCTGGATTCCTTCACGAGCATGAGCTTGCGCGTGAAGAAGTACTTCATCTCCACCGAGTGCGCGTCCTCGGCGACGACCGCGTTCGGCTTCTCCTCGAACGGGAGCCGGATGGAGACACCGAGCGCCATCTTCTGGCCCGCCCCTTCGGCCGCGGCCTGCATGATGCCTGGGCCGGCGCCGGTCACGACCATCCAGCCGCGTTCGGCCAGTTCCGCCGCGACATCCCGAGCGGTCAGGTAGAGCGGATCGTCCTGCCGCGTGCGCGCCGAACCGAACACCGTCACCTTGGGCACGTCGGAGTACGGGGCGAACAACCGGAACGCGTCGCGCATCTCGCTGAGCGCGGACGAGGCGATCTTCAGGTCCAGACGATCCGTGCGGTCCTGCCCGAGTTGGACCCCGGCGAGCAGGATGCGAGTGATCAGTGTGCGATTGCCGGTGACGCCCGCCTCGTCCAGCAACGACTCGATGCGGCTTCGGAGATCATCCATGGCTCTACTCTCGCACGTCATGGCCGGTCACCCAGGGGGGCGAGTCGGCGCGCGCGGGCGGGCGCCGTGCTTCACAATGGATGCCGACTGCGGCACGTACGCCGTGTCCACGGAAGGAGCGCGCCATGGGTGAGATCATCGACAGGATCCGGGCCAGGCGGAGAGCGCGCGCCGAGCTGAAGAATCCGGCCTACGAGATCTTCATCGGCATCCTGTCGCTGCTTTCCATCATGAATCTCGTGTTCGTGTACGCGCTGCAGGGCGACACGGCGATGCAGGTCGTCCTGACCGTCATGAACGGTGTGCTCAGCATCATCTTCCTCATCGACTTCGTCTATCGGATGACGACGAGCGAAGCACGCTGGCGGTACTTCTTCCGCGGCTTCGGCTGGGCGGACCTGCTGGCGAGCCTCCCCTTCCCCCAGTTCAAGGTGCTGAGGATCTTCCGGCTGCTGCGCGTCTTCCGGTTGATGCGCGACCTCGGACCGAAGCAGATCTGGGTGACGCTGATCCAGGACCGCGCCAACAGCACCCTGATGACGCTGCTGCTGCTCGGCATCCTCGTGCTGCAGTTCGGCAGCCTGTCGGTGCTGGCGATCGAGGAGTACGCCGAAGGTGCGAACATCACGTCCGCCTCCGACGCGCTCTGGTACACCATCGTCACGATCTCGACGGTCGGCTACGGCGATCAGTACCCGGTCACGGATGCCGGTCGGGTGCTCGGTGTGCTCATCATCATCGTCGGCGTCGGCATCTTCGGCACGTTCACCGGATACCTGGCGAACCTGTTCCTCGGACCATCGGATGCTTCGGCGAGCGACTCACGCGCCCGGGACGTCGAGCCGGCCGATGCCGCGGCAGGGGTCGCCGGCGGTGCGACCTCGGGGGCAGTCCAGGTGGGCGCGGATGCCGCAGGCACGCAGGCGGAGCTGCGGGCGCTCGACGACGGAACGGCGCGCGTGCAGGAGCTGCTCGCGCAGACCGAGGCCGCGGTCGTCGAACTGCGAGCGCTGCTCACCGCGCGCGGCGACGACCGCGGATGAGCGCACGCTCGAGCGGATCGCGCCGTGACGCGCCTCAGGCCGTGAGGCGGGCGATCGCCTCGTCCACCGACAGCGCGTCGCGCTCACCCGTGCGGCGGTCCCACAGCTCGACCTGGCCGTCGGCCGCACCGCGGCCGACGACGAGCACGCGCGGGATGCCGACGAGCTCGGCGTCGCCGAACTTCACGCCGGGCGACACCTTCGGGCGATCGTCGTAGAGCACATCGAGACGGGCGTCCTCCAGTCGCGCGGCGACCTGCTCGGCGACGTCGAACGCGACCTGGTCGCGCCCGGCGGCGACGACGTGCACGTCGAACGGCGCGACGGATGCCGGCCAGATCAGACCCTTGTCGTCGTTGTTCAGCTCGGCGATGATCGCGAGGATGCGGGTGACGCCGATGCCGTACGAGCCCATCGTGACGGTGACGAGCTTGCCGTTCTCGTCCAGGACCTTCAGCCCGAGCGCCTCTGCATACTTGCGGCCGAGCTGGAAGACGTGGCCGATCTCCATGCCGCGCGCCAGCTCGACGGGTCCGGAGCCGTCCGGAGCCGGGTCACCGGCGCGGACGTTCGCGATCTCGACGATGCCGTCGGCGAAGAAGTCGCGGCCGGCGATCACCGAGTGCGCGTGCTTCTGGTCGATGTTCGCGCCGGTGATCCAACTCGAACCCTCGCTGACGCGGGGGTCGACGAGGTAGCGGATGCCTGTCGCGGATTCCTCACCGAGGACGGCGCCGATCGGCGACCACGGCCCGATGTAGCCCTTGACCAGCAGCGGGTTGTTCTCGAAGTCGTCCTCGGTCGCCGTCGACACCTCGGCAGGCGCGAAGGCCACTTCGGCGCGCTTCTCGTCGACCTCGCGGTCGCCGGGGATGCCGACGATGACGAGTTCGCGAGTGCCGTCGAGATGCGTGAGCCGCAGCACCACGTTCTTCAAGGTGTCCGCTGCGGTGTACTCGCCCTCCAGCACGGCGTTGGAGTGCGTGACCAGCGTGTCGATGGTCGGAGTGTTCGGGGAATCGAAGATCGTGGCTGCCGGAGCGTCGGAGAAGTCGACGGGCTCGGGCACAGCCGTCGTGAAGGCTTCGACGTTCGCGGCGTAACCGCCGGCCGAGCGCACGAAGGTGTCCTCTCCGACGTGCGTCGGGTGCAGGAATTCCTCGCTGCGGGATCCGCCCATGGCCCCGGCATCCGCCTGGACGATCACGTATTCCAGACCGAGGCGCTGGAAGATGCGTTCGTAGGCATCTCGCTGCGCCATGTACGACTTGTCGAGTCCGGCATCCGAAGAATCGAAGGAGTACGCGTCCTTCATCGTGAACTCGCGGCCGCGCAGGAGGCCGGCGCGGGGGCGTGCCTCGTCGCGGTACTTGTCCTGGATCTGGTAGATCGTCAGGGGCAGGTCCTTGTACGAGGAGTACAGGTCCTTGACCAGTTGCGTGAAGGCCTCCTCGTGCGTGGGCGCCAGCAGGTAGTCGCCGCCTTTGCGGTCCTGCAGGCGGAACAGCAGGTCGCCGTACTCGTCCCAGCGGCCGGTCGCCTCGTACGCCTCACGCGGCATGAGCGCGGGGAAATGCACTTCCTGCGCACCGGCGGCCGCCATCTCCTCGCGGACGACGGTCTCGATCTTCGCCTTCACGCGCAGACCGAGCGGCAACCACGCAAAGATGCCCGCGGCCTGCGGTCGGATGTATCCGGCGCGGATCAGCAGCCTGTGGCTGGCGATCTCGGCGCCGGCCGGGTCTTCGCGGAGCGTGCGGAGGAAGAAGTTCGAGAGACGAGTGACCACGCGACAAGTCTAGGGCGCGCGGCCACTCGTCCGATCCGGTCAGTTCAGCGCGCGCGTGCCGGTCGGGATGACGCCGTCGGCGTAGAGGCTCGAAGCCAGGTCCTGCAACGCCGTCAGCGCGACGCGCTGGGTCATCGGGCCGTAGGAGATGCGGGCGACACCGAGCGCCTCGTACTCGGCGGCTGTGAGCGCTCCTGGCAGACCGATGACACTGACCCGGTTCGCGCCGATTCCGTCGACGAGCTGCCGTGTGACGTCGGCATCCAGGATGCCGGGGACGAACACCGTCGTCGCACCGGCGTCGAGATAGGCACGGCCGCGCGCGATCGCGTCGGCGACGCTCTCCTGCACCGGACGATCGCCCCCGCGGACGAAAGCATCGGTGCGGGCGTTGAGGACGAACGGCACGCCCTCGGCCTCACCGGCGGCGACGATCGCCACGACGTTCGCGACCGACTCGTCGAGCGGCTTGAGGCGGTCCTCGATGTTGGCGCCGACCGCGCCGGCGGCGATCGCGAGGCGGGTGGTCTCCCCCGTATCGCCGTAGCCGTCGTCCAGGTCGGCGGAGACCGGCAGATCGACGGCCGCCGTGATGCGCGACACCATGTCGAGCATGAGTTCGCGCGGAATGGCGCCATCGGCGTAGCCGAGGGTCGCGGCGATCGAGTGCCCTGCAGTGGCGATGGCCGTGGTCTCGGGGAGCGCGGCGACGGTCTGGGCGGACACGACGTCCCAGACGTTCACGACCCGGAGGATCTCGGGTGCGCGGTGCAGATCGATGAGGGTCTGAGCTTTCTCGGCAAGGGTCATGATCAACACGCTAATCCCCCTGAGGGCCGGTGGCTCTGGTTAGGCTCGATGCATGCCTCAGCGTCGCGCCCATGTCGCCCCATCCGCCGCTCAGAGCGAACTGGCCGAGGCCCTTGCGGCGCTGCGCGCGTCGCTGGACGCGCCGGTCGAGTTCTCCGAAGAGGCGCGAGCCGAAGCATCCGCCGTCTGCCCTGCGGCACCCGAGCTCGATCTGCGGGACGTGGCCTTCGCGACACTGGATCCGCCGGGGTCGAAGGACCTGGATCAGGCCTTCCATCTCGCCCGCACAGGAACCGGATTCGAGGTGCGGTACGCGATCGCCGACGTCCCGTCGTTCGTGACGGCCGGCGGAGCGCTGGATGCCGCGGCCCGCGAACGCGGTCAGACGCTGTATGCGGCCGACGGCTCGATCCCGCTGCATCCGCGCGCCCTGAGCGAGGATCGCGCGTCGCTGCTGCCGGGCGTCGAGCGACCAGCGCTGGTGTGGACATTCGCGCTGGCCGCAGACGGTGCAGTCTCCGACTTCCGGCTGGAGCGAGCGCTGATCCGCTCGCGCGAGCAGCTCGAGTACGCGTCCCTGCAGCGAGCTCTGGATGCCGGAGAGGTCTCACCCGCGACTCTGCTGCGCGAGATCGGCGAACTCCGCATCGCGCAGGAGAGGGCACGCGGCGGAGCGAGCCTCAATCTGCCGGACGAAGAGGTCGTCCGCGCGGACGACGGGACGTACGAGATCGTGCGTCGCAGTCCACTGCCCGTCGAGGAGTGGAACGCCCAGTTGTCGCTCATGACCGGCATGGCGGCGGCGTCCCTCATGCTCGACGCGAAGGTGGGCGTCCTGCGGACCATGCCGCAGCCGGACGAGAAATCCTTCGCGGCGTTCCGGCGCCAGACCGAGGCGCTCGGCCGGCCGTGGAAGACGGGCGAGTACGGCGAGTATCTGCGCGGGCTCGACCGTCAGGATCCGCTCACGCTGCCCGTGCTCGAAGCGGCCGCGATGCTGTTCCGCGGGGCGGGCTACGTGACCTTCGACGGATCGGTGCCCGCGGATGCCGAGCAGGCGGCCATCGCCGCACCCTATGCTCACGCAACCGCTCCCCTGCGCCGGCTCGTGGACCGCTGGTCGCTCGCCATCTGTCTCGCCATCGCTTCTGGCGAGGAGGTTCCGGCGTGGGCGCGCGACTCGCTGCCGGAGCTCCCAGGACTCATGCAGGCGTCGTCGCAGCGGGCGTCGAAGCTGAACTCCGCGACGATCAACTGCGTCGAGGCGGCGCTGATGACGCCATTCGTCGGTTCACGGATCGAGGCGAACGTGATCGAGCTGCGCGATGGCGGCCGGGGCACGATTCAGATCGCGGATCCGGCGGTGACGGCATCCGCTCCCGTGCCGGCGGGAGCCGCGGCAGGCGACGTCGTGTCGCTGCAGGTCGTGCGGGCCGATATCGCGAAGGGCGAGCTGGAGTTCGCTCTGTGAGCTGCTGACGCTCAGGGCCGGAAGTCGTACGGCGATCGCAGCGCTTCGCGAAGACGACGCGCGTACGGAACTCGTTCCTCGCTCGGCACCCACGTCGCTTCGTCGTGCCGCTGATACAGCCGATCGTCGTGGAAGCGCGGGAAGACGTGGATGTGCAGATGCCATACGTCCTGCCCACCGGCCGGCTCGTTGTGCTGTCGGATCGAGACGCCCTCGCAGCCGTACGTCTCCCGGATGGTTCGTGCGATGGTCTGCGTCAGCGACCACAGGTCGATGGCATCCGCCGGTGCGAGGTCGTAGAGGTTCTCGACGTGGACCCGAGGTATCACCAGCACAGCACCGGGATTGCCCGGCCACCATTTCGGCGCGATGCGTGCGTATGCCCGCTCGGTGACCGCGACGACATCTGTGGGCTGATTCCGGTCATTGAACTCTCCGTCCTGCAGTCGGCAGAACGGACACGAATAGCCGATCGGTTCGTGAGAGATGGGTTGCATCGCTCAGTCCTCGCCGAGGAGGGTCGCGATCATCCGATGCCCCTGCGCCTCGAACTCTTCGTCGCCGACCTGATATGCCCATGCCGCGGTGCCCACAGCCTCGACGATGCGCAGCGCGAGCCAATGATCCCCGGACCCACGGCGCGGGTCATAACCGTAGCCCTCGAGGAACGCGCTCTCGCAATCGGGAGCGAGCCTCCATTGCTGGGCATCCAACCGAACGAAATCGGATGCCCGGCTGCGGAAGGCGAACCGGCCGAAGTCGATCGCCCTGACCTCGCCGTTGTCCATCAGCCAGTTCCGCGGCTGCCAGTCGCCGTGGGTGGGCACCATGTCGACAGCACCGGGTGCGAGACCTTCGAGCAATGACTCCACCCGCTCAACAGTTCCCGGGTCGATCCGGTGCTCAGAAACGAGCGCGCGCCGCACCCGTTCGACCAGTCGTTCATCTCCGACGCGCGACGCCTGGTCGTGAAACGAACGCAGCAGTTCGCCCGCACGGCGATGCACGCTCGGGTCGACCGCCGCGGGCGTCCTGTCGATCAGGTGTCCCGGCATCCAATCCGCGACGAAGATCCGATCGTCCCGATCAGCGTGCCGGATGCGTGTCGCGAAGCCCACGTGCGACCAGATGGCCGTCCACCCGTCGTGCGCATCGAGTTCGCGTCCGATGTGATGGTTCGTCGGTCCCCCGGCCTTGACCACCAGTCGCTCGTCGTCGTGTTCGACCTCGAGCACGTGGGATTCGATCTGGCCCCAGCTGTGATCCGCGAGGATCGCGGCGCCGGGAATCCATTCCTCCAGCAGCCCCCGCTGCGCAGCGCTCAACCGGACGTCATCGGTGACAGGACAAGGCTCGGAGGTGCGGTCCTGGGCAGACGAACGGGAGCGCATCCTTCATGCTCCCACGGGTGAATCACTACCGAAGACCTCCGGCAGAACCGTGACGAACTCGTCGAAGTGACTGAACCACACGGTATGCGCGGCTCCAGGAATGGTGCGGACGTCAACGCCGCAGGCCGCGAGTCGCTCGGCATCCTCGTCGGCGACGAATCGGCTCGGGTCGGCGCGCACCAGGATCGAACCGGGAGCAAGGATGTGCTCGACATCGGCGCCGGAAGAGATCGACGCAGCGGTCACCGGGTCGAAGCGATCGGCCGCGCGCGCTTCGACGACAGCATCCCTCTCGCTGTAGAAGGGTCGCGTCTCTCGAAGCCAGGAAGCGTCCTGACGAGAGCGTCGGTCGCTCGTGTACTGCGCGATGAGCTCGTCGCGGTCGGCTCCCCCGGTGAAGGCGCATGCTGTGTCGACATACACCGCGGTGTCGAGCGGCAGGCGATCCGCGGCGGCGGCCAGAACGGTGCCGCCGTACGAGTGCCCGATCGCGGCGAGCGGGGGCTCGTCCGCGAGAGCCGCAACGGTCTCGACGAGGGCATCTGCGGCGGACGACACGGTCGAGGTCGGATCACGCGGCGAGAGTCCGTGACCGGGCAGGTCGACAGCGAGCACCCGGCGACCGCGCTCTGCGAGCTCCTCCGAGACACGCCACCAGCTCTCGGCCGAACCGGACATGCCGTGCAGGAGCAGGATGGTGCGATCGCCGCTGCCGGACTCGATCACGTTCAGGCGCATCGATTCATACAAGCACACTGCCGTGGTCACCACGACGCCACCGCCTCGTTCGTTCAGTCGGTCAGTGCGCAGGCTTGCAGTCGCGTGAAGGATCACTCCAGCACAGCGCCGGTCGCACGCAACTTCTCGAACACGGCGATGACACGGGGCCGATGAGATTCGGGGATGCCCTGCACGGGAAACGGCAACGACCCCTCCTGCACGAGGCCGAGATGCTCGGCGATGGCCGCGATGACGCGCAGGCTGCCGCCGAACTCGGCGAACAGCGCCCAGAGCGGTTGCAGGCGCTCTGAATCCGCGGCGGCATCCTCCAGTCGACCCGACAGGGCAGCGCGCGTGATCCGAAGTGCGGTCTCCGGAAGTGTGCCGCCGATCGCCGAGTACCACGCGTCGCAGCCCGCGATCAGCCCGCCCGCGCCGAGCGCGTCGACCGACACGCCGATCGTCACCGTCTCCGGTACGGCGGCGCGGATCTCTGCGACACGGCGTCGGGCAGCGGTTGCGTCTTCTGGCACGCCGGGGATCTTGATCGAGGCGATACCCGGAAGCTCGGCGATGCGTGCGTACAGGTCGGTGGTGAAGGTGAAGTTCGTCGTGCGCGGATTGTCGTACAGGATCACCGGCAGGTCGGTGCTCTCGGTGACCGTGCGGAACAGCTCGAACACCTCATGGTCGGTCAGCGGCTGGTAGCTCGTAGGTGAGAGCAGGACGCCCGCGGCCCCCGCCCGCGTCGCGTACTCGACGTTTCGCAGCACATGCGAAGTGCGAAGAGCGCCCACGCCGACGTGAACCGGCGTCGATCCAGCGTGTTCGACCGCAAGGCGTGCCACCAGCGCGCGCTCCTCGATGCCCAGATAGGCGTAGGAGCCCGTCGAGCCGAGCGCCGTGATCGAGTCGACACCGGCATCCGCCAGACGTCGGATCAGCACGGCGAAGGCCGCCTCGTCGACCCTGTCGTCGACCAGAGGAGTCAGGGGGAAGGCGACGAGGCCGGTGAATGCGGTCACACGTTGCTCCTTGTCGGGATGCTCGTCAGTCGAGCACGGCGTCGGCAGTGACGAGGATCTGCGCCACTGCGTCGGGGACCGAGGCCGCGGCGAACGTCGCGAGGGGTGCCGCGTCGTCGGAATCCGCATCGGTGATCCATGCCGTCCTCAGCCCGGCGGCTGCTCCGCCGGCGATGTCGGATTCGAGTCCGTCTCCGATCATCCAACCGCGCAGCGGCACTCCCAGCCGCCGCGCCGCGAGCGCGAAGATCGCCGGGTCCGGTTTGCGGACACCGGCTTCGGCCGAGATCACCCACCCGTCCACCGCTGCGGAAAGGCCCGTTCGGAGGATCTTGCCCTCCTGATTGTCGATCTCCCCGTTCGTGACGATACCGATCGTCCATCCCGCGGCGCGCAGCGCCGACAACGCGGCCATCGCCTCGCCCGGGCATGTCACGAGTTCCGGCATCCGACGTCGATAGTCATTCCAGATTCGGAGCGGGTCGTCGTCCAGACCGAGCCGGTCGACGACGCCATGGAAGACGAGTTCTTTGGAACGCCGCTCGGACAGTGCATCTGCGACCCACGTGATCTGCTCGGGCGTCAACGCGCGCTGCTCGCCGAACTCGCCCGCCCAGAGCGCCGCTGCGCGCGCCTGGTCGATGAGCGTCCCGTCCAGGTCGAAGAGGGCTAGGGGCATGGCGCCATCGTAATGACCGGATCGGCGATGCTGTGACGCGGCAGCGGATGCCGACGCGACCTAAGCTCGATCCCGTGCCGACAACTCACAGCGCCGTCGTCGAAAAGGCCGTCTGCTACGTGATCGCCGACGAGCACCTGCTGGTGTTCACGCATGACGACGAACCCATGGACGTCACCGGCGTGCAGGTGCCTGCCGGGAGCATCTGCGACGGCGAGTCCGCAGCCGAGGCGGCCGTCCGTGAGCTGCACGAAGAGACCGGCCTGCGCGGCCGTGTCGTGCGTCCGCTGGGCGTCGCCGACTACGACCTCGCCCCGACGCGCGACGAGGTCGCCCGCAGGCACTTCTTCGTGATGGCCGTCGACGACGCCGACATCGACTCGGTCTGGTCTGCAGGCGAGAACGATCCGTCCACCGGCGGGATGCGACACACCTGGACGTGCCGCTGGATCCGGCTCTCGCAAGCCCATGTCCTGGCCGCTGGCCTCGGCGCGAAGCTCGGCGAAGCGACACGACACGGCTAGTTCGCGAGCGTCGCCACCGTCGTCATCACGAGCAGCTGCGGATCCGAGAGGTCCAGTGCCACCGAGATCGCGGCGAACTCCGAGAGCGCGTGCACGTGCGTCCCGCCGCACGGGATCGACGCGGTGCCCTCGGGAAGTTCGCACTCCCATCGCCGCATGTCGACGATCGTCGGGCCCTCCGTCACGATGCGGCTGGGGGCGCCTGTTGCGACCCACGCGGCCAGTTGCGCGTTGATCCGCTGCTCGCGCTCGGTCAGCGACGAGGCGAACTCCGCCGTGTCGAAACCGGCACGACGCAGGCTCTTGCCGAGTCGATACTCGTCGACCGCGCCGCCCTCGTGGATCCGGCTCGTCTGGTTCGCCCGCCCCTCGAAATCGGGGTTGCCGAGCGCGTCGGTTCCCGGATCCTTGCACCACAGATCTGCGACGGCGAGATCCAGGGCGAGCGAGGCGAGATGGCACGCCGTATGACCCCGGCTGAGTGCCGCCCGCCGCTCGGCATCCGCGCGCAACGAGACCTCGACACCCGATCGCAGCCAGTCGGGCGCATCCGCTGCCGACAGCCGGTGACCGACCTGCCACGCCCATCCCTCGACGCCGCGTTTGACCGGGATCTCAGCGCCCACGAACAACGCACCGTCCTCGCTCTCAGCGACCATCACGGCTTCGACGACATCGGCCGACTCGTCGCCGGACGCGATGGTCCCGGCATCACCCGGCTGATCAGGCCAGGTGTGATCGATTGGGTGGAACGGCGTCGCATCGGTGACGACGATCGCGCCGTCCCGGTGCGAACGCACGGTGCGGACGATGCTCTCTCCCGTCGTCTCGCCCGATGCGAACGAGACGGAGGTGTCCTGCGCCGCCATCAGTGGTTCGGGGGAATCGTGAAGCTGGCGAGACGGTCGCCGTGGACGACGAAGACGCCGTTCGACTCGCCGTTGAACACGCGACTCGACCAGCCGAACCTCACACTCGTCGTTTCGCCCTCGGTCTCCGCGGTCAGCAGGGTCATCCGGGCACCGGCGCCGATCGCGTCGCTGCCCGCCCAGCGATGCACGCCGTCGCGGCCCCGCATCACCCGACCCCAGTCGTCGATGAAGCCGTCCTCCGTGAACGCCGCCACGAATGCGTCCGTGTCCGCGGCGTTGATCGCGTCGACCATCGCCTGCACCGGCGCGGGAACAGTCAGTTCAGACATCCTCGTCCTCCATCTTTCGTCTCGCACATCATTCGGTTTCGAAATCGCCCTTCACCGCGACCCGCACGGTGATCTCCGGAATGGTGAGCTCCGGTCCGCCACCGGCGCCTCGGGCACCCTGCGGCGCATAGCCGTCATCCTCGCGGATCGCGACGACGCGCTGGACGGTCTGCCCGAGCGCGGCGGCGAAATCTTCAGCCTTCGCCCGAGCATCCTCGACGGCGACCGTGCGCAGGTGACGGGTCACGGTATCCCGCGTGACCTCCGTCAGCGCCCACGAGGTCGATACCGTGGCGCCGAGCGCGCTCAGCGCCGCCACGACATCGGACACCTCCGCCAGGCGCGACATCTTCACGCGCACCGTGCCGCGTGTGACATGGTCGCGGTGCTTCACACCGTCCTTGTCCGTCCAGACCCGCGCACTCGTGCTGAGCACGTCGACCGAATGCCAGGTCGCGGATCCGGATGCACGGAGGCGGACGACCTCCTCGGCGAGCTGCGCGTGCATCGCAGTGCCCTGCCGGATCGATGTCTCCCGGTCAGCATGGGCGATCGCGATCTCCGCGGTCAACGTCGCACGTTCGGCCGGATGGTGGTTCTCGCCGAGCCCGGCGACCGTGATCACGGTCATCAGATGGTCGTCACCTGCGCGGTGCCGAGCGGCGCATCCGGCCCCATCTCGGCGGCGATGCGATTCGCCTCCTCGATCAGGGTGGCGACGATGTCCGCCTCGGGCACGGTCTTGATGACCTCGCCCTTCACGAAGATCTGGCCCTTGCCGTTGCCGGAGGCGACACCGAGATCCGCCTCACGCGCCTCGCCCGGCCCGTTCACGACGCAGCCCATGACGGCAACACGCAGCGGCACGGTCATGTCCTTGAGTCCCTCCGTGACGTCCTCGGCGAGCGTGTAGACGTCGACCTGGGCGCGTCCGCAGGACGGGCACGAGACGATCTCGAGCTTGCGCTCTCGGAGGTTCAGCGACTGCAGGATCTGGTGGCCCACCTTGACCTCTTCGGCCGGAGGCGCGGACAGCGAAACCCGGATCGTGTCACCGATCCCCTCGCCCAGCAGGATGCCGAAGGCCGTGGCGCTCTTGATCGTGCCCTGGAATGCCGGACCAGCCTCGGTGACGCCGAGGTGCAGCGGCCAGTCCCCCATCTGCGCGAGCTGTCGGTAGGCCTGAACCATGATCACCGGGTCGTTGTGCTTGACCGAGATCTTGAAGTCGTGGAAGTCGTGCTCCTCGAAAAGAGACGCCTCCCAGCGCGCGCTCTCGGCGAGCGCCTCGGGCGTGGCCTTGCCGTACTTCTGCAGCAGACGAGGATCGAGCGACCCCGCATTCACGCCGATGCGCAGCGACACGCCGGCATCCTTCGCGGCCCTCGCGATCGCACCGACCTGATCGTCGAACTTGCGGATGTTGCCCGGGTTCACACGAACGGCGGCGCAGCCGGCGTCGATCGCCTGGAAGACGTACTTCGGCTGGAAGTGGATGTCGGCGATGACCGGGATCTGGCTCTTCTTCGCGATGATGTGCAGCACGTCGGCATCGTCCTGCGACGGCACGGCGACGCGCACGATCTCGCACCCGGAGGCCGTGAGCTCTGCGATCTGCTGCAGCGTCCCGTTGATGTCGGTCGTCTTCGTCGTCGTCATCGACTGCACGCTGACGGGGGCATCGCCGCCGACCAGCACCTTTCCCACCTTGATCTGGCGGGACTTGCGGCGCGGGCTCAGGACTTCGGGGACGCGGGGCATCCCAAGATTGACTGCTGGCACACCTCCAGATTACGCGGCCGAAACGTGGCCAGGCTGGATACACGCAGTGTGATAGTTTCGGCCCATGCTCGCGAACCTCACCTGGTGGCCCGCCTCCTAGGCGGTGTGTTCGCGTTCCCACGAATCCAGACCGCCCCCGGGGCGGTCTTTTCGTTGAGTCGCGCCGGATGCCCGATCCTCAGGAGACCCCGATGATTCAGCTGCCCGACCAGAGCGCCTCCTTCGTGCTCATCGCACGAGAGGGTTCCGACAGCGTCGAGCTGCTCACCGGCGACGTCGTCGACGTCGAGCTGCTGGCCGACATCCCGCTGATGGCCGACGGGGTCGCGCAGGAAGTGTTCGCCCTCGTCCCGTACCGACAGGTCCGCGAGCGCGGTTTCGAGGCGCAGGACGACGCCACCCCGCTGCGCTGCATCATCGTGGACCGTCATGACGATCTGCCGTTCGACGAGGTGGTGGCATCGCTCCCCCGCGATGCGGTCGCCCTGCACGACGCCGGGTTCGACATCTCCGACGACGACTACGCGGCCGTGGTCGAACGCGTCATCGCCGACGAGATCGGCCGGGGCGAGGGAGCGAACTTCGTCATCCGCCGCGATTACACCGCACGCTTCGACGGCGACGACCGCACGGCGGCGCTCACCTGGTTCCGCGCCCTGCTCGAGCACGAGCGCGGCGCCTACTGGACGTTCGTGGTCGTCACCCCGGGCCAGATCCTCGTCGGCGCGAGCCCCGAGGCGCACGTCGTGGCGCAGGACGGCATCGTGACGATGAACCCCATCTCGGGCACGTTCCGGCATCCGGCCGGCGGGGCGACCAAGGAGTCGCTCGTCGAGTTCCTGTCCTCCACCAAGGAGACCGAGGAGCTCTTCATGGTCGTCGACGAGGAGCTCAAGATGATGAGCGCCGTCTGCTCGGACGGCGGCCGCATCACCGGCCCGCACCTCAAGCAGATGTCGCGCCTCACTCACACCGAGTACATGCTGCGCGGGTCGAGCCGGCTCGACCCCCGAGACATCCTCCGCGAGACCATGTTCGCACCGACGGTGACCGGCTCGCCGATGCAGAACGCGTGCACCGTGATCCGTCGCCACGAGACGAAGCCACGCGGGTACTACTCCGGCGTCGCCGCGCTGTTCACTCCGAATGCGCACGGCGGTCACGACCTCGATGCCCCGATCCTCATCCGCACGGTCTACGCCGAGGACGGCGCCCTGCGCGTTCCGGTCGGCGCCACGCTGGTGCGCCACTCGGACCCGCACGGCGAGGTCAGCGAGACCCACGGCAAGGCCGCCGGCGTTCTCGGCGCCATCGGCGCCATCGACCGCGACGAAGTCGTGGATGCGGACGCTCCGGCCGAACCCGTCGATCTCGCCGCGGATGCCGAGGTGAGCGCCCTGCTGAACGCGCGCAACTCGCGCCTGGCCGAGTTCTGGCTGAACCCCCAGGGCGACGACGCTGCTGGCCACTTCGCCGGCCGTTCCGCGCTCGTCGTGGATGCCGAGGACCGCTTCACCACGATGCTGGCGCATCAACTGCGCCATCTCGGACTCGACGTCCGCATCGCGGCGTGGAGCGAAGCGACCGATGCGGATGCCGATGCCGCCGACCTCGTCGTCGCAGGCCCCGGCCCCGGCGACCCGCGCGACGGTTCGACCCTGCGCATCGCGCGCATGCGGGATCTCGTCGCGCGTCGACGGGAGCAGCTGCGTCCGCTGCTGGCGGTCTGCCTGAGCCACCAGATCCTCGCGGACGGCTTCGGGATCGACCTCGCTCCGCTGGACAGCCCCCATCAGGGCCTGCAGAAGGTCGTGCCGGTCTTCGGCGAGGACGCGTCGATCGGCTTCTACAACACCTTCACCGCGCGCGTCGCACCAGGCACGACGCGTATCGGCGACGTCGAGGTGTCGGCGGATGCCGCAACCGGCGACGTCTATGCGCTGCGAGCGCCGCATGTCGCCAGCGTGCAGGGGCACTTGGAGTCGATCCTGTCGCGCGACGGCATCCGCACTCTGGAGCGCCTGGTCGCGCACGCCCTCGCCTGAGCGGCCGGTCTCAGCCGCCCAGCAGATCGACGGGGTTGAACACGTCGGCGATCAGCAGCAGTGCACCCATCGCGATCAGCAGCGTGGCCACGACGACGGTCAACGGCACCAGGCGCGTCGCATCCACCGGCGCGGGCGGAGGCCGACGGAACAGTCTGGCCCAGGCACGGCGGATGCCGTCCCAGAGCGCGACGGCGATATGACCGCCGTCCAGCGGCAGCAGCGGAATCATGTTGAACACGAACAGCGCGACATTCAGCGCGCCCAGCAGGTTCAGCAGCACCGCGAACCTGTTCAGCACCGGCGCATCCGTGGCAGCGACTTCGCCTGCGAGACGACCGACGCCGACGACGCTGAGCGGACCGTTCGGATCCCGCTCGCCGCCGGTGAAAGTCGAAACGGCGATGTCCCACAGCCGCACCGGCAGGGTCGCGATCATCTGGGTCACGCGGCCAGCGGCATCCATGGTCATCTCGAAGCCCGCCGTGAGCGGCTGCTGCACGAAGCCCATCTGCGAACCCATGCCGACGTAGCCGACCTCGGCGACGATCTGCTCGCCGTTCTCGTCGAGCAGCGGCTGCCCCGAGGCATCCGTCAGCGTGCGCTCGACCTGGATGGGCGTGATCTCCAGCGGGACCGTCTCGCCATCTCGGTCGACCACGACATCGAGCGTCTCACCGGGCGAGGCCTGCACGATCTCGGTCGCCTCGGCGAACGTCGCCACGTCGGTGCCGTCGATCGAGACGATGACGTCGCCGGGCTGGATGCCCGCCTTGGCGGCAGGAGTCGCCGGATCGTCCGGCGTGCACTCCGTCTGCGTGGTACCGGCCGGCAGCACGCACTCCGATATCGAGGCGATCGTCGTCGTGCCCTGCTGCACTCCGATCCCGGAGACCAGGACCGTGAAGATGATGATCGCGAGCAGCAGATTCATCACCGGCCCGCCGAGCATCACGATGATGCGCTTGTAGACGGGCAGCTTGTAGAAGACCCGGTCCTCGGCGCCTTCGGCGATCGTCTCGTCGTTGGCGGAGCGCGCGTCCTGGATCAGCGTGCGGAACATCCCGCCGGCCGGCTTGCCGCCGGTGGATGCCGGATACATGCCCGACATCGAGATGAACCCGCCCAGCGGCAGCGCCTTGAAGCCGTACTCGGTCTCGCCGATCCTCTTCGACCACAGCCGCGGACCGAACCCGATCATGTACTGCCCGACGCGCACGCCGAACAGCTTCGCGGGGACGAGGTGGCCGACCTCGTGCAACCCGATCGAGAGGCCGAGGCCGACGAGCATGAAGAGGATGCCGACCACGTACAGCAGGATTTCCACCTGATCACCGTACTGGTCCGTCGCGAGGAATCCGCTGAGTCCGGACATAGACTTCACACGTGACCCTTCGGCAGCTGCGACTCCTGCGCGCGGCTGCGGCGACCTCGACGGCGACGACGCTCGCGGCCGTCTCGCATACCGTCGCAGGCGGCATGCCGCCGCATCCGCTCCTCGTCGTCGCGCTGTCGATCCTGCTCGTCCCCCTCGCCGCGATGCTGATCGGGCGACGCCCCTCGGCGGCGCGCACCGCACTGACGGTCCTCGTGTCGCAGTTCGTCTTCCACGTGCTGTTCCAGGTGCTCGCCGGCAGCCTCACGGATGCGGTGGCTCCGGTGGGCGCTCACGCGCACCACGTCATGACACTGGGCCCCGTGGTGTCGGCTGCGGCCCCCGACGCTCCGATGCTGGTCTCGCACGTCCTCGCAGCGCTCGCGACGACGCTGCTGCTGTGGCACGGCGAGCGGATGCTGCGGGGCATCGCCGGATGGGCCCGCGCCCGCCTGCTCCCCGTGCTGCCCGTGCTGCCGGTGGGTCGACGACTCCGGCTCATGCCGGCGAGCATCAGTGTGACGACGTCGCTGACTCCGCTGTCATCCGTCGTCAGTCGTCGCGGTCCGCCTTCGGTCTGATCCGCACGTCCCGCGTCCGCATCCTCTTGGATGCTCGCCCCGACGTGCGCGCCCGCCGAGACGTCGGCGGGCTCCTCGGCACCGCGCGACGCGGTGACCGCCGATCAGACTCAGGAGAATCACTCATGTCCCGTTCCACCTTTCGCCGCAGCACCATCGCCGTCATCCTCGGTACCGGCCTCGCGATCGCGGCGCCCGCCGTCGCCTCCGCGCACGTCGGGGTGAGCCCCGACACGCTCACCGCCGACGAGGCGACCGTGCTGACCTTCTCGTTCACGCACGGCTGCGAGCACTCGCCCACCACAGGGCTGCGGATCACGATGCCCGATGGCCTCGCCTCGGTGTCCCCCACGGTAGAGGCAGGGTGGGACATCGTGGTCGAGCGCGGTGACGACGGCCTCGTCGACGCCGTCACCTACGCCGCTGCCACGCCGGTCCCGAGCGACCTGCGGGGAGCCGTGAGCATGCAGGTGCGTCCCGGCGAGGACGCCCCCGAATCGTTCGCTTTCCCCGTCGAGCAGGTCTGCGAGACCGGCGTGAACGAGTGGACCGAGATCGCCGAGGAAGGCCAGAATCCGCATGATCTCGATGCCCCGGCCCCGGTGGTGAGCCTGACGGCTGCGGCGGAGGAATCGGATGCCGGACACGCTTCGGATGCCGGGCACGGCGAGTCGACGGCATCCGATGCCGCAGCATCCGACGCCTCCGAGGCTCCCGACCCTCTGGCGATCGCCCTCGGAGCAGGAGGCCTCGTCGCAGGCGTCGCCGCCCTGGTGGTGGCGATCCTCGCGTACCGACGCCGTTCGGCCTGACGAACGGGTGGGGGCGCCCCGCGGCGCCCCCCACCGCTCGACGGCGTCCGCACGACGCGTGAGAAACTGGACAGGACATGGTCACCGAACCCGCTTCCGCTCCCCTGCCTCCCGTCCTCCGCCCCGAGAACCCGCCGCGCAGGTCGCTGGCGGAACTCGTCGAGCGGTTCGGCCTGGAGGTGCGCGGCGACGTCGACGGCGTGTTCGCGCGCGGAATCACGCTGGCGACGGCCGACCTGCGTGCCGGGGAGGTGTTCGTCGGCATCCATGGAGCGCGACGGCACGGAGCCGAATTCGCGCAGACCGCAGCCGACCAGGGCGCAGTGGCGATCCTGACAGACGGCGCCGGCGCCGAACGGGCAGCCGTGAGCGGGCTTCCCGTGCTCATCGCCGAGGATCCCCGTGCCGCGCTCGGCGACATCAGCGCCTGGCTGTACGGCACCGACCACGACATGCCGCAGCTCTTCGCCGTCACCGGCACGAACGGCAAGACCAGCACCTCGCACGTACTGGAGGGCATCCTGCACCAGCTCGGCGTCGCCAGCGGCCTGAGTTCGACCGCCGAACGGCACATCGCCGGGCAGAGCATCGTGTCACGCCTGACGACGCCGGAGTCCTCCGAGATGCATGCCCTTCTGGCCCTCATGCGCGAGCGCAAGGTCGAGGCGGTCGCGGTCGAAGTGAGTGCGCAGGCGCTCTCCCGGCATCGCGTGGACGGCATCGTCTTCGATGTGGCGGGCTTCACCAACCTCACTCACGATCATCTGGACGACTACGGCGATCTGGAGACGTACCTCGAGGCCAAGCTGGCACTGTTCCGCCCCGATCGCGCCCGTCGTGGTGTCGTGTGCGTCGACACGCCGTCCGGGTGGGAGGTGGTCCGACGCTCGGAGGTCCCCCTCGTCACCGTCGGGGCCCCGCAGCTCGCGACGGATCCGGATGCCGCGGCCGACGCCGACTGGATCGTGCACATCGTGGACGAGGATCAGCGCGGCACCACCTTCACGGTCCGCGCCCCCGACGGCGCGGAAGTGACCACGACGATCCCGGTGATCGGCGCTCACATGGCGGCCAATGCCGGCCTTGCCATCGCCATGCTCGTCGAGGGCGGCTATCCGTTCGACCGCATCGCCGCCGCCCTCGTCAGGGACGGTCGTGTCGACGCCGTACTGCCGGGTCGCACCGAACTCGTCTCCGGTGCGAGCGGCCCCGCCGTCTACGTCGATTTCTCCCACACTCCCGATGCGTTCGAGAAGACGCTCGCCGCCGTCCGGAAGGTCACCCCTGGGCGCGTGATCATGATGTTCGGCGCGTCGGGGAACCGCGACACCCTCAAGCGTCCGGTCATGGGACGCGTCGCCGCCGAAGGCGCCGACATCGTCATCGTCACGGATCACCACCCGCGCTACGAGGAGCCGGCTCCGATCCGCGCCGCTCTGCTCGAGGGGGCGCGCAGCGCGGCATCCGACGCGGAGATCCTGGAGGTCGCAGCGCCCGAAGAGGCGATCCGCACGGCCGTGCGCATGGTCGGCGACGGCGACGCGATCCTCTGGGCGGGTCCTGGACACCAGGACTACCGGGAGATCGACGGCGTTCGTACGCCGTTCTCCGCGCGCTCGCTCGCTCGTGCGGCGCTGCAGGATGCCGGCTGGCCCGTCCCCTGACTCCGGCCGCTTGCCCGCGAGACGTACTTCGTGCGGTGAGACCTGTGCGGGCTGGCGAAGCGTCACCCTGCAGAGCACGTCTCGCGGTCGGAAGGGCGGTCAGGACGCGATGAGTCTGTCGGCGCGCTCGCGCGCCCAGCGCTCCGCCTCGCTCAGCGACGCGACCGTGAGCTGGTCCGGCGGCTCGTGCGCGTCGACGACGGCGGCGATCGTGTCCACGATCCCGAGGAACGACAGTCGACCGTCGTGGAACGCATCCACCGCCTGCTCGTTGGCTGCGTTGTAGACCGCAGGGAACGTCGACCCCGCTCGTCCGACCGCCTTCGCCAGTGCGACAGCGGGGAACGCCTCGTCGTCCAACGGCTCGAACGTCCACTGCGCCGGCTGGGTCCAGTCCATGGGACGCCCCACGCCGCCGACGCGGTGCGGCCAATCCAGGCCCAGCGAGATCGCGAGCCTCATGTCCGGCGGCGACGCCTGCGCGATGGTCGAGCCGTCGATGAATTCGACCATCGAGTGGACGATCGACTGCGGGTGCACCACGACGTCGATGTCGTCGTAGTCGACGTCGAACAGCAGATGAGCCTCGATCACCTCGAGACCCTTGTTCACGAGGGTGGCCGAGTTCGTCGTGACCACTCGGCCCATGTTCCAGGTCGGGTGCGCCAGTGCCTCTGCAGGGGTGACGTTCGCCAGTTCCGCACGCGTACGTCCGCGGAACGGCCCGCCTGATGCGGTGACGACCAGGCGGCGCACTTCTTCCTTCGCACCCGAGCGCAGCGCCTGCGCCAGCGCCGAGTGCTCTGAGTCGACGGGCACGATCTGGCCATCGGATGCGGCGGCCAGCACGAGCTGCCCGCCGACGATCAGCGATTCCTTGTTCGCGAGCGCCAGAGTGCGGCCGGCCTTCAGCGCCTCGAGCGTCGAGGCGAGGCCGATCGACCCGGTGATCGCGTTGAGGACGACGTCCGCCTCGACATCTCGCACCAGCGCCTGCGCTTCATCCGCGCCGAGTGCGGTGTCGTCGACACGGAACTCCTGCGCCTGCTGTGCGAGCAGCTCCGTGTTCGAGCCGGCCGCGAGCCCGACAAGTTCGAAGCGACGCGGGTTGGCGCGGATCACATCCAGCGCCTGAGTGCCGATGGAGCCGGTGGAGCCGAGGACGATGACGCGACGCATGCCGCCAGCCTAGCGGCGCCGTTACTGCTGGACCGCGGCGGTCTGGTTGGCGAGGATGTCGATCACGAACACCAGAGTCTGTCCGGCCAGCTCGTGCTCGCTGGAGCCTGCTTCGCCGTAGCCGAGCGCCGGGGGGATGACCACGAGCACCTGCGAGCCGACCTTCTGGCCCTCGAGCGCCTGGATGAATCCTTCGACGTAGGTGTTGCCGTCGATCGAGATTGGTGCGCCGTTCTTCCAGGACGAATCGAAGACCTCGCCGGTGTCCCAGTTGACACCCGTGTACTGCAGCAGCGTCGTGTCGCCGGCGCTGACGGGCATGCCGTCGCCCTCCTTGAGCACGGCGACCTGCAGCTCGGTGGGGGCATCGGCATCCGGGATCTCGACGCTCGGCTCGCCGTCGTCGGCGAGCTCCACGGTCGGCATGCCGTCAACCGGCTCCTGCTCGGTTCCCCAGGCGGCGGTCGGCGTGACGCCGAGCACATCGATGATGTAGAACTGCGCTGCGGCCTGTTCGCTGGTCGGGAACGCGACCGAGAGGCGGGTGCCGACGGTGGCGCAGCCCATGACCTGAGCGAGCGATGCGTCAGCAGTGATCTGAGCCGGCAGCAGCTCGCCGTCGGTGTAGCCGGCGTCGCCGAGTCGATCGCCGGTCGCCGCGTCGAAAGCGCTCAACGCGTACGCGACGTAGTCGCCGTCCGCGATCTCGTCGCCGTCGCCCTCGCTGACGACGGTGCGCTGCAGCTCGTCGACGGTCTGCCCCGTTTCGAACGTCGCGGTCGACACCTCGCCGAATGTGCCGTCGACCGTGACGCCGTCGGAGGCATCACCGGATGCTGCAGCCACCGAGCAGAGGTCGGTCGAGGCGTCCGGGGTCTCCGTGGCCTCCGGTGTGCTCGAGCCGCACCCCGCGAGAAGCAGGGTCGCCGCGGCGACAGTGGAAAGGAGGGCGATCGGACGCGTGCGCACAGTAAGACCTCGAGTCAGGGAAGGGAACGTCGTCCATCCTGGCGCATCCGCCTTTGCCCGCGCTGGGAGACACAGCGGATCCCACGTCACCGGCGATTGCATTCCGGTAACGGAATGATCCCGGGCGTAGGCTGAACGAATGACCTCTGAGCCTTCCGACGCGCCCGAAACGTCGGTGGAAGAGTCCGACACGCCCCGTCATGCAGGGTTCACGTACGCGCTCGGTCGTGCTGTCATCAGCCCGCTGGCACGCCTCGTGTACCGCCCGCGCGTCGAGGGCAAGGACAACGTGCCGCGCACGGGTCCGGTCATCTTCGCGAGCAACCATCTGTCGTTCATCGACTCGATCGCGATCCCGGTCGCTGCCCCTCGACCGGTGCACTTCCTCGCGAAGTCCAGCTATTTCGAGGGCACCGGCATCAGCGGCGCGCTCAGCCGCACCTTCTTCGAGTCCATCGGCGCGATCCCGGTCCGACGCGGCGCCGGACAGGCGGCGCTCGATGCGCTCGACCAGCAGCGCAGACTCCTCGACGAGGGCCTGGCGGTCGCGCTGTACCCCGAGGGGACGCGTTCGACGGATGGACGCCTGTACAAGGGCCGAACCGGCGTCGCGTTCCTCGCACTCCAGACCGGCGCACCGGTCGTGCCGGTCGGCCTGATCGGCACCGATCGCGTCATGCCGAAGGGCGCCACGATGCCGTCGCTGCGCGAGCGCATCACGGTGAAGTTCGGCGAGCCGATCGATCTGTCCGCGCACGGGCAGGCCACCAGCGGCAAGGCCCGGCGCCTCGCGACCGACGAGATCATGGCCGCGATCCACGCGCTCTCCGGTCAGGAGCTGGCCGATGCCTACAACGAGGCTCCGGCACAGGGCACGATCGAGAAGATCAAGCAGGCGCTGCCGCACGAGCGGCGCTGAGCGCCTACCGGTTCTCCGGTAGCCCTCCGACGGCCTCAGGCCTCGGATGCCGCGGACACCGTCGCCTCATGGTGCACCGGGAAGTTCACCGAGTTCGCGATGAAGCACCAGGCGTTGGCCTTCGCGTGCGCCAGTTCGGCAGCGGCGATCATCGAAGCATCCGCCACCACCACCTCGGGATGCAGGACGACCTCAGTGAACGCGCCGCCGCCCTTGCCGTCCTCGCGCATCACCCCTGTCGCACGATCGCGGTAGGACACGACGACGACGCCTGCCGTGACGCACGCGTGCAGGTAGGACAGCAGATGGCACTCCGACAGCGACGCGAGCAGCAGATCCTCGGGGTTCCAGCGTGCCGGATCGCCGCGGAACGGCTTGTCCGACGATGCGAGCAGCTCGGGCTTCCCGTCGATCTGGATCGTCACGTCGCGGGCGTACTCGCGGTACCCGCTCGTTCCGGTGCCACGGTTTCCGGTCCAGGTCGAGGTCAGTTCGTAGTGGTGTTCGCCCAGGCTCATGTCCCCAGTCTGGCACCCGCGTTAGGCTTGTGAGGTGCTGGAGACTCTCACTGCTGCGGATGCCGTCGAACTCGCTGTCGTCGAACGGAGCGGCTTCGTCGAATCCCGCCATGTCGGGGCGGCGGTCGTCCTCTCGCCGGAGGGTGAAGTCATCGCCCGTCACGGCAACGCGGATGCCCTGATCCTCCCGCGCTCCAGCCTCAAGCCTCTGCAGGCCGTGGCCTGCATCACGGCCGGCGCCCCGCTCGAGGGCGAGCAGCTGGCGCTGTCCACTGCGAGCCACGTGGGTACGGACCGTCATGTCGAGACCGTGCGCGAGATGCTCGTGGCGGGTGGACTGAACGAGGACGATCTCGCGTGCCCGCCCGCCTGGCCCAGCGACAGCGGCGCGCGCGACGACCTCGTCCGCGATCACGGCTCCCCCAGCCGGATCCGGATGAACTGTTCCGGCAAGCATGCGGCGATGCTGCGCGCGTGCGTGGCGACGGGCTGGCCGACACAGGGATATCTCGACCCGACGCACCCGCTGCAGGCGCACATCCGCGAGGTGGTCGAGCGTCTGACCGGCGAGAAGATCGCGCACACCGCGATCGACGGCTGCGGCGCCCCCGTCTACGCCATGACGCTGACCGGACTCGCTCGCGCGATCCATCGCATCGGCTCGGCATCCGAGCGTTCCCCGTTCGCCCTGCACCGCGTGGCAGGAACACTCGTGCGCGCGGTCCGCGAGAACCCGTGGACCATCGAGGGCCCGGGCAAACCCGACACGATCGCCATCGAGAAGCTCGGCGTGTTCGCCAAGGGCGGCGCGGAGGGCGTGATGGTCATGGTCGCGCCGAACGGCGCCACGGTGGCGCTGAAGATGCTCGACGGCTCCCCCCGCGCGTCCACGATCGTCGCGGCGACGCTTCTCGCCCGCGCCGGCGCTCTCGCGGACGCGGACGTCCAGTCCCTGGCCGAAGCACTTCCCCTCGCCATCACCGGCGGCGGGAGCGATGTCGGAGTGATCCGCCCCGGCATCGCCATCTGAGCCCCCACCCGGGGCGGTGAACCCCTCGATGAGGAGGGGAGGAAAGGAGCCACGATGAGGATCAGCGTCCCCACCGAGGTGAAGAACAACGAGTACCGCGTCGCCCTGACGCCGGCCGGCGTGCACGATCTCGTGCAGTCGGGGCACGAGGTGATCGTGCAGTCCGGGGCCGGTGCCGGCTCATCCATGCCGGATGCCGAGTACCGCGAGGCCGGGGCCGTTCTCGTCGAGGACCCTGCCGAGGTCTGGGCGCGCGCCGAACTCCTGATGAAGGTCAAGGAGCCCGTCGCGAGCGAGTACGGGTACTTCCGCGACGACCTCACGCTGTTCACCTATCTGCACCTCGCCGCCGACCGATCGCTGACCGACCGGCTCGCCGCGTCGGGCATGACGGCCATCGCCTACGAGACCGTGCAGCTCGCCGGCGGAGGTCTTCCCCTTCTCGCCCCGATGAGCGAGGTCGCAGGACGACTCGCTCCGCTCGTCGGCGCCCATACCCTGATGCGCTCGCAGGGCGGCCTCGGCCTGCTGATGTCCGGTGTCCCCGGCACGCGACCGGCCCGCGTGACCGTGATCGGCGGCGGCGTGGCCGGTGCGAACGCGGCGGTGATCGCGAGCGGCATGGGCGCGGACGTCACGATCTTCGACACCAACATCCCACGGCTGCGGATGCTGGACGATCACTTCGCCGGTCGCGTGAAGACGGCGGCGTCGAACCCGCTGGACCTCAGCCGTGCCGTCGTCGATTCCGACCTCGTCATCGGCTCCGTGCTGATCCCCGGCGCGCGAGCCCCCAAACTCGTGACGAACGCGATGGTCGAGCAGATGCGACCGGGCAGCGTGCTCGTGGACATCGCCGTCGACCAGGGCGGATGCTTCGAGAACACGCGTCCGACCACGCACGACGACCCCACGTTCGCCGTGCACGACACGGTGTTCTACTGCGTCGCGAACATGCCAGGCGCGGTCCCGAACACGTCGACCTCGGCTCTGACGAATGCCACCCTTCCCTACGCGCGCGCGATCGCGGCGAACGGATGGCGCACGGCGATGGGGAAGGATGCAGCGCTGGCCTCCGGGTTGAACATCACCGGCGGGTCGGTCGTCAATCCCGGAGTCGGCGCCGCCCATGAGCTGCCTCTGACGCCCATCGGCGAGGTGCTCTGACCGGACCGGGCTCAGCCGGTCTGCGTCTCGCGTGGCAGCACCACGCGAGTCGGTGGCTGGCCGTCGAGCACGCGCCACGCGCGCGCTCGATGCGGCCGCGCGTACGGCGGCAGATCGCGCATGCCGACCATGGTGCGCAGCTGCGCCGCGCACTCCGCGAGCACGAGCACCTCGCCCTCCGCGCGGACGCGCTGCCAGCGGGTCCAGTCGCGCTGCCACATCTCACCGTCACCGACGATGATGCTGCCGCGCATCGTGCCGCCGTTCGCGACAGGCCCCATGGTGAGAACGTCGCCGGTCGACTCGGGCCCTGCGCTCGGGCCGGCCGGTACGACATCCCAATCCGGGAACGCCGCGCGAAGTCCGTCCAGGAGCCGCGCTGAGCCGTTGCCGATCACTCCGACCATGCGGCGGTGCGGCTGCCACGGCTCCCCGACGTCCCATCGATCGACAGCATCGCTCTCCTCCGCCTGCGGCACCCAGGCGATCTGAACTTCGCGCGAGTCGAGGCGCCCTCGCCCAGGCGGGCGGTCACGCAGGAACGATGCCGTCTCACCACCCGCCGCGAGGTGCTCGCTCCTGGTCGGCAGTCGCAGCAGCATCCGCTCGGGGAGCGCCTCGAGCACGCGCGATGCGGCGCCTGTCGCCCGACCGGCCGTGAGGACGATGCATCGGTTCTCCGCCGACCGTATGAACTGCTCGAGGCGATCGGCGAACGCGAGCGAATAGTCGGTCGGATACGCCGCGAGCAGTCGGTCCACGTCGTCGCAGAGGATGAGACCCGCCCCCTCCTGTCCGCTTTCCAGCAGCGCCAAGGCGTCCCAGGCGCTCTCCGGATCGGAGGGGATCGTGAAAGCACCGGTGTCCTGCACGCGCAGCGTGCGCAGCAGCGCGGTCTTGCCGGACGCCGGGCCGCCGATCACACCGAGTCCGCGTTCGCGACCCACCCGCAACGTGATGGCCGGCTGACGCTGGCGCTGCGGCTCGTCGGCGAGACCGATGAGCACCTCGCCATCCGAGGACGCCGTGACCTCTTCGAGCGCGAGCTCGGTCGGCAGGGCGGGAAGCCACGGTCCGAGCGGACGTTCGGCGTGCACCCAGCGCGAGCCGATCGCGGTCAGCTCGTCCCCTCCGGTCAGTGCCACGCGCATGGCATCGGCGACGGCATCCTGAGGCCGTCGTACGAAAGCGATGCCGCGCGACAGCGCCCCGCCTTCGAGGTCAGCCGCCGCGTCCGATCCGATGACCATGCGGCTGTCGGCCGGATCCGAGACGCGCAGACTGATCCGCAGCGGACAGTTCGCCGCCAGTGCGTCCCTGATCACCCCGGCTGCGCGTTGCGTCCCGAGGATCAGATGCATGCCGAGAGCTCTCCCTCGTGCCGCGATGTCCGTGAAGACGGCGCCGAGATCCGGATGCTCCTGCAGGAGTGCGGCGAACTCGTCGACGACGATCACCAGCCGCGGCATCCTGACGGCCGGATCCGCGATGTCCCTCGCGCCTGCGTCGGCGAGCACGCGCTCGCGTCGCCGAAGCTCTGCCGTGAGACTCTCGACTCCTCGTCGCGCACCATCCTCATCCAGGTCGGTCAGCACGGCCGTCACGTGCGGCAGCCCGGCCAGCGGATCGAACGCGGTGCCGCCTTTGAAGTCCGCCAGCACGAACACCACGTCCTCCGGTCCATGCGCTGCCGCGATCGACGCGACCCACGTCACCAGCAGCTCGCTCTTGCCGACGCCGGTCATCCCGGTCACCATCGCGTGCGGTCCGTCCGCGACCAGGTCCACGACCACGTCGCGGTCGATCCGCCGTCCGATGGCCGCCGAGAGCCCGCCGCCGTCGGCGGTCGACGCGAGGTCCGCCAACTGGACACGACTGGGCAGCTCTGCTTCTCCGCCGGCACGATCAGCGCTGACTTTCGCGAGTGCCGCCAGTTGCGCAGCGGACAAGCACTCCGCGGCGATCCGCCGCGTCCCATCGGCCGTGCGCAGCGTCGCCTCGCTCGGATCCACGCAGTCGATGACCGTCGTGATGCCGTCGGGAACAGGGTCCTCGACGGCGCACACCCAGATCACGGTGTCCGCAGCGGGGACGACCCCGTCCACGGCGACCCCGACCGTCCAGACACTGCGGGACGCCGAGCGCGCGTGCGCGAAGCCCCATCCTTCCGGCAGCGGGCCGGCCAGCGCCAGCCGGGATGGCAGGTGTCGCAGACACAACTGCGCGATCATCGCACGGGCGATCGCCATGCCGACGCGACGGGGAGCTCTGATGCATACACCGCGGCCGAGCGGGACGACCACCGGCGCGTCCTCGATCACCGCAGCCCGGCGACGCAGTTCTCGTCCCCGTTCATCGTCACCACCGGTCACCCGGATCTCGCTCTCACACTCCCCGCGTCCGAGGACCAGGCCTGTGCCCGCCTCGACCGGTCGATCCTCATGCAGAGGCTCATCGCTCAGACAGCGCGCGACATCCGGATGCCTCTGCCACAGCCGAGCACTCTCCTGGCTCTGCCTCTCGACCAGCTCGCCTTCGACGCGCGTCCAGGCCTCTTCGGCCTCAGCCGTCAGCCGCTTCGTCTCCCGCCGACGCTGCCGGATGCCGTCCAGCAGCGATCCGAAGATCATCAGCGGGCCGAGCAGCGCGAAGCACAGCGACAGGATCGAGCCGGTGACGGTCCACAGCACGACGCCGGCGGCCACCGGGACCAGTGCGGCCACGAACGGGATCGGCGGGCGCCGGGGCGGCTGCACGACCGCGGGCAGCGAGAGAGGTTCGGACGACATGCAGCCCAGCGAACACCACCCGACCGCGGCGGAACCCTCTGTCCACAGGGTCAGCGCTCGAACCGACGGATCAGGATTCTGTGGAGGGCGAGTGCTCGGTGACCTG
Organism: Microbacterium sp. M; assembly: GCF_045181065.1. Taxonomy (GTDB): domain Bacteria; phylum Actinomycetota; class Actinomycetes; order Actinomycetales; family Microbacteriaceae; genus Microbacterium. The sequence goes on along the minus strand of NZ_CP173721.1, from coordinate 1,469,708 downwards.
CACCACGATCAGTGTGACGTTGTCACGGCCGCCGTTCTCGAGCGCGGCATCCAGCATCGCATCGACCGCACCCGAGGGATCCGGATGCTGACGCAGGAAGTGCTGGATGCCGTAGTCGGTGAGCTCTTTGGTCAGTCCATCGGAGCAGATGACGAATCGATCGCCGTCGTGCACCTCGATGCCGAGATAATCGGGCGCGAAGAGTTCGCTCGCGCCGACCGCACGCGTGATCACGTTGCTGTAGGGATGCCCCTCGGCCTCTTCGGGGCTGAGCCGGCCGGAGGCGATGAGCTCCTGGACGACCGAATGGTCTGTCGTGATCTGCACGAGCTGCTCGTCGCGCAGCAGATACACGCGGGAGTCGCCGATGTTCAGCGACACCCAGCGCGGCGGATCGGCGGCGACATCGATGAACACGCCCGTCAACGTCGTTCCGGTGCCCTCGTCGGTCGTCTCCGGATGCGAGGCGATGTCCTTGACGGCCAGGGCGAGCGCGCTCTCGATCGACTCCGCGTCGACCGTCCCGCTCTCGACGACCGACTTCAGCCGGTCGATCGTGCTCTTGCTCGCGATCTCCCCACCGGCGTGGCCGCCCATGCCGTCTGCGACGACGAACAGCGGATACTCCGCCAGGAATGCATCCTGATTCGTGTCGCGCCGACGACCTTGATCGGTCGCTCCCGCCCAGGTCAGCGAGAAGCGATCGTCCACATCGAGCGTCTGCGCTGTTCTGTCAGCCACGAGCTTCCTCCGGTGTTCCGACGGCGATCCGGGTGGCCGTAGGACTCCCACACATCGTAGTGGACACGGAACAGTGCGAGCACGCCATAGGTCAACGCTATCCGGTCTCAGCGGCGGCGGATGCGGGATACGCCGAAACCCTTGACGTCCACCACCACGTCCCCTGCGTTCGCTAGGGTGGGCGCCAATAGGTCCCCCAGAGACCTCATTCCCCGAGGAGGATGATCGCATGAGCGACAACACGCCGTCGAACCCCACCGGTGACCAGACCCCACCGCCGGTGCCACCCGCGCACCAGCCCGCCGCCGCACCGCGACAGCCCGCAGCGCAGCCACCGGCCCACGGCGCGCAGCCTCCGGTCCACGGCGGCCCAGCGGTTGCCGGTTCGGGAGGTCCCGGTGCCGGAGCACCCGGCGCATATTCCGGCCCCGGCGGTCCGGGCGCGGCGGGGCCGCACGGGCCGGCCATGCACGCGCCCGCCCAGGGTTCATCGAGTGCCGGTTCGTTCTTCCGTTCCCTGTTCGACTTCTCGTTCCAGCGATTCATCTCCCGCAGGCTGGCCGGCATCTTCTACGCCGTCGGGCTCGTGGTGATCGCTCTCGCGTTCCTCATCTACTTCTTCGGCGGCATCGCCAGCGGCATCGGGCTGATGCAGTTCAACGCCGGCGGCGGATTCATGCTGCTGCTGGTCTCGATCATCGGGGCGCCGATCGGCGCATTCGTCGCCGTCATCGTGCTGAGGTTCTGGATTGAGGCGGTCGTCGCGCTGATCGTGGTGGCGGAGAACACGAAGCGCACGGCGGACAACACCGAGAAGCGCTGACCCGCCGCCCTCACATCAAGAAAGGGAGCCCCCGACATTCCTGTCGGGAGCTCCCTTTCTTCGCGTCAGGCAGACTCGATCACTTCACCCAGTTGGGCGCCAGGTAGAACTTGCCCTCCTGGCCCGACTGCAGCTGGGTCGGCACGTTGATCGCGTGGATGATGCCGATGATCAACTGAGCGATCGGCAGCAGCGCGTACAGGAACGCCGCGATGCCGAAGGTCACGATCGTGAGCAGTCCGACGGCCGCATAGGCGATCACGACGATGATCTGGTAGTTGAGGTTGGCGGCATTCGCGCGCTGGTAGTTCGGCGCGACCTTGTCCTTCTCCACGAGGAAGAAGATCAGTGCCGGTACCCAGCTGAAGAAGACCGAGAGCCACAGGTTGGCCGTGATGTTGCTCTGCTGGAGCGGCGCGGCAGCGCCGTAGTAACCGGGAGCAGCACCGTACCCGGGCTGCTGACCGTACTGCGGCTGGCCTGCGGGCGGGTACCCCGGCCCCGGCTGACCCGGCTGGGCGTACCCCGGCGCCGGCTGTCCCGGCTGGCCATAACCAGCTGCACCCGGCTGGCCCTGCGACGGCGCCTGCGGCTGGGGAGCTGCCGGCGGTGCGGAAGGCGGCGTGGTAGGAGGTGCGGTCGGCGGCTGCGGTGCAGCGGGAGGTGCAGCGGGAGGCGTCACCGGCGGCTCCGGTGCGGTTGGCGGAGTCGACGGGACGCCGGCTCCGGTCTGATCTCCGCTGTTCGGATCCGTGGATCCGGTTGCATCGTTCGACATGGAAGTCCTTCCTAGAGTGGCTTCATCCGAAGCCGAAGCACGACTACTCTCCCATACCGCCCCACGGCAAGCAACGAAGCGCGCGGCGCACCATGACCCGGACGTTCAGCTCGACGCGACGATCTCCCAGATGCCCGGATCCACGGTCTCCCGGAGCCGGATTCCTCGAGAAGCCGCCCAGTCCATCAGTCCGCCCTGGGACGTGGGGGCGACGCGGTCCTCGGCGAAAGCCCGCACGAACATGCCCTTGGCCTTCTTGTTGAAGTGGTTGAGCGCGCGGGTCGCCCCGTCGACGTCCGAGACCACCCTGACGTACGCCGATGGCACGGATGCCGGGATCGGCCCGAGCGCGACATAGGCTTCGCTGCGCAGATCGAGCACGAACGACGGGTTCTCCTCCGCCAGCGCCTGCGTCGCGGCATCCGCCCAGTGCCGCCGCAGCGGAGCCAGATCGGGAAGCGACGTCCCCGCAGCCAGACGGTACATCGGAATCGGATCCAGCGCGGCGATCGGGCCGAACGGTGCCGAATGGATCAGGACGTGATCGTGCAGATGCGCGCGGGATGCGGCATCCAGATGGGGCGCATCCAGCGCGTCGTAGAGGACGCCGGTATAGCGGTCCACCGCAGGCATGGTCGGCGCGGTCCGCAGGGCACGGTTGTGGAGGACGTCCCCTGCCTGACGCTCGCTCAGCTTCAGCACGCGCCTGGCCGCGTCCTCGTCCGCGGCCAGGCCGACGAGAGCGTCGACGACCGCCTCGCGTCGAGCATCCAGAGACGGCAGCGACAGGGACCCGATGCGCATCGGGGGCAGGTCACCGCCCGGACGCTTCGTCTCGGACGGCGGGAGCAGGATCTTCATGGGGACTTCCAGAACGGAAACATCGAAGCGCCCGCCCCGGAGAACCGGAGACGGGCGCCTCGATGTGGTGAATCGGTCGGATCAGGCGATGAGCGCGGCGTTGCCGGCCACGATCGTCAGGGTGTCGCCCTCCATGGAGAGGAAACCGTCCTGCGCGTTGGCGAGCACCTTGGACCCGTCCTCACGGGTGATGCGCACCTCGCCCTGCGCGAGGATGGCGAGCACGGGCTCGTGACCGGTCATGATGCCGATCTCCCCCTCGACGGTCTTGGCGACGACGAGGCTCGCCTCGCCCGACCAGACCTCCGCATCCGCGGAGACAAGGCTGACGTTCAGGGCCATGATCAGGCGTTCTCCTTCTGGATCTTCGCCCACTGCTCCTCGACGTCGGAGATGCCACCGACGTTGAAGAAGGCCTGCTCGGCGACGTGGTCGAACTCGCCCTTGGCGATCGCGTCGAAGGACTCGATCGTGTCCTTGAGCGGGACCGTGGAGCCCTCAACACCGGTGAACTTCTTGGCCATGTAGGTGTTCTGCGAGAGGAACTGCTGGATGCGACGTGCACGCGACACGACGATCTTGTCCTCTTCGGAGAGCTCGTCGACACCGAGGATCGCGATGATCTCCTGCAGCTCCTTGTTCTTCTGGAGGATCTGCTTGACCGTGGTCGCGACGCGGTAGTGGTCCTCGCCCAGGTAGCGGGGGTCCATGATGCGCGACGTCGAGGTCAGGGGGTCGATGGCCGGGTACAGACCCTTCGACGCGATCTCGCGGCTCAGCTCGGTCGTCGCGTCGAGGTGCGCGAAGGTCGTCGCCGGAGCCGGGTCGGTGTAGTCATCGGCCGGAACGTAGATCGCCTGCAGCGAGGTGATCGAGTGACCGCGCGTCGACGTGATGCGCTCCTGGAGCACACCCATCTCGTCGGCGAGGTTCGGCTGGTAGCCCACGGCCGAGGGCATGCGGCCCAGCAGCGTGGAGACCTCGGAACCGGCCTGCGTGAAGCGGAAGATGTTGTCGATGAACAGCAGCACGTCCTGCTTCTGCACGTCGCGGAAGTACTCCGCCATCGTCAGCGCAGACAGGGCGACGCGCAGACGCGTTCCCGGCGGCTCGTCCATCTGGCCGAAGACGAGTGCGGTCTTGTCGAAGACGCCCGCCTCTTCCATCTCGGCGATCAGATCGTTGCCCTCACGAGTGCGCTCACCGACACCGGCGAACACCGAGACGCCACCGTGGTCCTGAGCCACACGCTGGATCATCTCCTGGATGAGGACGGTCTTGCCGACGCCCGCGCCGCCGAACAGGCCGATCTTTCCACCCAGCACGTAGGGCGTCAGGAGGTCGATCGACTTGATGCCGGTCTCGAACATCTGCGTCTTCGACTCGAGCTGGTCGAAGTTGGGCGCCTTGCGGTGGATCGGCCAGCGCTCGGTGATCTCGATCTGCTCGCCCGGCTCGGCGTTGAGGACCTCGCCGATCACGTTGAAGACCTTGCCCTTGGTGACGTCGCCGACGGGGACCGAGATGGCCTCGCCGGTGTCGCGCACTTCCTGGCCGCGGACGATGCCGTCCGTCGGCTTCAGGGCGATGGCGCGGATCAGGTCGTCACCGAGGTGCTGTGCGACCTCGAGCGTGATCTCGGTCGACTCGTCGCCGATCGTGATCGTGGTCTTGAGCGCGTTGTAGATCTCGGGGATCGAGTCGTGCGGGAACTCGATGTCGACGACCGGGCCCGTGACGCGTGCGACGCGCCCGACGACCGCGGTCGCAGCCTCAGCTGTGGCGGTGGGGGTCATATCTTCGTCTCTTTCTTGAGGGTCTTATTTGCTCGACGAGAGCGCGTCGGCACCGCCGACGATCTCTGCGATCTGCTGCGTGATCTCCGCCTGGCGTGCGTTGTTGCGCAGGCGGGTGTAGTCGGTGATGAGCTTGTCGGCGTTGTCGCTGGCCGACTTCATCGCCTTCTGCGTCGCGGCCTGCTTGGCGGCCGACGACTGCAGCAGGGCGTTGAAGACCCGGCTCTGGATGTACACCGGCAGGATCGCGTCGAGCACGGTCTCGGCATCCGGTTCGAACTCGTAGAGCGGGTAGACGGCACCTGTGGCATCCGACTCGTCCGACTCCGTGATCTCGAGCGGAAGCAGACGCACCGTCTCGGGGCTCTGCGTCATCATGCTCACGAAGCGGTTGTAGACGAGGTGGATCTCATCCACTCCCCCGTTCACGCCACCGCGGGAGAAGGCCTCGAGCAGCGTGGCCGAGATCTCCTCTGCGGTGGAGAAGTGCGGGGTGTCCGTGTCGCCCGTCCACTCTGCAGCCGCGGCGATGCGCCGGAACTGGAAGTAGCCGACGGCCTTGCGGCCGACCAGGTAGAACACCGGCTCGCTGCCCTCGGAGCGGATGAGCTCCGCCAGCTCCAGCGCCTCTCGCAGGATCTGCGAGTTGAAGGCACCGGCGAGACCGCGGTCCGACGAGAAGATCACGACCGCGGAGCGGTGGACCGTCTCTGGCTCACGGGTGAGCGGGTGGTCGACATTCGAGTACGTCGCGACGGCGGAGACGGCTCGGGTCACGGCTCGCGCGAAGGGAGAGGACGCGCGTACGCGCGCCATCGCCTTCTGAATGCGCGAAGCCGCGATGAGCTCCATCGCCTTCGTGATCTTCTTGGTCGTCTGAGCAGAAGAGATCTTCTGCTTGTAGACCCTGAGTTGAGCGCCCATAAGTGCGTACCCCGCGCGTTACGCGCGACGACCCTTGACGATCTTCTCCTGGTTGACGTCCGAGGCTTCAGCCGCGGCGTGCTCCTCGTGACCCGGGGCGCCGATGGCCTGTCCCTTGCCGCCCTGGAACTCCAGGATGAACGCATCCGTCGCCTTGCCGAGCTCGGCGGCGGTGTCGTCGTCCAGCACGTTCGTCTCGCGCAGCGTGTCGAGCACCTTCGTGTTACGACGCAGGTGGTCGAGCAGCTCGCGCTCGAAGCGGAGCACGTCGGAGACCTCGATGGTGTCGAGCTTGCCGTTGGTGCCGGCCCAGATCGAGACGACCTGGTCCTCGACCGGGTATGGCGAGTACTGCGGCTGCTTCAGCAGCTCGGTCAGGCGCGCACCGCGGGACAGCTGGCGACGGGATGCCTGGTCGAGGTCGGATGCGAACATCGCGAACGCCTCGAGCGATCGGTACTGGGCAAGCTCCAGCTTCAACGTGCCCGAGACCTTCTTGATCGACTTCACCTGGGCGTCACCGCCGACTCGCGAGACCGAGATTCCCACGTCGACCGCGGGACGCTGGTTGGCGTTGAACAGGTCGGACTGGAGGAAGATCTGGCCGTCGGTGATGGAGATCACGTTGGTCGGGATGTACGCCGAGACGTCGTTCGCCTTGGTCTCGATGATCGGGAGACCCGTCATCGAGCCGGCACCGAGCTCGTCGGACAGCTTCGCGCAGCGCTCGAGCAGACGCGAGTGCAGGTAGAAGACGTCACCCGGGTATGCCTCGCGGCCCGGCGGGCGGCGCAGCAGGAGGGAGACGGCACGGTAGGCCTCGGCCTGCTTCGACAGGTCGTCGAAGATGATGAGGACGTGCTTGCCGCCGTACATCCAGTGCTGGCCGATCGCGGACCCCGTGTAGGGAGCGATGTACTTGAAGCCGGCCGGGTCGGAGGCAGGGGCGGCGACGATGGTGGTGTACTCCATCGCACCGGCGTCCTCGAGCGCACCCTTGACGGAGGCGATCGTCGAGCCCTTCTGGCCGATGGCGACGTAGATGCAGCGGACCTGCTTGTTGGCGTCGCCGGACTCCCAGTTGGCCTTCTGGTTGATGATCGTGTCGATCGCGATCGCCGTCTTGCCGGTCTGGCGGTCGCCGATGATCAGCTGACGCTGACCGCGGCCGACGGGGATCATCGCGTCGATGGCCTTGATGCCGGTCTGCAGCGGCTCGTGCACGCTCTTGCGCTGCATGACACCCGGTGCCTGCAGTTCGAGCTCGCGGCGACCCTCGGCGACGATGGCGCCGAGGCCGTCGATCGGAGTGCCGAGCGGATCCACCACACGGCCGAGGAAGCCGTCGCCGACGGGGACCGAGAGGACCTCACCCGTGCGGGTGACCTCCTGGCCGGCCTCGATGCCGGTGAACTCGCCGAGGACGACGACACCGATCTCGTGCTCGTCGAGGTTCAGGGCCAGGCCCTTGGTTCCGTCGCCGAACGTGACGAGCTCGTTCGCCATGACGCCCGGCAGCCCTTCGACGTGCGCGATGCCGTCGGCGGCGTCGATGACGGTGCCGACCTCGGTCGCCGCAGCGCCGCTCGGCTCGTATGCGGCGGCGAAGTCCTTCAGCGCGTCACGGATGACGTCGGGGCTGATCGATAGTTCTGCCATTGTCTTCCCTTTGTATCTGGGTGCGCGGTTCCCCGCGCGAAGTCGTGTTTAGCCCGCGAGCTTCTGTCGAAGATCGGCGAGCCGCGCGGAGATGCTGCCGTCGATGACGTCATCGGCGACCTGCACGCGCAGGCCTCCGACCACATGGGGGTCGATGATCTCGGTGAGGGTGATCTGGCCGTCGTAGCGACGGGACAGGCTGTCGATCAGGCGGGTCCGCTGTGCGTCGCTCAGCGTCCTCGCCGTGTGCACGGTGGCGACGATGAGGCCGCGCTGTGCGGCGACGATGCGGATGGCGCGGTTGAGCAGCTGACGCACCCGTCGCTCACGCGGCTGACGCACCAGCGACGAGATGATCAGCGTGGCCGGAGCACCGGTCGCACCGTTGATGACCTTTTCGACCAGCGCACCCTTGGCGTCCGCATCGCCCAGGCGGCTGCCCAGCGCGAGCTCGAGCTCGGGGTTGCCGGCGACGACCCGGAGGAAGCCGAACAGTTCCCCCTCGATGTCATCCTTCGGCTTCGCGATCGCCACCGCGCGGATGGCGAGTTCCTCGATGCCGTCGATGAGATCGGAGGCGTTCGACCAGCGCTGCACGCTGAGCGAGACGAGAGCGTCCTGCGCACTCGCCGAGAGCCCCGCGAACACTGCCCTGACGACCTTCTCGCGTGATTCGGCCGTGGCAGACGGGTCTGCGAGCGCGCCGCTCAGCTGGGACGAACCGCCCACCAGCCGCGCGGCGGCGAACAGCTCTTCCGCCGTACCGAGGGTCACGCCCTTGGCCTGCGAGAGAGCCGCCGTCGTCGCCGACAGAGCCTGAGTGGTCGCGCTGCCCATTACTTGGCCGCCTCGGATGCCTCGAGGTCGGCAAGGAAGCGATCGACCACGGCCGTGGCGCGCGCGTCGTCGGAGAGCGTCTCGCCGACCACGCCGCCGGCGAGGTCGAGAGCGAGCGTGCCGACCTCGGAACGCAGCGAGACGAGAGCGGTCTGACGCTCGGCCTCGATCTGCGTGTGCGCGGCGGCGGTCACGCGTGCGGCTTCGCTCGTCGCAGCATCCTTGGCCTCGGAGATGATCTTCTTGCCGTCCTCGCGGGCGGCCTCACGGATCTCACCGGCCTCGGTGCGTGCTTCGGCGAGCTGGCGGGTGTACTCCTCCAGCGCGGCCTCGGCCTGCTTCTGAGCCTCATCCGCCTTCGCGATGTTGCCCTCGATGGCTGCGGAGCGCTCATCGAGCATCTTCGTGAAGCGCGGAAGGGCGACCTTCCAGACGACGACGAGGATGACGACGAACCACAGGGCCGACCAGATGATGTCGTACCACGCGGGGATCAGCGGATTGGGTGCTTCCTCCGCCGCGAGGGTTGTGACAAGAGCGTTCAGCATCCTGTCTCCTTCAGAAGTCGGTGTGGATTACGGGAAGGGGATGAATCCGACGGCGATGCCGACGAATGCAAGCGCCTCGGTGAAGGCGATACCGATCCACATGAGAACCTGCAGGCGGCCGGCCAGCTCGGGCTGACGAGCGACGCCCTCGATGGTCTTGCCGACGACGATGCCCACACCGATGGCCGGACCGATCGCTGCGAGGCCGTAGCCGACTGCTGCGAGGTGACCGTTGATGTCAGCGAGAACCGTAGTTGCGTCCACGGGTTTTTCCTTTCGTTGGGTGGGAAGGCAGTTGCCGACCCGCTCAGTGCTCTTCTGCCACCGCGAGCTGGATGTAGATCGCGGTGAGGACGGTGAAGACGTAGGCCTGCAGGACGACGACCAGGATCTCGAAGATCGTGAACGCGCCGCCGAAGGCGAGGGTTCCGATGCCGAGCAGCGACCATCCGCCGCCGGCAGTGAAGAAGAAGAACCAGGTGGCCGAGAAGCACAGCACCAGGATCATGTGCCCGACGACGAGGTTCATCATCAGTCGGAGCGTGAGCGTCACGGGCCGGATGATGAAGGTCGAGATGAACTCCAGCGGCGTGACGATGATGTAGACGGGCCACGGGACCCCGGAAGGGAACAGCGAGTTCTTCCAGAAGCCGAGCGGGCTCTTCTTCATGCCTGCGTAGATGAACGTCACGTAGCTGATGATCGCGAGCGTGAGCGGCACGGCGATGATCGCGGTACCCGGCATGTTCAGGAACGGGATGATGCCCGTGATGTTCATGAACAGGATCATGAAGAACATCGTCGTGAGGATCGGCAGGAACCGGTCGCCGTCCTTGCGGCCGAGCAGGTCGTGCGCGATGCCGCTGCGGACGAATCCGAGGCCCATCTCGACGACGCTCTGGAAGCGGCCGGGCACGACGCGCATGCGTCGCGTGCCGAGCCACAGCAGCAGCACCACGGCGAGCACCGAGAGGAGCTGGACCAGGTGGATGCGGTGCACCGGCACGCCGATGACGCTGAACAAGATCTCCGGGAAGAAATCGTCCATCGACGGGCCGTGGAACTCGCCATCGGCGGCCAGGCGGGGAATCAGGGTCGCAGCAAGATTAGACAGCGCGGGCTCCAGCTTCGGGGCACCGGTTCAGAACCGGGGCGACGATGGTCGGTGTGATGCGGTGGCGCAAGCGCTCATGGGACACGAGCGGGCACTCCTCAACACTATCAGAATCAGGACTTGGGCAAGTTCGGCCCGGCCCCGTCCGCAGTGGTCGACGGCGCTTCGTCCTCGGGATTGACGGTCGGCAGCGAGATGTCGCTGACGTTGGGCAGACGCATCCGGGTGAGCACGACCACGTCGATGATCAGCGACATGGCGACGCCGGCGACGATCGACAGGAAGAACACCATCGGCACGATCCACGGCTGACCCGCCAGGACGATCATGATGACGACGAACAGGCCCAGTTTGAGCAGCCACCCGCCGAGCACGATCGCGAAGAAGAACTGCACGTACAGCGGGTCGCCGTACCAACGGTTGGCGATCAGGATGCTCAGGCCGGTGATCCCCAGGAATATGACGGCGAGCAGTACTCCGAGCAGACCGCTGACGAGGCCCTCTCCCCCGGCCACAGCGTAGCCGATCCCCCCTGCCAGAACGGCCAGGATGCCGGCCGCGATGGCGGACCAGACGAGGGTCCGACGCAGGATCGGGGTGCTGGACACAGGACTCGGGCTCATCGGGGCTCCAGGTTCTCGGGGGTGGATGCTTCGGTGGGCGCTGACGCGGACGTCGACGGCTCGGTGGCGGCAGCATCGGCGTGCGCGGCACGGCGGGACGGCATGAGTGTGACCACGAGGCACGCGGCGACGCCGATGGCACCGAAGATCGCACCGATCCAGTACTGTCCGGGCCAGTCCTCTCGCGTGCCGATGTACATGAGCAGCAGGGCGAGCGAGATCACCGCGGTCCAGGCGTAGAAGATCAGCACGGCGTCGCGGTCGCGGTGGCCGAGATCGAGCATCCGGTGGTGCAGGTGCTTGCGATCGGGCGAGAACGGCGACTTCCCGGCGCGCATACGGCGGAAGACGGCGAGGCCGAAATCCAGGAGCGGGAGCATCACGACCACGATGGGCAGCAGGATCGGGATGAACGCACCGAGCAGCTGGGAGCGGCCGAACTCCTCGGGATCCAGCGCGGATGCCGGCCACTGGCCGGTGAGCACCACGGTCGAGGTCGCCATCAGCAGGCCCATGACCAGCGCGCCGGAGTCCCCCATGAACAGCTTCGCCGGGCTCCAGTTCCACGGCAGGAATCCGATGCACGCACCGATGAGGGTGGCGGCCAGGAACGTCGACAGGTTGAAGTACGTCGTAGCGCCGATATCGCGCGAGACGATGTACGAGTACGCGAAGAACACGCTGTTGGCGATGAGGCAGACACCGGCGACGAGGCCGTCGAGGCCGTCGATGAAGTTCACCGCGTTCATCACGATCACGATCGCGAACATCGTCACGGCGATGCTCACCCAGCTGGAGAAGAGGATCATCTCGCCGAAGGGCAGCGACAGGATCTGCATCCCGCCCCAGACCGTGATGATCCCGGCGGCGAGGAACTGCGCGCCGAGTTTGATCATCCAGTCCAGATCGATCAGGTCGTCGATCACGCCGATGACGGCGATCAGCAGGGCGGCGCACAGCACCGACCACATGGTCTGCGGCGGGATCCACAGCGTGGAGAAGAACGGGTTCGCCGCTGAGACGCCGATGGCGGTGGCGATGCCGAGGAAGATCGCGACGCCGCCGAGTCGCGGCGTCGGCGTTGTGTGCACATCGCGTTCGCGGATGCCCGGGTACAGCTTGAACCTCAGGCTCAACTGCCAGACCACCCACGACAGCGCGAACGTGACGGTCGCGGTCAGGATGATCGTGAACAGATACTGTTTCACGCCGTGCCATCCGACGCGACGTCCGGATCGACGTCGCCGGGCTGCTCAGCGGGTTCGAGCAGATCGCCGAGGACGTCCTCCAGCTGCTCGCGCGTGATGGCTCCCTCCCGCAGGATCCGAACCAGAGGCTTCGGGGAATCCTCGCCGCGGGCAACGAGCGACGTCGCATCGACGATCGTCGAGGCGATGCCGTCGCGGCTGAGCCCGGTGTCCAGGTATACCGCGACCTTGTCACCGAGCATGTCCAGCGCATCGGATGCCGCGATCGCCGCATCCTTGCCGGTGAGGTTCGCGCTGGAGACGGCCAGCGGGCCGGTCTCCTCCAGCAGTTCGAGGGCGACCCTGCTGTCCGGCATCCGGACGGCCACGGTGCCCTGCGTCTCGCCGAGGTCCCACGTGAGCGAGCGCTGCGCTGGCAGGACGATGGTCAGCCCACCGGGCCAGAAGGCGTCGACGAGGCGCTCGACGGCTTCCGGCACGCTCTCGGCGAGCGCCTTGAGCGTCGCCGGTCCAGAGACGAGCACGGGCGGCGGCTGATCGCGGCCGCGGCCCTTCGCGTCGAGCAGTCGCTGCACGGCGGCAGGCGAGAAGGCGTCGGCGGCGACGCCGTAGACGGTGTCGGTGGGGATGACGATGAGTTCGCCGCGACCGATGGCCTGGCGAGCACGGCGCATACCGGCGAGCAGTTGCTCCTCATCGCGGCAGTCGAAGATGGGGGACATGACGGATCGATTCTACGCGGACGCGTCTGGGAGGAAGAAAGGGCGGCGGCTGCCGGCGCTCACGGCCGGACGGCCGTCGTCGCGCGGTCTCGATGAGTGAGATCCGGATGCGTGGCGGCCGCACGCCAGCCATCGGCGGACAGCAGCGCGCGGATGTCGGCGCCCTGCAGCTCACCGTGCTCGATGACGAGCAGACCTCCGGGTCGCAGCAGCTCGAGCGCGCGCGTGCTCAGCACCCGGACGACGTCGAGACCGTCCGGGCCGCCGTACAGGGCCAGCGCCGGGTCGAACAGGCGCACCTCCGGGTCGCGCGGGATGGCGTCATCGGGGACGTACGGCGGGTTCGAGATGACCACAGATGCCTGGCCGTTCAGCTCGGGGAACGCGTCGGCGAGGTCGGCGTGGACGAGCGTCAGGTTGGCGGCGATCGCCGTGTTGCGCGCAGCCCAGGCGTGCGCCTCGGGCGAGACCTCAGCCGCGAAGATGCGCGCATGCGGCACCTCGCTCGCCATCGCGAGTGCGATCGCCCCCGATCCGGTTCCCAGATCGATTCCGATCGGAGCGGCATCCGGAGCGTTGAGAAGCGCATCGATCGCGAACTGGACGACCTGCTCGGTCTCCGGCCGCGGCACGAAGACACCGGGGCCGACCTGAAGCTCCAGGTGCCGGAACGGTGCGGTACCGGTGATGTGCTGCAGCGGTTCACGCGCGGCACGACGCGCGACGAGAAGAGCGACAGCCTCGGCATCCGCGTCATCCAGTCCATCGCCGCGAATGACCGCCGCCTGAACCGAACCGCGTCCGAGCCCGATGACGTGCCCGATGAGAAGCTCGGCATCCACGACGGGATCGGGGACGCCGGCATCCGCGAGCTGCTGGGCGACGGAACGCAGGAGCGCGGCGATCGAGACGGGCATCCCTCCAGCGTAGGGTGCAACGGACCGTCACATACGCGACGGAGGGATCGCCCTCCCCTAGGCTGACGACAGTCACCCGCTCAGGAAAGGCGTCTTCATGCCCGGAATCCACTCCGACATCACCACGGCGTTCGGCAACACCCCGCTGGTCAAGCTGAACCACGTGACCGAGGGGCTCGGCTCCGAGGTGCTCGCGAAGCTCGAGTACTTCAACCCCGGATCCAGCGTCAAGGACCGTCTCGGAATCGCGATCATCAACGCTGCCGAGAAGGACGGCTCCCTCAAGCCGGGCGGCACCATCGTCGAGGCCACCAGCGGCAACACCGGCATCGCGCTCTCGCTCGTCGGCGCCGCCCGCGGTTACAAGGTCATCCTGACCATGCCCGCTTCGATGTCGAAGGAGCGCCGCGTGCTCCTGAAGGCCTTCGGCGCCGAACTCGTGCTCACCGACCCGACCGTCGGCATGAAGGGCGCCGTCGCCGAGGCCGATCGCATCGCCGCCGAGACGCCGGGCGCGATCCTCGCCCACCAGTTTGAGAACGCCGCGAACGCACAGATCCACCGCGAGACGACCGCAGAGGAGATCTGGCGCGACACCGACGGCGAGGTCGACATCTTCGTCGCCGGCATCGGCACCGGTGGCACCATCACCGGCGTCGGTCAGGTGCTGAAGGAGCGCAAGCCGGGTGTCCAGGTCATCGCCGTCGAGCCGACCGCGTCGCCCCTGCTGTCGCAGGGCACACCCGGCCCGGCCAAGATCCAGGGCATCGGCCCGAACTTCGTCCCGCCGATCCTCGACACCGATGTGTTCGACGAGGTCGTCACCGTCGAGTTCGAGGATGCGATCTCCACGTCGCGCGCGCTGGCCGCGAAGGAGGGACTGCTCGTCGGCATCTCCAGCGGTGCAGCCGCGTGGGCCGCGCTGCAGGTCGCCGCTCGCCCGGAGAACGCCGGCAAGAAGATCGTCGTGATCATCCCCGACACCGGTGAGCGCTACCTCTCGACCGCCCTGTTCGAGGACCTTCGCGAAGACTGATGCCGACATCTGGCATGCACTGGGCCGGGCGGATGCGCGAGGATGTCGCGTCCGCCCGGCTTCGTGACCCCGCCGCGCGCAGCGGTCTCGAGGTCGCGATCCTCTACCCCGGTCTGCACGCCATCTGGGCGCACCGGGTCAACCATGCGCTCTGGAATCGCGGTCTGCGCTTCCCCGCGCGCCTCGGCTCTCAGTTCAGCCGCTGGCTGACGGGCATCGAGATCCACCCGGCCGCCACGATCGGCCGGCGCTTCTTCATCGATCATGGCATGGGCGTCGTGATCGGCGAGACCGCGGAGATCGGCGACGATGTGATGCTCTACCACAGCGTCACGCTCGGCGGCCGGACCCGGGACGCCGGCAAAAGACATCCCACACTCGAAGACGGGGTCGCCGTCGGCGCCGGCGCGAAGATCCTCGGCCCTGTGACCGTCGGCGCCCGCTCGCTCGTCGGGGCGAACGCGGTCGTCACGAAGGATGCACCACCGGACTCCGTGCTGGTCGGCATCCCTGCGAAAGCGCGTCCGCGCACGGTCGGCGAGGACACTCGCGCTCTGCTGACCGCACCCGAGTACTCGATCTGACTACTTCTGCTGCTTCGTCTTGTCCTTGAGCAGGATCTTGGACAGCACGACGGTGACGATCGCTGTGACGAGCCAGACGATCACGCCACCGGCGATCCAGCCCGCGAGCCCGTCGAGGCGGAGACCGCCGATGGGCAGCAGCACGACGATGAGCAGCGCGATCATCGTGGACAGGATGCCGACGCCGCCGACGAGGATCGGCAGGAACCGATGCAGGATCTTCTCCGCGATCCACGACAGGACGGTCTGCACGAGCGCGAAGACGACGATGCAGAGGAGGAACCCCCACCACTCGGCCCACACGATGACGAAGTCCTGCAGGATGAGGTCGGCGACGATGAGGCCGAGCGCAGCCGACGCGAGATAGATGCCGATGCGGAGCAGATGCGTGATCACGCCCCGAGCCTAGCGCTGCCGAGCGCGCGCGGTGGGTCCGGCGCGCGCGGTCAGGAGTCCTGACCGACCGCGGCCAGACGGGCTTCCTCGTCGGCCTGGATCGCGCTCTCGATCAGCGGTTCCAGGGCGCCGTCCATCACCTGATCGAGGTTGTACGCCTTGAACCCTGTGCGGTGATCCGCGATGCGGTTCTCCGGGAAGTTGTACGTGCGGATCCGCTCGGAGCGATCCATCGTGCGGATCTGCGACTTGCGGGCGTCGGATGCCACGGCATCCAGCTCCTCCTGCTGTCTGGCGAGCAACCGCGCGCGGAGAACGCGCATGCCTGCTTCGCGGTTCTGCAGCTGAGACTTCTCGTTCTGCATGGACACGACGATGCCGGTCGGCAGGTGCGTGATCCGCACGGCCGAGTCGGTCGTGTTGACCGACTGCCCGCCGGGTCCGGAGGAGCGGAAGACATCGATCTTCAGATCATTCTGGTCGATCTGGATCTCTTCGGGCTCGTCGACCTCGGGGAACACGAGGACTCCGGTGGTCGAGGTGTGGATGCGCCCCTGCGACTCGGTCGCCGGCACGCGCTGCACCCGGTGCACGCCGCCCTCGTACTTCAGGTGCGCCCAGACGCCCTGCGCGGGGTCCGTCGACGAACCCTTGATCGCGACCTGGACGTCCTTGTAACCGCCGAGGTCGGATTCGTTGCGTTCCAGGAGCTCGGTCTTCCACCCCTTGGATGCCGCGTACTGCACGTACATGCGCAGCAGGTCGGCGGCGAACAGCGCCGATTCGGCGCCGCCCTCCCCCGCCTTGATCTCCATGATCACGTCACGGGCGTCGTCGGGGTCGCGCGGGATCAGCAGGCGCCGGAGCTTCTCCTGCGTCTGCGCCACGGCCGCCTCGAGCTCGGGGATCTCGGCCGCGAAGGCGTCGTCCTCACGTGCCAGTTCGCGTGCGGCATCCAGATCCTCGGATGCCGCGATCCACGTCTCGTGGGCTGCGACGATCTTCGAGAGCTCTGCGTAGCGCCGGTTCACGCGCTTGGCGCGGGCGGCGTCGGCGTGCACCGCCGGGTCGGAGAGCTCCTCCTGGACCCGGCGGTGCTCGTCGATGAGTGCCTGGACGGACTCGAACACTTCGGTCAGCTCGACGGACTCAGCGGATGTTGTTCTCGTGCCCGTGGCTGGAGCCCGTGGCAGGTGCGGGGATCGACTTCTGCATCTGGACGAGGAACTCCACGTTCGAGTGGGTCTCCTTGAGCTTGCCGAGGACGACCTCGAGCGCCTGCTGGGTGTCGAGGCCGGCCAGCGCGCGACGCAGCTTCCAGGTGATCTGGACCTCGTCGGAGCTCAGCAGCATCTCCTCGCGACGGGTGCTGGACGCGTTGACGTCCACCGCCGGGAAGATGCGCTTGTCCGCCAGCTGACGCGACAGGCGCAGCTCGCTGTTGCCGGTGCCCTTGAACTCCTCGAAGATGACCTCGTCCATCTTGGATCCGGTCTCGACGAGCGCCGTGGCGAGGATCGTGAGGGATCCGCCGTTCTCGATGTTGCGCGCAGCGCCGAAGAAGCGCTTGGGCGGGTACAGCGCGGATGCGTCGACGCCGCCGGTGAGCACACGGCCGGATGCCGGAGCCGAGATGTTGTAGGCACGACCGAGACGCGTGATCGAGTCGAGCAGCACGACGACGTCGCGGCCCAGCTCGACCAGACGCTTGGCGCGCTCGATCGCGAGCTCGGCGACCGTGGTGTGGTCCTCGGCCGGACGGTCGAAGGTCGAGGCGATGACCTCGCCCTTCACCGAACGCTGCATGTCGGTGACCTCTTCGGGGCGCTCGTCGACGAGGACGACCATGAGGTGGACCTCGGGGTTGTTCTGCGAGATCGCGTTCGCGATCTGCTGCAGGACGATCGTCTTGCCGGCCTTGGGGGGCGCGACGATCAGGCCGCGCTGGCCCTTGCCGATCGGGGCGACCAGATCGATGATGCGCTGGGTCAGCTTCTCGGGAGCGGTCTCCAGACGCAGACGCTCCTGCGGGTACAGCGGCGTGAGCTTGCCGAATTCGACACGCGTGGCCGCGTCCTCGACCGAGAGGCCGTTGATCGAGTCGACCTTCACCAGAGCGTTGTACTTCTGGCGTCCCTGCTGCTCGCCCTCGCGGGGCTGCTTGATCGCACCGACGACCGCGTCGCCCTTGCGCAGGTTGTACTTCTTGACCTGGCCGAGCGACACGTAGACGTCGCTGGCACCGGCGAGATACCCCGACGTGCGCACGAAGGCGTAGTTGTCGAGGACGTCGAGGATTCCGGCGATCGGGATCAGGACGTCGTCCTCGCCGATCTCGGTGTCGAACTCGTCGGACGTGGTGTTCGCGGCGCCGCGGCGCTTGTTGCGCTGACGGTTGCGGCCCGAGGACTGCTCGTCATCGGCCGGAGCCTGCTGCTCCTGCGCGTTGCCGTTCTGCGAACCGCCGTTCTGGGCGTTGCCGTTCTGGGCGTTGCCGTTCTGGGCGTTGCCGCTGCGGCCGCGGTTCCGGCTTCGGCTGCGGCTGCGGCTGCGGCCGGAGCCCTCTTCGCCGTTGTCACCGGCGGAGTCGGCGTCCGAACCGTTCTGCTTCGGCGCATCGCTGGCGGAGTCGTCCTTCGCGCCGTCGTTCGCGTTCGCGTCGCTCTGGGGCGTCTCGGCCTTGGCGTCGCTCTTCGCGTCGGCGGTTGCCTCGGCAGGAGCCTCGGCGGCAGCCGGCGCCTTCTTGGCCGGGCGCTTGCGGCCCTTCGGCGCCGCTGCGGGCGCATCGCCTTCGGCTGCGGGTGCGTCGGAAGCGGGTGCGGCTGCGGGTGCATCCGCGGCAGGAGCGTCGGATGCCGGAGCATCCGCCTTCTTGGCACGGCTGCGACGCGGCGTCTTGGGCGCTGCCTCGGCCTCAGGGGCCGCGTCGGCCACGGGCGCGGCGGCTGCCGGTGCCTCTGCGGTCGCCTCGGCAGCTGCAGCCTTGGCGGCGGCCGTCGCGGTCGTCGCGCGACGCGGTGCGCGCTTGCGCGCCGGCGCCTTGGTCTCGGCCGCGGCGGATGCGTCAGCCGCGGGTGCCTCGGCAGCAGGCGCGGACGCCGCTGCGGGCTGGTCGTTCTGGGTCTCGGAGAAATTCTCCACGAGTACTCCCTTATATGTCGTGGGATGTGAGCGTCAGCCGCGCACGACGGGTGCCGTGCACGTTCGTACGCACGGGCGCTTGGCGCTCGTAGGCCAGAACGATGAAGGCTCTGGATGTGACGTACGGAATTCGCAGATTGCGATGGGGGCCAGATTCACGAAACTACGCGGACCCCTCCGCTCGTTCCTTTACTGTACCACCCCGCACATCGACGGCCGGCATGACGGCGTCCCACGGGGTGTCCGTGACCCCGGTCGCCACATCGACGGCCTCGAGGCGTCGGCCGGGGCCGTCGCACAGCACCAGGACACTGGGTCCGGCGCCCGAGACGACAGCGGCGAAGCCCGCCTGCCGCAGTGCCTGCACGAGTGCGTACGTCTCCGGCATGGCCTGGGCGCGGTAGTCCTGGTGCAGGCGATCGGCGGTCGCGTCCAGCAGCAGTTCGGGGCTCTGCGTCAACGCCGCGATCAGCAGTGCCGACCGCGAGACGTTGAACACGGCATCCTCGCGAGGTACCTGCATCGGCTGCAGCGAGCGGGCGAGCGTCGTCGAAACGGTGTGCTCCGGCACCAGCACGAGCGGCGCGACGCCGCGGTGCACCTGCAGCTTCTTGTGCCGCGGGCCGTCTTCGCCCGTCCACGCGATCGTCAGCCCGCCGAACAGCGCGGGGGCGACGTTGTCCGGATGGCCCTCGAGCTCGGTCGCCAGGCGCAGCAGCGCGTCATCGTCGAGCTCGGCGACGCCCGAGAGCAATCCCTGCGCGGCGAGCACGCCGGCGGCGACGGCCGCGCCCGAGGAGCCGAGTCCGCGGCCGTGCGGCACGCCGTTGCGCGCGACGATGCGCAGCCCGGGGACCTCGCGACCGGCATCCGCATACACATGCGCGATCGAGCGATAGACGAGGTTCGATTCGTCTCGGGCGATCTCGTCCGCTCCGGTGCCGGAGACCTCGATCTCGAGGCGGTCATCCGACAGCGGCGTGACGACGAGTTCGTCGTACACGCTCAGCGCGAGGCCGAGCGTGTCGAAACCGGGACCGAGATTGGCGCTGGTCGCCGGGACGCGGACGACGATCGAGGTCATCTCACTCCCCCTCGACGCGCAGCACAGCGATCACCCGGTCGACGACATCGCTCGCCGCGAGGCGCTCGACCGTGGTGCTGAGCGCGCCCTCAGAGGCGCGGTGCGTGCCGATCACGAGCCGAGCGGTGCCTTCGCCTTCCGTGGTCTGCACGACCGTCGCGACCGAGACGTCGCCCTCGCTGAGGAGGCCGGCGACCCGGGCGAGCACACCCGGCTGGTCCTCGACCTCGAGCGTGATCTGGTAGCGCGTGGTGACGTGCGCGATGGGCACGATGGGCAGATTCGCCCTCGTGGATTCGCCGACCCCGACGCCGCCGGCGATGTGGCGGCGGGCCGCCGACACGACGTCGCCGAGCACGGCGGACGCGGTCTGCACTCCACCGGCACCTGCTCCGTAGAACATCAGCGAGCCGGCCGCCTCCGCCTCGACGAACACCGCGTTGTTCGCACCGTGCACCGAGGCGAGCGGGTGGCTGCGGGCGACGAGCGCCGGATAGACGCGCACCGAGATGGACTCGACGCCGTCGACCGTGAGGCGCTCGCACACCGCGAGGAGCTTGATGACGTAGCCGGCGTCGCGCGCCTGCTGGATCATTCCCGCGCTGATGCCGGTGATGCCCTCGCGGTGCACCGCATCCAGCGGGACGGTGGTGTGGAAGGCCAGACTCGCGAGGATCGCCGCCTTCTGCGCAGCATCGTAGCCCTCGACATCCGCGGTCGGATCCGCTTCGGCGTAGCCCAGTCGCTGCGCATCGGCGAGCACGTCGTCGAAGTCGGCTCCCTCGGTGTCCATGCGGTCGAGGATGTAGTTCGTGGTGCCGTTGACGATGCCCATGATGCGCACGACCCGATCGCCGGCGAGCGAATCGCGCAGCGGCCGGATGATGGGAATGGCACCTGCCGCAGCCGCCTCGTAGTACACCGAGGCTCCGACCTGGTCGGCCGCCTCGAAGAGCTCCGGGCCGTGCGACGCCAGCAGAGCCTTGTTGGCGGTGACGACATCGGCGCCGGAGCCCAGGGCGGTCAGCACCTGGGTGCGGGCAGGCTCGATGCCGCCCATCAGCTCGATCACGATGTCGCTGCCGAGGATCAGGCTCTCGGCATCCGTCGTGATCAGCTCGCGCGGGAGTTCGACGTCGCGAGCCGCGTCCGGATTGCGCACGGCGATCCCCGCCAGCTCGAGGCGAGCACCGGCCCTGTCCGCCAGCTCATCTCCGTGCCGCAGCAGCAGGGAGGCGACCTGCGACCCCACGGCTCCGGCGCCGAGCAGCGCCACTCGAAGCGTTCGATACTGTGCCGGATCGTTCCCGCGGGTCATCGTTCTCCTTCTGCGGAGCCGGAGGCCCCGCCGTCAGCGGTGCGGATGCCGGTGACACCGGCATCCCGGGCAAGCAGGTCGTCGATCGTCTCGCCGCGCACGATCACCCGGGACGTGCCGCGGGACACGGCGACGACCGCGGGGCGCGGGACGTGGTTGTAGTTGCTGGCCAGCGAAGCGCAGTACGCACCCGTGGCCGGCACCGCGAGCAGATCGCCGGGCGCCAGATCATCGGGCAGGTACTCGTGATCGACGACGATGTCACCGGATTCGCAGTGCTTTCCGACGACGCGGACGAGCACGGGATCGCCACCGCCGGCGCGCGATGCGAGCCGTGCCGAGAACTGCGCACCGTACAGGGCAGGGCGGGCGTTGTCGCTCATCCCGCCGTCGACGCTGACGTAGCGGCGTGCTCCCGCGTCGAGCGTGACGTCCTTGGTCGTGCCGATCTCGTAGAGGGTGACTCCGGCCGTGCCGACGATCGCACGGCCGGGTTCGAAAGCGAGTTCGGGGAGCGGGATGCCGCGGACGGCGCAGCCCGCCGCGACGGCGTCCACGATCTCGGCGGCGAGGTCGGAGATCGGTGTCGGGTCGTCCACGCGGGTGTAGGCGATGCCGAAGCCGCCGCCGAGGTTCAGCAGCGGCAGCTCTCCTCCGGCTCGCAGTCGCTCGTGCAGCTCGAGCACGCGGCCGGCCGACTCGCGGAACCCCGCGACGCCGAAGATCTGCGATCCGATGTGGCAGTGCAGTCCGAGCAGCCGCAGTCCGTCGATCTCTCGGATGCGGGCGGCGGCGGCCTCGGCATCCGGGAAGGCGAAGCCGAACTTCTGGTCTTCGTGCGCCGTCGCGAGGAAGTCATGGGTCTCGGCGTGCACGCCGCTGTTCACACGGATCAGGATGCTCTGCACGGCGCCGGTGCGGGCGGTGATCGCGCCGAGCCGCTCGATCTCGATGAGGCTGTCGACGATGATCGTGCCGACCCCGACCTCGACCGCCCGCTCGAGCTCGGAGACCGACTTGTTGTTCCCGTGGAAGCCGATGCGCCCGGGCTCCACGCCTGCCGCGAGCGCGACCTCGAGCTCGCCGCGCGTGCAGACGTCGACGTTCAGACCCTCGTCCGTGACCCACCGCGCGACGGCGGTGGAGAGGAACGCCTTGCCCGCGTAGTAGACCCGGGCCGTCGTACCGTGCTCGGCTGTCGCAGCGGCGAACGCGTCGTGGAACGCACGCGCCCTGGTTCGCACCTCGTCCTCGTCGAGCACGAGCACCGGCGAACCGTACGTGCGCACGATCTCGGCGGCGCCGAGGCCCGCGATGCGGAGCTGTCCGGTTTCATCCCGGACGGCGGATGCCGGCCACACACCGGGGGCGAGATCGTTGGCGTCCTCCGGCACGTGGAGCCAGTCAGGGGCGAGTGAATCGGCGGGGGGAAGCACAGCGGACCAATCGTGGGTTCGGGTTCTCGGGCGAAGAGACGCACGGCGAGGTTGCCCCCGATTCTAGGGCAACGACTCATCGGGCTCCGTCATGGTGACGTTGTGTTCCGCAGCGGTACTCGATCGGTCGTGCTGCGGGCAAGCCCCCTGCGTCGCGTCCGGACGGTGCCGTACGGTTGCGGCATGAAGACGGTCGAACACGTCACCGCCTGGGCGCTGCAGCGCCGGCTCGTGCGGGCGGTACTGCTGTACGTCGAACGACGCGGCGCCATGCTGGCAGACAGCGTCACGTATCGCGCACTCTTCAGCGTGTTCGCCGGGGTTCTGCTGGGCTTCTCGCTCGCCACGGTCTGGCTCGCGGACAATCCGCAGGCGTGGGCCGCTCTCGTCGCCTCGGTGGACGCCGCGATCCCCGGCCTGTTCGGCGAAGACGGCGTCATCGCAGACCCCGAGGAGATCGCCGTTCCCGCCGGACTGTCGCTCGCGAGCATCATCTCGACCGTCGCACTGGTCGGTGCGGCGCTCGGCGCCGTCGGGTCGCTGCGAACCGCCGTGCGCACCATCGCCGACACCGTGACAGCCGACGTCTTCATCGTGTGGGTCGTGCTGCGCAATCTGCTGCTCGCAGTGGGCATCGGCGCCGCCTTCCTGGCCGCGGCCGTGCTCACCGCACTGGGGCGGCTCGGCATCACGTGGCTGACCGGACTGCTGGGCATCCAGAGCGGTTCCGTCGGAGCCGAGTGGGGTGTCCGAGCGGTGTCGCTTCTCGTCGTCTTCGCGCTCGACGCCGGGCTGATCGCCGGTGTCTTCGTCCTGCTCTCCGGACGCCGCGCGCCGGGACGCGCACTGTGGCCCGGTGCGTTCCTCGGCGCGATCGGCCTCATCGTCCTGCAGGAGCTGTCGACCCTGTTCGTCGGCGGCGCGGCATCCAATCCTCTGCTCGCGACCTTCGCGTCGCTGCTGGCGCTGTTGATCTGGATGAACTTCTCGACGCAGGTGATCCTGATCGCCTGCGCATACGTCGTCACCGGCATCGAGGAGTCCGAGGATCGGGTCAGCGCACGATTCGGCGCCAGCACGTTCGCACAGCGTCGCGTCCAGAGAGCTGAGCACGACGTCGCCGTCGCAGTGACCGCGCTGAAGGCCGCCAGGGAGGCGGCATCCTCCGAGTCTAAGGAGTGAGATCTACTCGCAGACGCCGTTCTCCTGCAACGCAGGATCCGAGACGATTCCTCCGGCGACGGACAGGTCCGCGACGGCCTCGGTGCCCTCGATCGTCAGTCCCGTGAGCGTGAGTCCGGCCGGCAGCTGATCCGCGATGCAAATGTGCTGGGTCTCCGTCAGGCGCGAACCGAGCTCGCCCAGCCGATCCGATACCTCGTCGGCGTTCAGCTCCACTCCCCCGATGAGCAGTCTGACCGGGGTGAGCGTGAGTTCTCCGCCCTCTGCGCCTGGTGTCGCCGTAAGGGCGACCGGCAGACCGAAGCCGAGCACGGGGACGGACCCAGCGGCCGTGACGTCCGGTTCTTCGAACGTGAGCGAATCGATGGGCAGATCCGTGTGCTCGAGAAGCGACTGGAACTGCTCCTGATCGATCCGGACCGTCCCGCTCGCCGATTCCAGATCGCCGCCGCGCAGCGGGACGCCCAGCGCGGTGACGTCGACGGCGCCCGTGATGTCGCCGATGGTCACGGCATCGGTGGAGAGCTTCAGCTCGGTCAGATTCCCTGCGATCAGCTGCGGCAGCAGGACGCCTTCCGCCTGCACGTCGAGTTGCTGGTCGGCCGGGAGATCGAGCTGGTCGATCACGATGCCGCGGGCGATACCGGGCAGCACCGCGCGCGCGATCAGCTCGGCCGCCACGACGAGCACGATGAGGACCACGACGACACCGCCGACGATCCACGGCCAGCGCTTGCGCTTCGGCTTCGGTGCGATTGCCGCGGCATCCACTTTTCCGGGGATCACGAGGGTCGGATGCTCGATCGAGAGGTCCGGATACGGCTCGGTGCGGTTGTCGTCGCTCATGATCCCTTTCGGCCGGTCGCCCGGACTACATGCGCTCCGGCGCGGAGACGCCGAGCAGGTCGAGCCCGTTGCGGAAGACCTGTCCGGCGGCGTCGTTCAGCCACAGACGCGTGCGGTGCACGCTCTCGGTCGGGTCGTCGCCCTGCGGGATGACGCGGCAGTTGTCGTACCAGCGGTGGTAGAGGCCGGCGAGCTCCTCGAGGTAGCGCGCGATGCGGTGCGGCTCTCGGACCTGAGCGGCGAAAGCCACGATGCGCGGGAACTCCTGCAGGGCGCCCAGCAGCGCGGACTCGGTCTCGTGCGTGAGCGTCTCGGGCACGAACTCGCTGCGGTCGACGCCGGAGTCAGCGGCGTTGCGTGCGACGTTGTGCGTGCGGGCATGCGCGTACTGCACGTAGAACACCGGGTTGTCGTTGGTGCGCTTCTGCAGCAGCTCAGGGTCGAGGTCCAGCGGCGAGTCCGCCGGGGAGCGCTCCAGGGAGTAGCGCAACGCGTCGGTGCCGAGCCAGTCCAGCAGATCGTCCATCTCGATGATGTTCCCGGCGCGCTTGCTGAGGCGAGCACCGTTGATCGACACCATCTGACCGATGAGCACCTGGATGTTCTTCTCGGGATCCT
The DNA here is from genome assembly GCF_045181065.1 of Microbacterium sp. M. Taxonomy (GTDB): domain Bacteria; phylum Actinomycetota; class Actinomycetes; order Actinomycetales; family Microbacteriaceae; genus Microbacterium. The sequence goes on along the minus strand of NZ_CP173721.1, from coordinate 1,444,516 downwards.
CACCGGCGGCACCTGCGATCGCCTTCAGGCGGTGCACGTAGCCGTGGTGGTCGGCGCCGAGCAGGTAGATCTTGTTCTCGAACCCTCGGTCGCCCTTGCTCAGGTAGTAGGCGGCGTCGGCGGCGAAGTACGTGTACTCCCCGTTCGAGCGGCGGATGACGCGGTCCTTGTCGTCGCCGAAGTCGGTGGTGCGCACCCAGACGGCGCCCTCCTCGTCGAAGACGTGGCCCTGCTCGCGCAGGCGGTCGACAGCCTGGTCGATGAGGCTCGAACCCTCGGCATCCTTCGCGTGCAGCGTGCGCTCGGAGAACCACACGTCGAACGGCACGTTGAACTTCTCGAGCGAGTTCTTGATCTCGGCGAGCTGGTACTCGTAGGCGAGGTCGCGGGCGACGACGAGCTGTTCGTTCTCGGGAAGGCCGAGCAGGTCGGGGCGCGCCTCGACCACCCTCCCCGCCAGAGCGGAGATGTACTCGCCCGGGTAGCCGCCCTCAGGGGTCGGCTCTCCCTTGGCCGCGGCGACGATGGACAGCGCGAAGCGCTCCATCTGCGCGCCGGCGTCGTTGATGTAGTACTCGCGCACCGCGTTCGCGCCGCTGGCCAGCAGCAGACGCACGATCGAATCGCCGAGGGCCGCCCAGCGGGTGTGCGCGATGTGCAGCGGACCGGTCGGGTTCGCCGAGACGAACTCGACGTTGACGCTGACACCCGTCTGCGAGTCGTTGGATCCGTACGCCGCACCTGCGTCGACGATCGTCTTCGCCAGGACGCCGGCGGCACCAGCCTCGAGACGGATGTTGATGAAGCCCGGGCCGGCGACCTCGGCGCTCGCGACGCCGGCGACATCGGCGAGCGCGGTCGCGATCTGCTCGGCGAGGGCGCGGGAGTTGGTCCCGAGCGGCTTCGCGAGGCGCATCGCCAGGTTGGATGCCCAATCGCCGTGATCGCGGTTGCGCGGACGCTCCAGCACGACGTCGGATTCCGTGAGGTTCAGGGCCTCATCCGGTCGCAGGGATGCCGCGATCGGAGTGACGACGTTGAGGAGGGCTGCGGCGAGGGTGTCGGGGTTCATAGCGACCCCAGTTTACGGCTCCGACCGGGTCGGAATTTGCGCTGGGCTGATCGTGATCTACTCTCATGCCATGAACCTGGCTTCCCGCGCGCACCGAGGGCGCGTTCTCGCGTTCTGCGCGCTGGTCCTGGTGGCCGTCTCGGTGCTCCTTCTCGGGCTGTGGCGACCATGGGCGCCGTTGCCGGAGGCTGCTCCGATCGGTGCCGGCGATGCGGCCATGGTCGCCGAACCGGCGCCGCTCGCGCTGCCCGAGCATCCGGTCGTGCTCGTGTTCGGCGACTCGTGGACCTACGGGTCCGCAGCGGCACCGTTCACGCACGGCTACGCCTACCGACTCGGGGGCCTCCTGAACGGCGAATCGGTGGTCAAGGGCGTCCGAGGCAGCGGCTACCTCAAGCCAGGACTCGACGGCCCGGCCTTCGGCGAGCGCATCGCCGCGTTGAACCCCGGGCTCGACCCGGATCTCGTGATCATCCAGGGATCGATCAACGACCGCCTGCAGGGCGAGGCCGGCTACCGGGATGCCGTGAACGCGGCGTGGGATGCGCTCGCTGGCCTGTATCCGGATGCCGCGATCGTCGTCCTGGGTCCGGCACCGCACGAACTGCCCGTCGGCGAGGGGACGGCGCGCATCGATGTGGATCTCGGCGAACTCGCAGCCTCGCGCGGCTGGTGGTACATCTCCCCCATCGCGCGGGAGTGGATCACCCCCGACAACTACCTCGACGTGATCGATGTGGACCTCGGACGCAAGCATCCGTCCACCGCCGGCCACCAGTACCTCGCGGAGAAGGTCGTCGAAGCCCTCGCCGAGTTCGGCGGAGAGCTGACGAGCGCGCCGGTCGGGTCGGAGACCGTGCCCGAGCAGTGATATCGTCGTTCGGTACGCCTCCGTAGCTCAGTGGATAGAGCGCCGGTTTCCGGTACCGTAGGTCGCAGGTTCGACTCCTGTCGGGGGCACATTCGCGAAGAGGGCCGTCCATCCGGACGGCCCTCTTCGCGTCTCCGTGATTCCTCATAAGATCGACGACCATGAGTGATGTCGCCGGACCGCGCGTACGCCAGATGACGTCGATCCTTCTTGAGCGCGACGCGCAGATCCTCCTCCTGCGGCGCGAGGGCTCGCGGGTGATCGACACGTCGTGGGTCGGGATCGGTGGGCACATCGAGGATGCCGAGAGCTCGGCGCCAGTTCAGGGCGCATTCCGCGAACTCCGCGAAGAACTGGCGATCACTCCGGACCAGATCGTCGGACTACGACTCCGATACGTCGCCACCCGAGAACTGCCGGACGAGTTGCGCGTCACGTACTACTTCACCGCAGAGCTTCACGATGATGCCGTCGTCCCGGAGCACTGCGAAGAGGGGGTGCTCGCCTGGTTCGGGATGGATGCCGATCTCACCGCGCTTCCGATGCCGATGACCGCCCGCATCACCGTCGATCATTGGCAGCGTGTCGGCAGGTTCGATGACGCCATGCGGTTCATCGCCTTCGCACTGTCCGCCGGTGTTCCTCGATCGCGACTCGCTCGCTGCACGCGCCGACACGATCAGGCGGTTGTGGAACACGCTCTGACGCGGTTCATCGTCGTCCCACGATCATCCCGGGGCCTCACGGCAAAGCGTCTGGACGACGCGTTCAAGTCGCAGTTTCTGCTGTTCTGACCGTCCCAAAGCGACATTTTCTGCGACCGGAACGGGGTGCGGCATCCAGAACGGCAGAAAGTGCGACCGGAACGAGCAGGTCAATTGAGTTGTACACAACTCAATTGCGTGCAACTATTGAGACATGAGCATCACAGACGAGATGGTGTGCTTCTCCCTCTACTCGGCGGCACGCGCGACGACCCAGGTGTACCGGACGCTGCTCGCGCCATGGAAGCTCACCTATCCGCAGTACCTCGTGCTCGCCGTCCTCTGGAACGAGGGCGAGCAGACCATCGGCTCTCTGGGCGACGCCATGCAGCTCGACTCCGGAACTCTCTCTCCGCTGGTCCGCCGCCTCGAGCAGGCCGGACTCGTCACCAAGACGCGCAGCACGATCGACGAACGCGTCGTCACGGTGCAACTCACCGACGATGGCCAGGCACTGCGTGCCGAACTCGCCCCCATCCGCGCGCAGGTCGCCGAGCTCGCCGGCATCCATGACGATGCCCACCGCCGCCGCCTCATCGCAGAACTGCAAGAGCTGACCGCTCTGCTCCAGGCGGGCACACCCGCTGCCACGAACTGACCCCGTCCACGAACACAGGAAGAAGGAATCCACACGATGGAAGCCCTGTACACCGCCGAAGCCGTCGCCACCGGCGCCGGCCGCAACGGCCGCGTCGCCACGAGCGAAGGCCGACTCGACCTGGATCTCGCCATCCCCAAGGAGATGGGCGGCTCCGGCGACGGCGCCAACCCCGAGCAGCTCTTCGCCGCAGGCTACGCCGCGTGCTTCCACTCTGCGCTGCAGACCGTGGCCCGGGCGCAGAAGGTCTCGATCGCCGACTCATCGGTGGGCGCTCGCGTGCAGATCGGCGCCAACGGCGCCGGTGGGTACGGCCTCGCCGTGCAGCTCGAGGTCGTCATCCCCGACCTCCCCCACGATCAGGCTCAGGCGCTGGCGGATGCCGCGCATCAGGTCTGCCCCTATTCGAACGCGACGCGTGGAAACATCGACGTCGCCATCACGGTCTCGGAGGACTGATGCGCGCTCTCATCCACCACACGTTCGGCCCGGCGGAGGACGTCCTCGTCGTCGAAGACCGCCTGATGCCGGAACCAGGCCCCGGCCAGGTCCGTCTGCGGATCGTGCTCTCCCCCATCCACAATCACGACATCTGGACGATTCGCGGGACATACGGCTTCAAGCCCGAGCTGCCCGCGGCATCCGGAACCGAGGCCCTCGGCATCGTGGATGCCCTCGGCGACGGCGTCGAGAGCCTCGCCGTCGGACAGCGCGTCGCCAGCGGCGGAGCGTTCGGAGCCTGGGCGGAGTACATCGTCACGAGCGCGGCCGGGCTCATCCCCGTGCCGGAGGCCCTGCCCGATGAGGCCGCCGCCCAGCTGATCTCGATGCCCTTCAGCACGATCAGCCTGCTGCAGTTCCTCGAGGTGAACGAGGGCGACTGGATCGTCCAGAACGCGGCGAACGGCGCCGTCGGCCGCATGCTCGCGCAGCTCGGCAAGGCGCGTGGCGTCAACGTCCTCGGTCTCGTCCGACGCGCGGAGGGCATCGAGGAGCTCCGTTCCCAGGGCATCGAGAACGTCATCTCCACTGATCAGGACGACTGGCGCGAGCAGGCGGCGAAGCTCACCGGCGGCGCCCCGATCGTCGCCGGCGTCGACTCGGTCGGTGGCGCGGCATCCGGACACGTCCTGTCGCTGCTTGCCGAGAACGGCACGCTCGTCGCCTTCGGCGCCATGAGCTCGCCGGTCATGGAGATCGCATCCGGCGACGTCATCTTCAAGCAGGCCACGGTCAAGGGCTTCTGGGGAAGCAAAGTCAGCCAGACGATGGATGCCGCGACCAAGGGCGCTCTCTTCGGCGAGCTGATCCAGCGCGTCTCCGACGGAACGCTCACGCTGCCGGTCGCCGGGATCTTCGACGCCGCTGATGCCGCGGACGCCGTGCGCGCGAGCAACACGGCGGGCCGTATCGGCAAGGTGCTGCTGAAGTTCTGAGCCGTCGCCGGTGGGAGCCTGACGTCTACACCCCGTCGCGCTCCCACCGGCGTTCATGCAACGCCCTCAGCTCGTCCGCGAAGACGAGCGCAGGACCGTCGACGACGACCTCCGGCACGATCTCCTGAATCGGCAGCGGCGCCACAGGCCCCGCCGGCACACCGCGCTCGGCCGCCCAGGCCAGCAGCTGCTCGGTCGAGCCCGCATAGACGATGCGCCCCAGCCCGACCCAGCCGTGGCTCGCCGAGCACATCGGACAGTGCTCCCCGGATGTGTAGACGACGGCGGTCGCACGTTCGGTCGGACTCAGGTGAGCAGCAGCCCAGCGGCTGATCTCGAACTCCGGATGCCGCGTGGCATCGCCGTCCTTCACACGATTGCGATCCTCGAACAGCACCTCGCCGCCGGCCGACACCAGCACGGATCCGAACGGCTCGTCGCCGTCCTCGAGCGCCTCACGCGCCAGCTCCACGCATCGCCGCAGGTGGACAAGATCAGTTTCCGAGATCGCCATGGGTCAAGCGTCTCGCCTGCACGACAGGACACGCAAGGCGAAATCAGTCCGTACCCGACACCCAGGCGTACGGCAGGAATTTCCCGTCGATCGTGATCACCACACGGTCGCCATCCGGATGCGGCACCCGGTCGAACGAGACGCTGCAGTTGATGGCGCTCATGATTCCGTCGCCGAACTCGTCGTGGATGAGCGACTTCAGGGCAGGTCCGTACACCTGCACCAGCTCGTGGAAGCGGTAGATGGTCGGGTCGCTGGAGACATCGGATGCCGCGGCACGATTGGGTTGTCTGACCAGCGCCGCGATCAGCTCGTCATCCAGATCCAGTGCGTAGCCGAGTTCTTCGGCCTGTCCGGGGGTCAGCGGATGCATCCCGAGCGCTGCGGCAGCCAACCAGACCGGCGGAACATCCAACCGGTCGGCCAGTGTGCGCCAGCTGAGGCCGGCCCGAGCACGGCGCTCCTCGATCAGTTCACCGGCATCCTGCTTCGAGATCATCTCGTGTCAACTCCTCCTGGCGCTCACGGCGCCTGCGTTCCTGCTCTGAAGGCTAGGCAGGTGGTGTTGCGGCGCCGCATCGCGCGCGTCACGAGCGCGTTACGTCAGATCCGGCCGCGAACGGGAGTCCTCTCGATCGGGTCCTCCGCTTCCGGCATCGCCATCTCCGCGCGGACCCCCAGCAACCGGATCTCCCGCCCCTCGTCGAGCGTCGCGGCGAGCGCGACGGCGGCGGCCACGACATCCTCGCGATCCACGGTCGGCGCGGCGAGCTTGCGGCCGAACGTCTTCGTCTCGAACGGTGCATATCGCACTTTCAGGTGCACGCGGATCACAGGTCGCCCCTCGGCCGCGCAGTCCGCGAACGCCTGGCCGGCCAGCGCCCGCACGGCATCGACGACCTCAGCGTCCGTGACGAGATTCTGCTGGAACGTCGTCTCCCGGCTGTGACTGCGGGCGACCCATGGGGTGTCGTCGACGACGTCGGGGCCCTTCCCCGAGCCGAGCCCGTGATACCAGACGCCCATCTTCGGACCGAACTCCGCGACGACCTCGGACTCATCGGAGTCCGCCAGCTCCCGCACCGTCCTGATCCCGTGCTCGGCGAGCCGCTTCTGCACCTTGGGCCCCACTCCCCACAGGTCCCGCGTGGGCTTCTCCCCCATCACGTCGAACCAGTTCTCCCGCGTCAGCCGGAACATTCCCCGCGGCTTGCCGAACTCGGTGGCGATCTTGGCTCTGATCTTGTTGTCGCCGACGCCCACGGAGCAGTGCAGACCGGTCGCTTCGAACACGGCATCCTGCGCCTGGCGCGCGACTGCTTCCGGGTCGTCGGTCTCGACCCCGAGGAAGCACTCGTCCCACCCGATGATCTCCAGGACGACTCCGGGGAGCGCCCGCAACGCGGCCATCACTTCGTGGGAGGCCTGCTCGTACGCCGCGTGGTCGACCGGCAGGAAGACCGCCTCCGGCGGTGCCTTGCGCGCGGCGATCTTCAACGGCATCCCGGATCCGATGCCGAAGGCTCTCGCCTCATAGGATGCCGTGGACACGACCGCCCGCTCGGTCGGGTCGCCTCTGCCGCCGACGATCACGGGAAGTCCCGCGAGCTCGGGCCGGCGCAGGACCTCGACCGCAGCGATGAACTGGTCCATGTCGACGTGCAGCACCCAGGCGCCCATGCGACGAGTCTGGCGCGCATCGACCCGGATGTCACCCACTGCTGGCTGACCCCCTGGGTGTGCCGCATATGCTGACGGCGTGTCTTCTTCGAGAGCATCGCAGGCCATCGGAACTGCACGCGTGGCGGTCGGTGCACTCGCGATCGGCATCCTCGCGTACGCCTATGCACTGCGTATCGCCGTCGGCGACAGCAACCCGTTCGACTACTTCGGATACTTCACGAATCAGACGACGCTGTTCACCGGTGTCGTGCTCATCCTCGCCGGCGTCACGAACCTGCGGGGCCGTCCGCTCCGGGGCGGGCTCGTCCTGCTGCGCGCCATGGCGGCGACGTATCTCGTCGTCGTAGGCGTGATCTACAACGTCCTGGTGCCGGGAACCGGATCCGCACCTCCCTGGGTGAGCGCGGCGCTGCACATCGCCTTGCCGATCCTCGTGCTGGCGGACTGGATCCTCGCCCCCGATCGCCGGCCCCTCGCCTGGCGGATGATCTGGGTCGTACTGCCGTATCCCGTGCTGTGGTTGACCGTCGTGCTGCTGCGCGGGGTCACCGACGGCTGGGTTCCGTACGGCTTCCTGCTGCCCGAACGCGGTATCGCGTCGCTGTGGCTGCACATCGTAGGGCTCCTCTGCGCGATGCTGGCCGCTGCCGCGCTGGTCTGGTCGCTCAGCAGGACCAGGACGGTGGTGTACCCTTCAGGAGGCCGATCCGGCCCCGAACCGACCCGAAGGCAGGTGATGCGCGATGTCCAGTGATAGTCGCCGCGCCACCGCTCATGCTTCGCTGGTCGGCATCTCGATGCGCTGAACCTCGCGAGCAGGCGGTGGCGTGAACGCGCGCATGCGCGCCCACCGCGACGCCGATCCGCGTCGCGTCAACGCCAGTGATCGAGGTGAATCATGACCGCTCTCATCGACAACGCCGTCTACGTCGACGGCCACCGTGCCGGCAACCCCGCCGACCTGACCGATACCTATGAGACCATGCGCGAGCACGACGGCATGGCGTGGATCGGGCTGTACCGCCCGAGCCCCGCCGAGGTGCACTCCATCGCCGAGGAGTTCTCGCTGCATCCGCTCGCGGTCGAGGACGCCCTGGCCGGACACCAGCGCGCCAAGCTGGAACGCTATGGCGACACGCTGTTCGTCGTCCTTCGTCCGGCCCGTTATCTCGATGACACCGAGGTGGTCGAGTTCGGCGAGCTGCACATGTTCGTCGGCAAGGACTTCGTCGTCACGATCCGTCATGCCGAGACACCGGGCCTCGCGACCGTCCGCCGGCGGCTCGAGTCGACGCCCGAGCTGCTGGCGATGGGGCCGGAGGCCGTGCTGTACGCGATCCTCGATGAGGTCGTCGACGAGTACGGACCGGTGATCGCCGGCCTCGAGAACGACATCGACGAGATCGAGGACCAGATCTTCGCCGGTGACGAAGCCGTGTCACGGCGCATCTACGAGCTCTCCCGCGAAGTCATCAACTTCCAGCGCGCCACGCGCCCCCTCGTCGGCATGGTCGAAGGGCTGCTGCGGGGCTCCGACAAGTATCAGGTCGACATCGAGCTGCAGCGGAACCTGCGCGACGTGCTCGATCACACGCTGCGCATCGTCGATCGTGCCGACGCGTTCCGTGCGCTCCTCGAGAACGCCCTGAGCTTGAACGCCACTCTCGTCGCCCAGCGCCAGAACGACGAGGTGCGCCGCATGACCGAGCTCAGCCTCGTCCAGAACGACGAGGTGAAGAAGATCTCCGCCTGGGCCGCGATCCTGTTCGCCCCGACGCTGGTCGGCAGCGTGTACGGCATGAACTTCGACGTGATGCCCGAATTGCACTGGACCTGGGGATACCCGTTCGCGATGCTCCTCATGCTCGGCGTCGGCGTCGGCCTCTACGCCGCGTTCAAGTGGAAGAAGTGGCTCTAGGTCGGATGCTGCGGCCATGATGGCCGTATGACCGAGAAGATCGACTTCAAGAAGTCTCTCGATGCATACCGAGCGCGCAAGGGCGTGTTCCGCGTTCTCGAGGTGCCGCCTCTGCAGTACCTCATGATCGACGGTCAGGGCGACCCGAACACGGCACCGGAGTTCACGACCGCCGTCGAGGCGCTGTACCCGCTGGCGTACACCCTGAAGTTCGCCAGCAAGCGCGAACTCGATCGAGACTTCGTCGTGATGCCGTTGGAGGGGCTCTGGTGGGCAGACGACCACGCCTCGTTCACGACCGGTCGGGACAAGTCGCAATGGTCGTGGACGCTCATGCTCATGCAGCCCGATTGGATCGACGACGCGATGTTCGCGGATGCCGTGGCAACCGCATCCGCGAAGAACAAGGCCTCGCGGATCGACGACGTGCGCCTGCGGACTCTCACCGAGGGCCTGTCCGTGCAGACCCTGCACGTGGGAGCATACGACGACGAGGCGCCGGTGCTCGCGCAGCTGCACGACGAGTTCATCCCTCGGAACGCTCTGTCGATGACCGGACTCCATCACGAGATCTACTTCAGCGATCCGCGTAAGGGCGATCCGTCCAAGCGCCGTACGATCCTCCGTCAACCAGTGACACGTCGAATCGAGGCCTCATGACCGATCTCTCGCGACTGCTGGACGAGCACATCGCCCGCGGCACCGCCCCGGGGATCCTCGTGGCGGACGGCACCGCAGCGGGGCGCCTGGACATCACCACCGCCGGAGACATCGCCGACGATGCGATCTTCCGCATCCAGTCGATGACGAAACCCGTCACGGCCGTCGCGACGCTGCGCCTCGTCCAGCGCGGAGTGCTCTCCCTGGACGATCCCGTCCAGCAGTGGCTGCCCGAACTGGCGGACCGACGCGTGCTCCGCACACCGACCTCGCCCCTGACGGACACAGGACCGGCTGACGGCCCGATCACCGTGCGGCACCTGCTGACCAACACCTCCGGGTACGGGATGGTCGCGACCCCGTCACCGCTGAAGGACGCGATGATCGCGAATCGGACCGAGGCGTCACAGGATGCCGTCGACATGGGCGCACAGGAATGGCTGGATGCACTGGCCGACCTCCCCCTCGCCTTCCATCCGGGACACGGCTGGCGCTATCACCAGTCCTTCGGCATCCTCGGCATCCTGCTGTCCCGGGTGACCGGCGGTCCTCTCGAAGATCACCTGACCTCTGATCTCTTCGAACCGCTGGGGATGGTCGACACCGCGTACACCGTGCCGACGGAGAAGGCCGATCGGCTGCCGGCCGCCTACCGTCGGGACGATCAGGGGGCGCTGGTCGAAGTCGAGCCTCACGCCGGCGGCTTCTACGTAGCCCCCGCGCCGTTCGACCTCAGCCACGCCGAACTCGTCTCGACGGCCCGCGACTACGCGGCCTTCGCGCGCATGCTGGCATCCGGCGGGGTCCTCGGGGGCGAGCAGCTCGTGGACCCGGAACTGCTCGGCCTCATGCACACCGACCAGATCGCGGACGCGCTCAAGACGCCGGACAGCTTCTTCCCCGGGTTCTGGGACGACCTCGGCTGGGGATTCGGCGTGTCCGTCGTCACCGGGGGCGAGCATGCCGGACGTATCGGATGGTCCGGCGGGCTGGGCACGGACTTCTTCATCGACCAGGACGGCTCGTTCCGGATCGTGCTGACTCAGATGGAGATGGGCCCTGCCGTCATGGGGCTCTTCGACGATCTGCAGCGGTTGCCCGTGCAGCCGCTCAACTGACGGCGACGCCGATCGAAGTCGCGATCACGGCGAGCAGCGGCAGCGTGCCCTGCATCGTCGCGGCGCGCGCCTTGGACCGGTCCGAGAGGATCAGAACCAGGGCCGCGGCGAGCATCATCCCTGTGCCGGCGAGCACGAGCGTGAGGCCGACGGTCGTGGCTCCGACGATGTACAGCCCGACGCCCAGGAACGCCGTGAGCGCGAGGAACAGGTTGTAGAAGCCCTGATTGAACGCCAACGACTTCATGGTCTCGGCATCCGCCTCGCTCGCCACCCCGAAGACCTTGCGGGTCGCGGGCTCGGTCCACTTCAGCGATTCCAGCGCGAAGATGAAGACGTGGAAGGCGGCAGCGGCCGCGGCGAGGATGAGACCGGCGATGATCATGTGCTGATCCTCTCGCGTCGGAGACTCCGCGGCAAACTACACCAGGAAGATCGGCAGCGCCCCGGGGTTGTGGGCGTGCACCAGCACGGCGAAGACGACGGCGTCGAAGAGCAGGTGCACCGTGACGACGTAGGCCAGCGAGTGCGTGCGCAGGAAGATGAAGCCCTGCAGCAGGGCGAACGGGATCGTCAGCACCGGTCCCCATTCGCGGTAGCCCAGCTCCCACAGGAATGACACGAACACCACGGACTGCAGGACGTTCGCCACCGCATCCGGGAAGTGACGACGCAGCAGCGCGAACACCGTGCAGATGAAGAACAGCTCGTCCCAGATGCCGACCGCGCCGACGCCGACGAACAACCGGACGATGAGCTCCGGCGTATCGACGACGGGCCAGTTCTGATAGACGCCACTGGTGATGAAGTAGAACGGCAGGATCAGCCAGCCGAGCACCAGCACGGCGGCCAGCCAGCCCCACTGCAGTCGTCCCCAGCGCTGACCGGTGCGCCACGGGAAAGAGATGGCGCGATCGCGATAGACGTACCGCGAGATGACGTACGGCACGACGACGGCGCCGCCCAGCGCCAGTGTGAACCGCAGCATGGCCGCGTTGTCGAGTTCGGCCGCGAGCGGGATGACGCTGACGATCAGCATCCCGATCGCGATCAGAGAAAGGTCCCGCGTCAGCGACGGACCGGATGCCGTGATGGCGCGCCGCTCGAGCGCCCACGCCGCACCGACACCGGCGGCCAGCAGCACCCAGCCCAGCCAGGCCCACTGCACGACGAAGAACGCGGGAGCGGCCAGGCAGACCAGCGCCGCCGGTGCGATCGCCCAGCGCGCGGTAACGCCGGCGCTCACGCGCGGGGCTTCCGCCGGTACACGAGATCGCGGATGTCGCGTCCCTTGGTGATGCCCTTGCGCTCGAAAGCGGTCATCACACGGCCACCGAAGCGGTCGGCCCAGTCGCCGTCGAACCCCCGCTCGAACTGCGGCTCGGCATCGAGCACCTCGCGCATCTGCAGCGCGTAGTCCTCCCAGTCCGTGGCCAGACGCAGGACCCCGCCGTCGGCGAGCGCCCTGGCCGCAGTGACACCGAAACCGTCGCGGATCAGCCGACGCTTGGTGTGACGATTCTTGTGCCATGGGTCGGAGAAGAACACCCAAACCTCGGACGCACTCCCCTCGGGAAGGTAGGTCGAGAGCACTTCCGGTGCGTTCGCCTCGACCAATCGGAGGTTGCGGACACCCGCCTTGTCCGCGTCCAGCATCGTGCGCGCCAGTCCCGCTCGGAACACCTCGATCGCGAGGAAGTCGTCCTCCGGACGGGATGCCGCTGCCGACACGATCGCGTGGCCCTGTCCGGAGCCGATCTCCACGATCAATGCGGCGTCGCGGCCGTATTCGGATGCCACGTCGAGTCGAGCGTCCGGGTGCACGCTGGTCGACGCGGCATCCCGCGGGACGTCGAGGAGATAGTGGCCCGCGAGCTCCGCGAACGCCCGCTCCTGCGCCTCCGACATACGCCCGCTGCGACGGACGAAGGACACTGGTTCATCGCGGAAAGTACGGGGCTCGGGCATATCTCAAGGGTAGCCGGGCCCGCGCCGCACCATCACGGAGCGGTGACGAAGTCGATGAGTTCCTCGACCCGGCCGAGCAGTGAGGGCTCGAGGTCGCGGTAGGTCGTGACCTTGCTCAGAATGGCCTGCCACGCGCGGGCGATGTCGGCCTGATCCGCATGCGGCCATCCGAACGCCTTGCAGATGCCGATCTTCCACTCGATGTCCCGTGGGATCTCCGGCCAGCGCGCGATGCCCAGTGCCTCCGGCTTCACGCACTGCCACACGTCGACATAGGGGTGGCCCACGATGCGGACATGCGCACCATGGGGGCCGCGAGTCACGGCATCCGCGATGCGCGACTCCTTGGATCCGGGGACGAGGTGGTCGACGAGCACACCGTATCGGCGCTTCGCGCTGGGCGGCTCAGCCGCGAGCAGTTCATCCAGGAGGTCGACGCCCTGCAGGTACTCGACGACGACGCCCTCGACGCGCAGATCCGCTCCCCACACCTTCTCGACGAGCTCCGCATCGTGACGACCCTCGACGAGGATGCGGCTGGGCAGCGCGACGCGGGCGCGCTGGTCCGCAACGGCGAAGGACCCGGATGCGGTGCGCCGAGGCCCCTTTTCCTTGGGCGCGGGCGGCACGAGCTTGACCGGCTGACCGTCGATGAGGAACCCGCCGCCGAGCGGGAAGAGCCGCTTCCGACCCTTCCAGTCCTCCAGTTCCACTGTGCCCGACTGCACCTTCGTCACGGCACCGCAGAAGCCGTCGTCCGCGACTTCGACGACGAGGTCGGGCTCGGCCGGGACCTGCGGGATCTTCTTCGCCGCCCGCTCCTGCCACCCCTTCGCGAGCACGTCAGCACCGTACCTGTCCTCCATGCCTTCCAGCGTATGTGCGTCCGAACCGGTTCCCTGCGGCGACACAGACAGTTTCCGTACAGTCGGTACCCTCGGTTCACGTCAGTGAATAGACTCGTGCTCAGTGGGGGCCCAGCGTCTCCCTGGAGGGAGCAGAATGCGGTCTCGGAAGACGATCATCCCGGGGGTGATCGTGGCAGTGCTCGCTTCCGGAATGCTCGCGTCGAGCGCCGTGGCGACTTCGCCGGTGACGTTGGATGCCGGATTCGTCACGGACGAGACCGGCGTTCTCAGCTCCTCCGAGATCGATGCGGCGAACGCACGACTGGACGCACTGAGCGAAGCATCGAACGGCGATCTGTACGTCGTGCTCGTGGACGAGTTCACGAATCCCACCGACAGTGTCGAGTGGGCGGATCAGACCGCGATCGACAACGGGCTGGGCGCCGATCAGTACCTTCTCGCGATTGCCGTCGACTCCCGCCAGTACGCTCTCTCTGCCGACGGCGAGGGCCCGCTCAACGACGGCCAGGTCGATGCGATCACGCAGGCGGTCGAGGACCGACTGCGCGACGGAGAATGGAGTGGCGCCATCATCTCGGCCGCCGATGCCTTCCCCGGGCCGTCCAATGCGGGCTGGATCCTATTGTTCGTCCTGATCGCGGCCGCCGTGGTCGCTCTGATCATCTGGCTCGTCGCCCGCGCGAGGAAGAAGGCGCGGGGTGCACAGCCCGCCGCTCCCGATCCGAACGACCCGTTCTCCGGCGTGAGCGACACCGACCTGGAGCGACAGGCGGGCCGCGCTCTCGTCGAGGCGGACGATGCGATCACGTCCAGCCGCGAGGAGCTCGGATTCGCGGTCGCCCAGTTCGGTGAGGACTCGACGGCGCAGTTCACGCAGATCGTGGATCAGGCCAAGTCGAAGGTCGCGGAGGCGTTCGCGCTCAAGCAGCAGCTCGATGACGAGAACGAGGATTCCGCGGAGCAGCGCCGAGTCTGGCACATCCAGATCATCCAGCTGTGCGCGGCGGCGGACGAACTGCTCGACGACAACATCGAGGCCTTCGAAGAGCTGCGGAAGGTCGAGGCCGAGGCTCCGGCGGCGCTGCAGCGCGTGCAGGTGCGCCGGAGCGAAGCCCAGTCCGCCGTATCCGCTCTGCCCGGGGCGCTTGCGACGCTGGCCGCGACGTACGACGCCACCGCTCTCGGCACGGTCACCGAGAACCCCGTTCAGGCGGCCGAACGACTCGCCCTCGCCGACACCGAGATCGCCGAGGCGACGAGTCTCCTCGCGGAAGGCCGGACCGGCGAGGCCGCGTTCTCGATCCGCACGGCGGAGCAGGCAGTCGTGCAGGCCGAGCAGCTGGCCGCCGCCGTGACGACGCTCGGCGCGAGCCTGGCCGCGATCGAGGATCAGGCGAAGGCGCTCATCGCCGACCTCGAAGCGGACCTCGCCGCCGCGGCGCAGACGCCCGACCCCCGCGGCGCGATCGCCCCGCTCATCGCCGGTACCCGCACCAGAGTCGATGAGGCGAGCGCCGCACTGAACAGAGCCGGCCGGGATCCGCAGCGGATCGTCGACACGCTGGCAGAGGCGAACACCGGGATCGACGGAGCGCTCGCACAAGTGCGCGACGCGGCGCAGCAGGCGCAGCGCGATGCACGGACCCTGCAGCAGCGGCTCCTGCAGGCGCAGTCGCAGATCTCGACGGCGAACGACTACATCAGCACGCGCCGCGGCGCGATCGGCGCGACCGCCCGTACGCGACTGGCCGAAGCCGACGCCGCCTACCGCGAGGCGATCGCCGCGCAGGCCACCGACCCTGCGTTCGCGCTCGAACGCGCGACCCGCGCCTACAATCTCGCTTCCGAAGCGATCTCGACCGCCGAAGGCGAGGTGCAGTCGTGGACCCCCGGCAACCCGTTCGACACGGGTTACGGCACCGGCTACGGCGGCAACTACAGCCGTGACGGCGGCATCGGCGGGGACATCCTCGGCGGCATCCTCGGCGGGCTGTTCGCGGGTGGCGGGGGCGGAGGTGGCGGCGGCTCCTGGAGCGGCGGCAGCAGCTGGCGCTCCAGCGGCGGCAGCAGCAGTCGCGGACACCGGCCGTCCAGCTTCGGCGGCGGCTCGAGGAGCAGCTCCCGAGGCGGCCGGTCCCGAGGCGGCCGATTCTGACCCGGCATCCCAGACCCGAATGACGTCAACGACCAACCGAAAGGAACCACCCATGGTAAAGCAGTCCATCTTCGGACGAATCTCGACCCTCGTCCGCGCGAACATCAACTCGCTCCTCGACTCGGCCGAGGACCCGCAGAAGATGATCGATCAGCTCGTGCGCGACTACACGAACAGCATCGCGGATGCCGAGGCGGCCATCGCAGAGACGATCGGCAACCTGCGTCTGCTCGAGCGCGACCACGAGGAAGACATCCAGGCCGCCAAGGACTGGGGCAACAAGGCGCTCGCCGCCAGCCGCAAGGCAGACGAGCTGCGCACCACCGGCAGCACCGCGGATGCCGACAAGTTCGACAGCCTCGCCAAGATCGCACTCCAGCGTCAGATCAGCGAAGAGCGCGACGCGAGGACGGCCGAGCCGACCATCGCTGCTCAGACCGAGATCGTCGACAAGCTCAAGAGCGGCCTGAACGGGATGAAGGAGAAGCTCGGCGAGCTGAAGGCGAAGCGCAGCGAGCTGCTCGCGCGCGCCAAGGTCGCCGAAGCGCAGACCAAGGTGCAGGACGCCGTCTCGTCGATCAACGTGCTCGACCCGACGAGCGAGCTCGGCCGGTTCGAGGACAAGGTCCGCCGCCAGGAGGCCATCGCCCAGGGCAAGGTCGAGCTGGCCGCGTCCAGCCTCGACGCCCAGTTCGAGAGCCTCGACGACCTCGGCGAACTCACCGAGGTCGAGGCGCGTCTGGCTGAGCTCAAGGCCGGCGGCACCCCGCAGGCCCAGCTCGGTTCCTGACACCAGGCGGATGCTCCGGGCCACTGGTCCGGAGCATCCGCGTTTTCCCTATCCGGAGGTCGACATGGCCCACTTCCTCGTCGTGCCGCAGTGGCAGGGCTCCCCCGCCGCCCGCGCGATGCTGCTCACCGACGGAGCCGCGGCCATCGCCGGCGATCTTCCGCGCGCCGCCACCACGATCCTGGACGTCCCGCTCGAAGCGGGCGAGTCGCTCGGGACCGGTGTGCATCGCCTCAGCGCCCTGCAACGCGTCCGCGAACTCGTGCGCGACAACCTCGAACCTGGCGCTGTCCTGATCGGTGGCGACTGCAGCATCACCGTCGCCGCGCTCGCCGCCATCGATGGCGGCACCGACGACCTCGCCGTGGTCTGGTGCGACGCGCATCCGGATCTGCACACGCCGGAGACCTCCCCTTCCGGGGCCTTCTCCGGAATGGCGCTGCGCGCCGTCCTCGGCGAGGGAGAACCGCAGCTCGTGCTCACCCCCGGCATCCCGGCAGAGCGGATCGTCGTGGTCGGCGCCAGGGCCGTGGATGCCGAAGAGGAAGCACCCCTGGCTCGATTCCCGCAGGTCTCGGCCTCGGCGCTGTCCGATCCGAATGCTCTCGCCGACGCCATCGCGGCGACCGGCGCCTCGCGCGTCTGGGTGCACGTCGACGTCGACGTGCTGGACCCGTCCGAGATCATCGGCGTCTCGAGCCCCGCACCCTTCGGTGCGAACACCGCGGAACTCAGCGCCGCACTGCGCCGACTCCGAGAACGCGTGCCGCTCGCGGGCGCGACCATCGCGGGATTCGCACCTCGCTCCCCCGTTGACGCCGTGGACGACCTCGGCGCGCTGCTGCGTCTCGTCGGAGCCGTCGCGTGACTCCGACGCCACCCGCGGACTGGCAGGAGCGTGCGCAAGCCGAACTCGACCGCGGACGGCGATTCGACCGCCGCATCCCCTCGATCCTGCTGCGCTCGCCGATCAGCCGTATCGGCTACTGGTGGGGCACGGCCGTCGGATGGACGTGGGGGGCGCTGTGGAGCACCGGTCCCGTCGAGCGACGACACGGACTCTGGGTCTTCCGCGGGATGCCGTCCTGGACGTTCAATCGGGGCGGCGTCTGCGTCGGCGGATGCTTCCTCACCGGCGACAGGGATCCGAGCGAAGCGATCCTGCGCCATGAGGCCGTGCACAAGGCCCAGTGGCTGCGCTACGGATTCCTCATGCCGATCCTGTACCTGTTCGCCGGGCGCGATCCGCTGCGCAACCGGTTCGAGATCGAAGCGGGCCTCGAGGACGGCAACTACGTCCGTCGCACGGGGCGCTGAACCTCAGCGATCGGTCGGGAGAAGGCCGAACTGCTCCGGCGCGTGAATCGACGACGCGGGAACATTCAGAGCGATCGTCAGGTGCTCGACGATGTCGGCCGTGCCGAGATAGCCGCCGAGCAGTGTGATGTTCGTCGCAGCGCCGTCCTCGCAGAGCATCTCGTCCGCCCAGGCGCAGGTCGCGCGCGACAGCGCGGTGCCCGGCGCGCAGACGCGCCCGGTGCCGGGTGCGCCGGATCGGGCCGACCGCGCGAGCCAGGTGACCGTCATCCGCGGCGGCGCCTGCACCGTGCCGATGTCGGTCTGATCGGCGACCTCGATGAAGATCCGCCCGGTCGCGCACAGCGGCATCGTGGCGAGGAAGACCTCGAGATCCGCGAGCGAGTTCTCATCAGCCGTCACCAGGTGGTGCGAACGCTGACGAGCCGCGCGGCGCTCGGCACGTGCGGATCGGTACTCGACGGAGGTGCTGCTCATGATGCCTCCATCGTATCACCGCATGAAGGGTTGCCTTACCTTGCTCAGCGCCTCCGTGAGCGTTCGACTCACGGGGCGTCAGTGCCCGCGTGATTACCGGTCGTCGTCCGTCTCGACGAGTGCCGTGCGCAGAGCGACGAGCTCGGCATCCGTCATGCCCTGCGCACGCAGGTAGTCGGACGTCGATCCCCAGCGGTCGTCGATCGAGGCCAGCAGAGTGCGCATGGCGGCAGCCGGCGACTGCGTCGCCAGCGCGACGACGTGCTGAGCGTCCGGATGCTGAGAGCGGAGGTACGCCGCGATGCGGCGGTTGCGCTCCTCGGGCAGCTGCGATTCCGTCAACGCGTAATCGGCGATGATCGCCTCACGGTCGGCGCCGACGGCATCCAGTGCCAGCGCGATCGTCACTCCCGTGCGATCCTTGCCGACCGTGCAGTGCACGAGCGTGCGTCCCCCTCGCGCGATGATGCGCAGCGCCTCGACCAGCCGGGCACCGCTCTGCTCGAGCAGATGGGCGTACAGCTCATCCAGGCTGCTGTCCTCTTCGAAGAACGAGGCGACCGAACCGAGGAACAGCGGCAGGTGGGTCGTCTCCAGCCCTTGCACGGCCGAGGGCTCCGAGGCGACCTCGTCATCGGCGCGCAGATCGATGATGTGGTCGACGTGCCCGCTCAGCGCGCTCGCGCCTTCGCTCGTGATCCCGGCCAGATTCGCGGAGCGCAGCAGGCGGCCGGACGCGATGCGTCCGCCGGTCACCGGTATCCCGCCGACGTCCCGGACATTCCAGACGCCGTCGATGGTGAGGACCGTCACGCCGATGCCTGCACGCCACGGGGCGGGACCGGGTAGCGACCGGCCACAACGACGCGGTTGAACGCGTTGATCGAGATGCACGCCCAGCTCAGCGCCGCATACTCCTTCTCGGTGAACACGCTGCCGACCGTGTCGTAGACGTCGTCGGGGATGCCGTCCTCATGGATGAAGGTGAACGCCTCGGCGAGCTCCAGCGCCGCACGCTCGCGGTCGGAGAACACGCCGCTCTCACGCCACGTCGCGATCTGGGTGAGCACATCGGCATCCAGCCCGGCGGCGACCGCACGGTCGACGTGGATGCGCGTGCAGTAGGCGCAACCGTTGAGCTGCGAGCAGTGGATCATCACGATCTCCTTGAGGCGATCGTCGATTCCGTTCGCCGCACAGATCTCGCCGACGGTCTTGGAGAAGGCATCCAGCGCCTGATAGGCGGCCGGCTCGGTCCTGGACAGGTGCACGCGCGTCTCGGTCATGGTTCCAGCTTAAGACTTTTCCCATGCACCGCCCCGAACGCGCGAAACGCATTACAGCAAGCACAAATTGCTTGCACATGACACATCGACAACCCTGATGCGTCATCTGTTTGTCATATCGATCTCGCATTTCGCCGGCCGCTCTCGGCAGAGGAGAATATGCACGTGCCGACCGACACCAGCGAGTTCCGCTATCTTCCCGCACAGGCCCAGAGCGTCTCCGTTCCCGTCCCCGCGGCCAGCCGCGTGGAAGCCGAACTCCCCGACGGCCGTGTCCTCAGTGCGCTGCGCTTCGGCGACGCAGAGCCGCAGGTCGTGTTCCTCCACGGAGCAGGACTGAACGCGCACACGTGGGACACCACGATCCTGCGTCTGCAGGAGCCGGCGCTCGCGATCGATCTCGCCGGACACGGCGACTCGTCCTGGCGGAACGACCTCGACTACTCGCCGCGGAACCTCGCCGCGGACATCGCCGAGGCCCTGCCGCACTGGACGAGCGCGCCCGTCGTACTCGTCGGGCAGTCGCTGGGCGGCCTGACCGCGGCCGCTCTCGCGAGTGCGCATCCCGCACTCGTGCGCGACGTGGTGATCGTGGACATCACCCCGGGTATCGACGCATCCGGAGGGCCGGCGGAACTGCGCGAGTTCTACCGGGTGTCCGATTTCGCAAGCCGTGACGAGCTGGTCGATCGTGCCATGGCCTTCGGTCTCGGCGGCTCCCGTGCCGACACCGAACGCGGCGTCTTCTTCAACTCCCGCATCCGGGAGGACGGCCGCGTGGAGTGGAAGCACCACTTCGCACACATCGCAGCGCAGGTGTTCGCCGCTCCCGACCAGGCGGCGCACGCAGCACCGAGTGCCGTCCTGAACGCGACGGGCTGGGACGATCTGGGCGGTGTGGCTGCGCCGCTCACGCTCGTACGCGCCGCGCGCGGGTACGTCAGCCCGCAGGATGCCGAGGACTTCCGTGCTCGTCTCCCCCACGCCGACGTCATCGAGATAGACGCGACCCACAACGTCCAGGAGACCGCACCCGATCGTCTGGCCGACCTGATCCGCTCCCATCTGTCCGACGGAATGTGACAGCGCATTCCGACGTTTCCCACCCGGTACCCACCGCACCATAGGCTCGACCCGACCGGCACACAGCGCCGCCGGCTGAGAGGATCCGCACTCATGTTCACCCGCACCCGACGCCGACTCACCGCCGTCACAGCTCTGGCCGCAGCCGCGATCGTGCTGACCGCGTGCACCGGCTCCCCTGAGCCCGTCGAGACTTCGGTCGGCGAACCCGACCCTGAGGCCACGCTGACCGTCGGCCTCGTGCTCGAGCCCACCAACCTCGACATCCGGCACACCTCGGGTGCGGCACTCGAGCAGATCCTCATCGACAACATCTACGAGGGCCTGGTCACGCGTACGCAGACCAACGAGATCGAGCCTCGCCTCGCCTCCGACTACGAAGTGTCCGAAGACGGCCTGACGTACACGTTCACGCTCAACGAGGGCATCGTCTTCCACACCGGCGAAGCGCTGACGTCCGCCGATGTCGTCGCCTCCTACGAGGCCGTGCGCACGGACGCCACGCTGCAGGGCCATGACGACTTCGCCCAGGTCGCCTCCATCGCAGCACCGGACGCGGCGACGGTCGTGATCACTCTGACCCAGCCGAACCAGAACTTCCTGTTCGCGCTCACCGGCCCTGGCGGGTTGGTTTTCCGCTCCGGCGACGCCACCGACCTGCAGACGGCCGAGAACGGCACCGGCCCGTTCACCCTGACGCGCTGGAGCAAGGGATCCTCCATCACCTTCGCGCGCAACGACGCGTACTGGGGCGACCCCGCTGGCGTGGCCGAGGTCGTGTTCGAGTACATCCCGGACTTCACGTCCGGCGTCAACGCCGCCCTGGACGGCAGCCTCGACGTGCTGACCGCCGTCGATCCCAACCTCGCTCCGCAGCTCGAGGATTCCGGCGAGTTCGCGCTCACGACCGGCAGCACCACCGACAAGGCGACCCTGGCGTTCAACAACGCCGCGGCCCCGCTCGACGATGTGCGCGTGCGCGAGGCGCTGCGCCTGGCCATCGACCACGAGGCGCTCGTCGAAGCGGTCGGCGCCGGGCAGACCCTGTACGGTCCCATTCCCGAGCTGGATCCCGGATTCGAGGATCTCTCCGACGTCGCCCCGTACGACCCGGAACGCGCCGAGGAACTGCTCGCCGACGCCGGCCAGGAGGACCTGGAGCTGACGCTCACGATCCCGAACTTCTACGGCACCACGGTGTCTCAGGTGCTGATCTCCGACTTCGCGGATGTCGGAGTGACGCTGGATGTCGAACCCGTCGAGTTCGCGACCTGGCTCGAGGACGTCTACACGAACAAGGACTACGACCTCAGCTTCGTGCTGCACGTCGAGCCGCGCGACTTCGGCAACTTCGCGAACCCGGACTACTACTTCGGCTACGACAACGCCGAAGTGCAGGCGCTGTACACCGAGGCACTCGCCGAGGTCGACCCCGACGCGTCCGCCGAACTGCTGGCCGAGGCCGCGCGCATCGTGTCGGAGGAGCACGCGGCGGACTGGCTGTACAACGGCGAGACGATCACCGCGCTGCGCCCGATCGTGTCGGGTTTCCCGCAGGACTCGATCAACTCGCGCATCAACCTCGCCGGCGTGACGGTCGCCTCGGACTGACCATCGGATGCTGCGATACGCGCTCACACGAGGAGCCCTGCTGATCGCAGGGCTCCTCGTGTCGAGCGTGCTGATCTTCCTGACCCTGCGGGTGTTTCCCGGTGACGTCGCCCAGCTCATCGCCGGAACCCAGGCGAGCCCCGAGCAGGTCGATCAGCTCCGCGAGTCGCTCGGGCTGAACCGCCCGCTCGCGGCGCAGTACGTCGACTGGATCGGCGGCATCCTGAGCGGCGACCTCGGTACATCCCTGCTGTCGGGCGCGTCCGTGGGCGAGGAACTGGCGCTGAAGGCCCAGGTCACCGTGCCGCTGGGCATCCTGGCACTCGTGATCGCGCTGCTGATCGCCGTGCCCTTCGGCATCCTGTCGGCCGTGCTGCGCGGGCGGATCTCCGGTACCGGACTCAGCGTCGCAGCCCAGGCCCTCGCCGCCGTTCCCGTGGTGTGGGCGGGCATGATGCTCATCGTGGTCTTCGCGATCTGGCTCGGCTGGCTGCCCGCCCAGGGATTTCCCCGCGACGGATGGGCGGAGCCGTGGCAGGCGCTGCGAGCGCTCGTCCTGCCCGCGCTCACGATCGGGATCGTAGAGGGCGCGATGCTGATGCGGTTCGTCCGCAGCGCCACGCTGCAGGCCGCCGGCCAGGACTTCGTCCGCACCGCTGCCGCGAAGGGGCTCAGCCGGAATCGTGCGCTCATCCAGCACGGCATCCCCGCGGTCGGCCTGTCGATCATCACCGTGCTCGGGCTTCAGGTCGCCGGGATCATCGTCGGCTCCGTGGTCATCGAGCAGCTGTTCACCCTGCCGGGCATCGGGCGCATGCTCGTCGCCGATGTCGGCACTCGGGATCTGATCAAGGTGCAGAGCGAACTGCTCGTCCTCACCGGCTTCGTGCTGGTCGTTGGTTTCGTCGTCGACCTCGTGCACCACATCGTCGATCCACGACAGCGGGAGGCCGCATGACACCGCGCTGGCTGCGCGCGCTGTGGAGGTCGGGAACCGGCCGCTTCGGCATCATCGTCGTGCTCGTGATCGCCGTGACCGCCCTGGTCTCGCTGTTCTGGACCCCCTTCGACCCCCTGTCCACCGATCTGAAGGATCGGTGGGCCGCCCCGGGCTGGCCGCACCTGCTCGGCACGGACGGCACCGGACGCGACATCCTCAGCCTCATCATGACCGGAGCGCGCACGACGGTGTTCGTCAGCGTCGGCGCCGCGATCATCGCGACCGTCGTCGGCGTCCTGCTGGCCGCTCTCGGCGCGCTCACGGCGCGCTGGATGCGCGAGACCATCGCCGTGCTCGTCGACATCCTGATCGCCTTCCCTGTGCTCATGATCGCGATGATGATCTCCTCGGTCTGGGGCGGGTCGCTGTGGGTCGTCATCTGGGCGGTCGGCATCGGCTTCGGCGTGAACATCGCCCGTGTGACGCGACCGGAACTGCGTCGCGTCCAGCAGAGCGACTTCGTGCTCGCTGGGCGCGCGTCCGGTCTCACCGCGACCCAGAACCTCACCCGCCACCTGCTGCCGAACGTCGCCCCAGTGTTCATCGTCCAGCTGTCCTGGTCGATGGCCGTCGCCGTGCTCGCGGAGGCCGGTCTGAGCTATCTCGGATTCGGCGCCAGCGTCACGGAGCCGTCCTGGGGCATCCTGCTCGCCGACCTGCAGCGCTACATCGGTGTGCACCCGCTCTCCGTGATCTGGCCGGGGCTCGCGATCACGATCACGGTTCTCGGCCTCAACCTGCTGGGCGACAGCCTGCGCGAGGCGACCGACCCGACGCTGGCGCACCGCGCCGCCGAGGTGCACACACCGGAGGTGGTCGCGTGAGCATCGCCTCCCGTGCCGCCGCACAGTTGACCGTCTCCGACCTCGTGGTCGAGATCGACGGACGGCGCGTGATCGACGGCATCTCGTTCGAGGTTCCGGCCGGTGCACGACTCGGCCTGATCGGCGAGTCGGGATCCGGCAAGTCCCTCACGGCGCTCGCGATCCTCGGTCTCCTGCCGGCTGGCGCCACCGCCGGCGGCAGCATCCGCTGGGGCGACACCGAACTGCTCGGGATGCCGGACCGCGAACTGGCCCGGTACCGCGGCGACGACATCGGCATCGTGTTCCAGGAACCGCGGACCGCGCTCAACCCGATCCGCACCGTGGGGCGACAGATCGCCGAGTCGCTGCGCATCCACACCGGAGCATCCCGCCGTGAGGCCGCGGCCCGAGCGATCGACGAGGCACGACGCGTGCGCCTCCCGGAGCCGGAGTCGATCGTCAACCGCTACGCGCACCAGCTCTCAGGCGGTCAGCGGCAGCGCGTGGCGATCGCGATGGCGCTGGCGTGCCGTCCTCGACTGCTCATCGCGGATGAGCCGACGACCGCGCTCGACGTCACGATCCAGGCAGAGATCCTCGATCTGATGCTCTCCCTGGTCCAGGACGAAGGGATGTCGCTCGTCTTCATCACGCACGACCTCGCCGTACTCGCCCAGGTGGCCACGCATGGCGTGGTGCTCGAGCACGGCAGGGTCGTCGAGTCCGCGCCCGTGGCGACGCTGCTCAGCGCTCCGACCTCCCCGATCACCCAGGGGCTGCTGCGCGATGCCACGACCACGCTGTGGCGACCGGACGGAGGGTCGCGATGAACCAGCACGGCGAAGGAGCCGGTCCGCTGATCCGGACGCGGGGGCTGAGCCGTGAGTTCGCGGTCCCGAAGCGGACCCTGTTCGAGCGCGCCCGCACCTCGACGGCACTGCGCCCGACCGATCTCGACATCGCCGACGGCTCGTCGGTCGGCATCATCGGAGAATCCGGGTCGGGGAAGTCCACCCTCGTCCGGCTGCTGCTCGGGCTCGACCGGCCATCCGGCGGGACCATCGACATCGAAGGGCGGAGGGTGGATGCTGCGGCATCCGCTCGCTCGCTTCACTGGCTGCGGCGGATCACCGGCCTCGTCTTCCAGGACCCGTACGCGTCCCTCGACCCGCGGATGAGCGCCGGCCGGATCATCGCGGAGCCGCTCTGGGCGCTCGGCATCGAGGGCGATCGCCGCGCGCGCGTGCGCGAGGTCCTGCACAGGGTCGGACTCGACGCCGAGATGGCCGACCGCTACCCGCATGAGTTCTCCGGCGGTCAGCGCCAGCGGATCGCCCTGGCGCGCGCGATCGTGCACCGGCCGCGCATCCTCGTCGGCGACGAACCGATGTCCGCGCTCGACGTCACCGTGCGCGCGCAGATCCTGCAGCTGCTCGCCGAACTCGCGCTGACCGATGACCTCACGCTGCTGCTCGTGTCGCACGACATCGGCGTCGTGCAGAACCTGTGCGATTCCGTGATCGTCATGAAGGACGGGCAGGTGGTCGAACAGGGAACGACCGACGAGGTGCTGCTGCATCCCCGCGAGGACTACACCAAGGCTCTTCTCGCCGCGATCCCGGTGATCGAGCAGCGCGAGAACTGATCAGCGCGCCGGTCGCATCCCCCAGCGCCGCCCCTTCGGCTTGAGCCTGCGCTGCAGATACACCGAACCGATGGGTCGGCCGAACTTGTAGTCGACCTTCCCCAGGCGTCCGACCTCGACGAATCCCAGGCGCTGGTGCAGCCGGATGGATGCCTCGGCGTTGCTGTCGCTGATGACGGCCATGATCTCGCGCAGTCCGACGGCCTCGCACGCGTCGATCAACGCCTGGAGCAAGGCGGTTCCCAAGCCCTTGCCGCCGGCGCCCGGTCCGAGGTAGATCGAGTCCTCTGCGGTGTAGCGATACGAGTTCTTTCCCTGCCAGGGAGAGACGAGAGCGTAGCCGAGGACGTTTCCCGTCGGCGAGACCGCGACCAGGAACGGCAGCCCGAGCTTCGTCAGCGTCGCGAGCCTCTCCCGCCAATAGCGGTGCGTGCTCGGCTTGCCGTCGAACGTGACCGCCGAGTTCGCGACGTAGTGATTGTAGATCTCCCGGATGTCTGGCAGGTCGCGCGCGGTCGCCGGGCGGATCGAGTAGGTGAAGACCTCGGGTGCCGGCTCGGGCTGACGCAGATGACGCGGCAGACGGCGGCGCCGATCCCCGGGTTCGAACTGCATGCGATCAGCTTAGAACGTGAGTCCGGGCAGCTGCGCCTTCTCCTGTTCTCCGGCCACGTGCCAGTCGACGGCATCCGCGCCCTGTTGTTCGAGCAGCGCATTCGCACGCGAAAACGGCCGCGAGCCGAAGAACCCGCGGCTCGCGGACAGCGGCGACGGATGCGCGGATGCGATCACGGGTGCGGAACCGAGCAGCGGCCGCAGCTTCTCCGCATCCTTGCCCCACAGCACCGCGACCATGGGTCGATCCCGCGCAACGAGCGTGCGGATCGCGAGATCGGTGACCTGCTCCCATCCCCAGCCGCGGTGGGACGCCGCTTCCCCGGGGCGCACGGTCAGCACGCGATTCAGCAGCAGGACGCCCTGGTCGCTCCACGCGGTCAGATCGCCGTGCGCTGCAGGCGGGATGCCGAGATCCGATGCGCGCTCCCGGTAGATGTTGACCAGGCTGCGCGGCAGCGGCCGGACGTGCCGCTCGACGGCGAACGACAGCCCGATCGGATGCCCGGGTGTCGGATACGGGTCCTGACCGGAGATGAGCACGCGCACGTCGTCGAGGGGACGCTGGAATGCCCGCAGCACGTTCTCCCCCGCGGGAAGGTACCCGCGCCCTGCCGCCTGCTCGGCACGCAATCGTTCGCCGAGCCCTGCGATGACGTCCGCGACCGGAGCGAGAGCCTCGGCCCACCCTTGGTCGACCAGCCCTTCGTCGGCGAGCTCGGTCAGCGAGCGATGCGGCATCCGTCGCTCAGTCCTCGAGACGCGGGCGCAGCGGACCGCGTGCCAGGAGGTGGTTCGCGGACTGCGCCACGGGGCGCATCGTGACGAGGTCGAGATTGACGCGACCGGGTGCGTTCAGCGCGTAGGCGATGACATCCGCGACGTCCGAAGCCTGCAGCGGCTCCTCGACCCCGGCGTAGACCGCGTCGGCCGCGACCCGATCGCCGCCGAGCCTGTTGAGGGTGAACTCCTCGGTGTGCACCATGCCAGGGGCGATCTCGACGACGCGGATGGGTTCGCCGTTGAGCTCCTGACGCAGCGCCCGCACCAGCATCCCCTCGGCGGCTTTGGCCGCGTTGTACCCGCCGCCACCCGGGTACGCCACCTGGGCGGCCGTCGATGTCACGAAGATCGTGTCGGCGTGTCCATCGGCTTCGGCCGCGCGACGCAGCAGCGGCATGAGTCCGGCGACGAGCCGCTGCGTCGCGAGCACATTGACCTCGTACATCCACTGCCAGTCCTCGACCGAGCCGTCCTCGATGCGATCGGTGCCGCGCGCACCGCCGGCGACCTGCACCAGAGCGTGCACCGGTCCGCTCGACTCGAGTTCGGAGACCAGTGCCTCGACGGCAGCGGCGTCGGTCAGATCGCACGCGACGGCCGACGCTCCTGTCTCGGAGACGAGCGTCGCGAGGCGATCCTCGCGCCGGGCGACGCCGACGACGTCCCAGCCGCTCGCGCGCAGCGCACGAACGGTCGCCTCCCCGATTCCTGTACTCGCTCCGGTCACCACTGCACGCCTTGTCACCATGTCATCCACCGTACGACGTTCTGCACGGTTTCCCACGTCGACGCGTGTTACGTCACATTTCCGGACTGTTGTTGACAGGCATCCCTGTTCCGTACTCTCGCTGCAACGGCACCCGCCATACCCGCATCCGAGAGTTCCAGGGGGAACCCAATGTCCGCACCCGAGTCCTGGCGTTTCGAGACCAAGCAGATCCACTCGGGCGCCGCTCCCGATCCGGTCACCAAGGCCCGTGCCACGCCGATCTACCAGACCACGTCCTACGTGTTCGACAACGCGGACCATGCGGCCAACCTGTTCGCCCTGGCGGAGTTCGGGAACATCTACACGCGCATCCAGAACCCGACGCAGGATGTCGTCGAACAGCGCGTCGCGGCGCTCGAGGGCGGCACCGGCGCGCTGCTGCTGGCCAGCGGCCAGGCAGCGTCGACCTTCGCGGTGCTGAACATCGCCGAAGCCGGCGACCACATCGTCTCGTCGAGCTCGATCTACGGCGGCACCTACAACCTCTTCAAGTACACGCTCGCCAAGCTCGGCATCGAGACGACGTTCGTCGAGAACCAGGACGACGCCGAGGAATGGCGCCGCGCGGTCCGCCCCAACACGAAGCTGTTCTTCGGCGAGACCGTCGGCAACCCCAAGATCAACGTGCTCGACATCCGCGCCGTGAGCGACGTCGCGCACGAGGCCGGCGTCCCGCTCATCGTGGACAACACGATCGCCACGCCGTATCTGCTGCGTCCGTTCGAGCACGGCGCCGACATCGTCATCCACTCGGCCACCAAGTTCCTCGGCGGGCACGGCACGACGATCGGCGGCGTCATCGTCGACGGCGGCAAGTTCGAGTGGTCCAAGAACGTCGAGCGCTTCCCCGGGCTCACCGAGCCGGACCCGTCCTACCACGGCGCCAGCTACACGACCGCCGTCGGCGACGCGCTCGCCTACATCATCAAGGCGCGCGTGCAGCTGCTGCGCGACCTCGGCTCCGCGATCTCGCCGCAGAGCGCCTGGCAGCTCATCCAGGGCATCGAGACGCTCTCGCTGCGCGTCGAGCGCCACGTGCAGAACGCCCAGGAGATCGCGGAGTGGCTCGACAACCACCCCGACGTCGCGAGCGTCAACTACTCGGGCCTTCCGACCTCGCCCTGGTACGCCAAGGCCAACGAATACCTGCCCAAGGGCGTCGGCGCGGTGCTGTCGTTCGAGCTGAAGGGCGGTGTCCAGGCCGGACGCGAGTTCGTGAACAGCCTGTCGCTGTTCAGCCACCTGGCCAACATCGGCGACGTCCGCTCGCTCGTGATCCACCCGGCATCCACCACGCACTCGCAGCTCACCCCCGAGCAGCAGCTCACCGCAGGAGTGACGCCGGGGCTCGTGCGCCTGTCGCTCGGCCTCGAGAACGTGGAAGACCTCAAGGCGGACCTGGAGCAGGCACTCGCCGCCGCGCGTCGCGTCTCGGACGCCGCGCGCGCATAAGACCTCCTCAAGGGACAGGATGCCTCGGACCACGCGGTCCGCGGCATCCGTGCGTCCAGACGCGTAACCTTCCGCCACCGCGACCCGAACCGGGCGAGAATGGAGGAATGGACTGGCAGACGACCTCGGAGGAGACGGTGCCCTCGCGGCGCGTGACCGAGGCGCAGGCCAGCATGATGCGCGCACGTCCCCCCGCAACCGGAGCATGGCGCGACGGCGATCCGATCGGAGAGCGGAGATTCGCCGCCTTCGGCTCCTTCCGCACCGAGAGCGGGCAGGAGCTGCCAGGCATCCGCATCGCCTACGAGACCTGGGGCGAGCTGAACCCCGAGCGCGACAACGCGATCCTCATCAACCACGCGCTCACCGGCGACAGCCACGTCCGCGGCGACGCGGGGCCCGGTCACGCCACAGCAGGCTGGTGGGGCGAGGTCGTCGGTCCTGGGGCGGCGATCGACACCGACCGCTGGTTCGTGATCGCCCCCAACATCCTGGGCGGGTGCCAGGGCTCGACCGGGCCGGCGAGTGTCGCCCCTGATGGCTACGAATGGGCGTCCCGGTTCCCCTACCTCACCGTTCGCGACCAGGTGGCCGCTCAGGTGCGACTCGCCGATGCGCTCGGAATCGACCGCTGGGCGGCCGTGGTGGGCGGTTCCATGGGCGGCATGCACGCGCTGGAGTGGGCAGCCACGCACCCGGAGCGCGTCCGGCGTCTCGCGATCCTGGCTTCGCCGCCCGCCAGCACGGCCGATCAGATCGCGTCGAACATGCTGCAGCTGGAGACGATCCGGATGGATCCGCGCTTCGAGGGCGGCGAGTACTACGACGCGGCCACCGGCGAGGGTCCGCATCGGGGTCTCGCGCTCGCGCGCCGCATGGCGATGCTGAACTACCGGTCGCCGATCGAGCTGAACAGCCGCTTCCAGCGCTCGTGGCAGTCCGATCTGTCGCCGCTCGGCCACGGCGGGCGCTTCGCGGTCGAGAGCTACCTGGACTTCCACGGCAACAAGTTCACCCGTCGTTTCGATGCGAACAGTTACATCACGCTCGTCGAGGCGATGAACTCGCACGACGTCGGCCGCGACCGCGGCGGCATCGAGGACGCGTTGCGCGCCGTGACGGCCACGACCCTCGTCCTCGGCATCGACACGGACCGGCTCTTCCCATTGGAAGGCCAGCATCGGATCGCCCGCAGCATCCCGAACACGCTCGACGGCGACGAGGCCGTCGTCCTCACGAGCGACTTCGGGCACGACGGCTTCCTCATCGAGACCGACGTCGTCGGCGATCACCTGCGCCGGCTGCTCGCGAGCTGACGCTCCTCACTCGCGTCGGTACCGCCAGGGCCGCCGGGCCGTCTCCAGCCGGTGCACTCCGGAGTCGCCATCCGGATGCTGCGCATCGCCGATCCAGCAGAACACGTCGCCGAGGAGCAGCCTGGTCGCGAAAGTCGGAGCATCGGATGCCGCGGCGAGCGCCTCGGCCGTCGAGCGGTATCGCGAGAGTTCGTGCAGCGTCACCCAGGTCGGCGGGAACAGCTCGATCTCCCCCGCGGCGTGACGATCCAGCGCGTCCAGGGGCGAGATCCACCGCCAGTCGACCACCTCGGCCGGGGACGGCACGACATCGCCCCCTGGGTCGGTGGCGGCGAAGAACCACGTGCCGACGCGCTTGGGCGCCTGGGCCGGGGGAATCCAGCGTGACAGCGCCACCAGCCCGGTCGGACGCAGCCTGACCTCCTCGAAGCACTCCCGCGCTGCGGCGATGCGGGCGGCATCCTGTCCGGACGCGCCCGTCGCGCGGTCGCCGTCCTCCACGAGGCCACCGGGGAACACCCACGCGCCGGCGAACGAGCCGCGAGACGGCCGTCGCAGGATCAGCACCTCCGGCGCGTCTCCGCGGTCGCGCAGCAGCACCACGGTCCCGGCCAGCGGCAGCTCATCCACCATGCCGCCACTCTACGAGCTTCCGCTCAGGCGATGACGGCCTGCCGCTGCATCCGGAACGCGAGCACCGTGATGCCCAGGCCCACCAGCGCCAGTGCTGCTCCGATCCAGGCTGGCGCGGTGTAGCCCCAGCCCAGGGCGATCGCGGCTCCGCCGAGGAAGGCGCCGAGGCTGTTGCCGATGTTGAGCGCCGAGTGGTTGAGCGCTGCGGCGATGGACTGATTGTCACCGGCGACGTCCATCAGGCGGGTCTGGATCGCCGGGCTCAGCATGGCCGACACCGCACCGACGGCCATCGCCAGCAAGCCGAGCAGCAGGATGTTCGTCGACAGCACCGCCAGCAGCACCAGGATGCCGGCGAGCAGCGCCATCCCGACGATGAGCGTGCGCTGCAGGTCGCGGTCCGCCAGGTACCCGCCCAGCAGGTTGCCGACCGTCATGCCGATGCCGACGAGCACGAGCACGATCGGCACCGCCCATTCGGGCGATCCGGCGATCTCTGTGACGAGCGGCGACACGTAGCTGTACACGGCGAAGAAGCCGCCGAAGCCGATCGCTCCGATGCCCAGCGTCAGCCAGACCTGCCCGACGCGGAAGACGCCGAACTCGCTGAGCATCCCGCGTCCTCGGTCGCCCTCGTGCTCCGGGACGAACAGCGCGATGCACAGCGTCGCGACGGCGAACACGACCGCCACGAGAAGGAAGGCGGTGCGCCATCCGTAGTTCTGACCGAGGTAGGTGCCCAGCGGCACACCGACGACGTTCGCGATCGTGAGGCCGGTCAGGATGAAGGCCGCACCCTGTGCGCGTCGCCCAGGACCCAGCACGTCGGCGGCCACGAGCGCCCCGATGCCGAAGTACGCGCCGTGCGGGAGTCCGGCGAGAAGCCGGGACGCCCCGACGAGTCCGAAGCTGGGCAGCACGACGGTCAGTGCGTTGAACAGCGTGAGTGCGAGCGCCAGTCCGATCATGACCCGGTGCCGCGGGAAGCGCGCGACCAGCCCTGCGATGGTCGGCGCGCCGATCACCACGCCGAGCGCGTACAGCGAGATCAGGAGTCCGGCGCGGCCGATCGCCTCTTCAGGAGACGCCGCCCACAGATCCGGGAGCAGGTCCTGCGCGATGTCGGGCAGCAGCCCCATGGCGACGAACTCGGTCATGCCGATGCCGAAGGAGCCGATGGCGAGAGAGAGGAGCGCCTTCGTCGCCGCACCCCTCGAGAGTGTCGAGGAGTGGTTCACCCGTCAATGCTACGCGGAATCGGAGTCCCGGATCGCCGCCTCGAGCCGATCGATCTTCGCGTCCAGCTCACCGGTGTAGCCGGGGCGGATGTCGGCCTTGAGGACGAGCGACACTCGCGAACCGAACGGCATGACGGCCTCGGTGGCGCGCTTGACGACATCCATGACCTCGTCCCACTCCCCCTCGACCTCGGTGAACATGCTGGTCGTGCGGTGCGGCAGACCGGAATCGCGGACGACGGTGACAGCGGCGGCGACCGCATCGTGCACGGATCCGTCCGCGCTGCCGTCGCCCGAAGGGGCGACAGAGAATGCGATGAGCATGTTTACCTCCGTGAGGGGATGGGGACCCGGACGATCGAGCGGATGCCGATCACGAGCAGGACGATCAGAAGCACGTTGCGCGCCGTGAGCAGCAGCACGGGGACGAACTCGGTGCGCAGCAGCGCATCGTACGTGAGCGGATAGATGAGGCATGTCAGGCCGCACAGCACCAGCACGAGCGCCGCCGGGACACGAGCCCTGGTCCTGTCATACACGAACCAGAGCACGAGCGGGGCGATGAGCCAGGTCTGGAACTGCGGGGAGCCGACCTTGTTCGTGACGATCAGCGCCGTCACCAGCGACAGCGCCAGCGGCGGGAACAGACGTCCGAACGATCCGCCCCGCGCCGACTTGACGGCTGCGAGTCCGGTGATGGCGCCGACCGTGAGCAGCATGATCGGGGTGAGGATGTCGGAGACGAACGGCACGCCATAGCCTTCGACCTGGAACGTGAGGATCTCGAAGCTGTACCCCACGGAGGCGTGTCCCGCGCGCGCCGCCCACAGATACGGCGTGGCAGCGACCGCCTCGACCTGCAGCCCGCGACCGGTCTGCTGCGACAGGAAGGCGAACAGATGCTGGTCCGCGCCGAGCAGGAACAGCACGACGACGATGCCGGCGCTCGCCC
Organism: Microbacterium sp. M; assembly: GCF_045181065.1. Lineage (GTDB taxonomy): Bacteria > Actinomycetota > Actinomycetes > Actinomycetales > Microbacteriaceae > Microbacterium. The sequence continues at coordinate 1,411,117 of NZ_CP173721.1, read as the reverse complement.
CGGCCGCCGCGAGCAGGATCTTCAGCCGACCGCGTGCCGCGACGACGGCTGCGAGCACCAGTGCACCGGGCCAGATCTTGATCCAGGCGCCGACCGTGAGCAGGGTCGTCGCGACGACCGGATGCCGCAGCAGCAGCAGCCCGCCGATGATCGCGAGCGGCACGGTGACGGCATCGAGCCGATACAGCGCGATCGGCCCGAGCAGCAGCAGCGCCGCCGTCCAGAACCACGCCGCAGCTCGTCGCGGCGCCGACGGTCGCCCTCCGATGAGGAACCAGAGAGCCACGGCATCCAACAGCGTGACGAGCACCGCCCAGGCCACGAGATAGGCACCGAGCGCGCCCATCGTCGCCACGAGCGGCAGCGACAGGGCCTTCACGATCAGCATCGGCACGAGCGCCAACTGGGGATACACCCATGGCTCGGTGATGCCCATGATCGTGCCGCCGGTCAGCGCCGATGTCGACCACGGTTCGTACACGAGCACCACGTCGCCCATCGGCTGGCTCGGGTACACCCAGCCGAGCCAGGCGGTGAGAACGTGCACGAGCAGGAAGGCCGCCCACAGGGGCGCGGTGCGACGCGTCACGAGAGCAGATCCGCGATCGCATGCGGCAGCGCCTCGGCGACGTCCAGGGCGACGATCGGGTGCCCGGCACCGCCATCGACCATGCCGGCGGCGAGACGAGCGGCGTGGCCGTGCAGCCAGGCACCCGCCGCCGCGGTCTCGGCGACGGAGGCTCCGCGATTCGCCGCCAGAAGCGCACCCAGGACGCCGGCCAGCACGTCGCCGCTGCCCGCCGTCGCGAGCCACCCCGGAGCAGGGGGCAGGGCGATCACGGAGCCGTCCGATGAGGCGATGATCGTGCGCGACCCCTTGAGCAGCACGGTTCTCCCGAGCGCGCCGGCGGTCTGCGCTGCGTCCGCGACCCTGTCGCCGCTGCCGTCCGGCGCGAGGCTCAGGCGTTCGCGCAGCCGGACGAACTCGCCCGCGTGCGGTGTCACCAGCAGCGGGGCGGCCGCACCGGGTGCGAGATCCAGTGCGCCGGCATCGACCACGACCGGCGCAGCGCCGTCGAGAATCGTGCGCAGGGCATCCGTCTCCTCGGAGGTGCGGGACGCGGCATCCGTTCCCGACCCGATCACCCAGGCATCCGCTCTGGTGCGGCCGATGTCCTGCGCGGCGACCGTCTCCGGCCGACGGGCGAGCACGGCATCCGCGGCGGAACCGAGGTAGCGCACGTAGCCGGCACCGGTCCGCCAGGCCGCCTCGACGGACAGCACGGCCGCCCCAGGGTACGCGCCTGACCCCGTGCGCACCGCCACGACGCCGCGGGAGTACTTGTCGTCCGCCGGCCCCGGCACCCGCACGAACGGGACGGAGTCGCCCCTCCCCCACTCGCGCACCTCGACCATGCCCCCCATGCTATTCGGCCGGTGCGCGCTCGACTGGCAGTAGCGTCGAAGGGTGAGCCTGCTCTTCTCTCCCCTGCTTCTGCGTTCCGTCACCTTCCCGAATCGCCTCTGGGTGTCGCCGATGTGCATGTACAGCGCCGTCGACGGCGTCGTACAGGACTGGCACCGCACGCACCTGACGCAGTTCGCATCCGGTGGCGCCGGGCTCGTCGTGGCCGAGGCGACGGCCGTGGTGCCCGAAGGGCGCATCAGCCCGCGGGACGCCGGCATCTGGACCGACGAGCAGCGGGATGCCTGGGCTCCGATCGTCGACGGCATCCACGCCCGTGGTGCGCTGGCCGGCATCCAGCTCGCGCACGCCGGACGCAAGGCGTCGACGTGGTGGCCGTGGGCTCCCCAGCGCGGGTCGGTGCCGGCATCCGAAGGCGGCTGGGTGACGACGGCACCCTCGGCGGTGCCGTTCCAGGGATTCGACACGCCGCGAGCGCTGGCAATCGCCGACATCGACGACCTCGTGGACGCGTTCGCCACGGCCGCACGCCGGTCTCTGGATGCCGGATTCGACGTGCTGGAACTGCACGGCGCACACGGATATCTGATCCACCAGTTCCTCTCACCGCTGTCCAACCTGCGCGAAGACGAGTACGGCGGTTCGCTCGAGAACCGTGCTCGTCTCCTACTGCGCATCCTGGACGCGGTCCGCCGGATCGCGGGCGAAGCGGTTCCCGTCTTCGTGCGCATCTCCGCCACCGACCACGCCGACGGCGGGTTCTCACCCGACGAGGCGACGATCGTCGGCGAATGGGCGCGCGAGCACGGCGCGGACCTCATCGACGTGTCCAGCGGAGGGCTGGTCGCCCATCAACGCATCGACGTCTTCCCCGGGTACCAGGTGGGACTGGCAGGAACGGTGCGCCGCGGCGGGCGGATCCCGACCTCGGCCGTCGGCCTCATCACTGCAGCGGAGCAGGCAGAGCGCGTGCTCGAAGACGGAGACGCCGACGCGATCTTCGCGGGACGGGAGTGGCTGCGCGACCCGCACTTCGCGCTGCGCGCCGCGCACGAACTGGGCGTGGAGATTCCGTGGCCGTCGCAGTACGAGCGCGCGCGGTGGCGGTGAGTCGCCTCACCGCCACCGCGGGAATCACTCTCCGCGGTGCACGACGCGCCTGGTGGCGTCCTGAACCTCGCCGACGAGCTCCTCGAGGATGTCCTCCAGGAACAGGACGGCCGTGGTCTCGCCCTGTGCGTTCCTGACCTTCGCGAGGTGACGGCCGGCACGGCGCATGACCGCGAGCGCATCCTCCAGGTCGGTGTCCTCCTGCACGGGGACCATGTGGTGGATCCGCTTGGGCGGGATGGGAGCCGCGACCTTGGTCTCGGCATCCGCGCCCTCCGAGGCACGCAGGATGTCCTTGAGGTGGACGTAGCCAATCGGGGCCTGATCGTCGTCGACGATCACGTAACGCGAGAAGCCGTAGCGGGCGACGGCCCTCTCGATGTCGTCCGGCGTGGTCGACTGCGGCAGCGTGACGAGCTCGGCCAGCGGAACGGCGACATCACGTGCCTTCTTGTCCGTGAACTCCACCGCGGCTCGCACCGTCCCCGCGGCGTCGTTCAGCAGGCCCTCTCGCCGTGACTGGTTGACGATCGTGGCGACCTCGTCGATCGTGAACGTCGACGCCGCCTCGTTCTTCGGCTCGACGCCGAACAGCCGCAGCACGCCGTTCGCGGCCGCGTTGAGCACCCAGATGACCGGGTGGAACAGCTTCGACACCCACACGAGCGGGGTCGCGAGGATCAGCACGGCGCGATCGGGGACGGAGAACGCCAGGTTCTTCGGCACCATCTCGCCGAACACCACGTGCAGGAACGACACCAGCACCAGCGCGATCACGAATCCGGTGACGTCGACGACGGCATCCGACCAGCCGAGCGCGTGCATGGGCACCGCGAGGAGATGGTGGATCGCCGGTTCGGAGACGTTCAGGATCAGCAGCGAGCAGATCGTGATGCCCAGCTGCGAGGTCGCCAGCATCAGGGTGGCGTGCTCCATCGCGTACAGCGCGGTCTTCGCCGCACGGGACCCCTGCTCCGCACGTGGTTCGATCTGCGAGCGCCGCGCCGAGATGACGGCGAACTCGGCACCGACGAAGAAGGCGTTGCCCGCGAGCAGCACGACGAGCCAGACCAATCCTGCCCAATCGTTCATCAGGACACCTCCTCCGGTGCGACATCGACCGGCGTCGGGGTGTAGCGCAGCCGATCGACACGTCGACCGTCCATGCGCACCACCTCCAGCACGCCGCTGTCGAGAGTGACTTCGTCCCCGGCCGCCGGGACACGTTCCAGAACGCTCATCACGTACCCGGCGACGGTGTCGTAGACCTCGCCCTCCGGGACGTGGACGCCGGTGCGGCTCCGCAACTCGTCAGGGCGCAGTTCACCGGGGAACGTGATCGAGCCGCGCCCGCGGACGATGCCCGCCCTGGTCCGGTCGTGCTCGTCCGAGACCTCGCCGACGATCTCCTCGACGAGGTCCTCGAGCGTCACGACGCCGGCCGTGCCGCCGTATTCGTCGACGACGATCGCGAGCTGATACCCCTTGGCGCGCAGCTCGGAGATGAGGTTGTCCAGGTGGACGGTCTCCGGAACGCGCAGCGGCTCGGTCGCGAGAGCGCCGACCGGCACCTCCGAGCGTCGTTCGCGCGGAACCGAGACGGCCGCCTTGAGGTGCACCACGCCGGTGATGTCGTCGAGGTCGTCGTCGTAGACCGGGAACCGGCTGTGGCCGGTCCGCCGTGCCAGCTGGATCACGTCGTCGGCCGAATCGCCGACGGCGAGCGCGTGCATGCTCGGCCGCGCCGTCATGACGTCGGCCGCCGTGAGACGCGCGAACGTGAGACTGCGGTCGAGCAGGGAGGCCGTGTCCGCTTCGAGCACGCCGGCCATCGCGGAGCGGCGGACCAGCGAGGAGAGCTCCTCGGCGCTGCGCGCACCCGAGAGCTCCTCCTTGGGTTCGATTCCCATGCCGTGCAGCACGGCGTTCGCGCTGCCGTTGAGGAGCCGGACGACGGGCTTGAACACCGTCGTGAACGCGACCTGAAAAGGAATGACCAGCTTCGCGGTCTGCCGCGGCAGCGCGAGAGCGAAGTTCTTCGGCACGAGCTCGCCGAGGATCATCGAGAGCACGGTGGCGACGAGCATCCCGACCACCGTCGAGATCGGAGCGACGACCGCCTCGGCGAGACCCCAGGAGGTCAGCACGGGGCCGAGCAGGCGCGAGATCGCCGGTTCCATCGTGTAACCCGTGAGCAGCGTCGTGAGCGTGATGCCCAGCTGCGCGGACGAGAGATGGGTCGAGGTGTGCTTGAGGGCGCCGATCGTCATCGCGAGGCGTGACTCGCCGCGCGACTGGCGCGCTTCGAGTTCTGCACGATCGAGATTGACGAGCGCGAACTCGCTCGCCACGAACAGGCCGGTGCCGACTGTCAGGAGGAGCCCCACGCCCAGCAGGACGTAATCCATCAACTGCTCCCTTCCTCAGTGCGGAAGGTCGGGCGGTGGGGCGAGAGACTGCAACTGGGAGGGTCGTCCATAGTGCGACGATTCTACAGATGTTCGTGGTGCTCGCGCCGAGAACTCACCAGCTGACGGGCAGCGCCTTGCCCTCTTCGTAGCCCGCGGCGGACTGCAGCCCGACCAGGGCGCGGTCGTGGAATTCGGGCACGCTCGCGGCACCGGCATACGTGAACGACGAGCGCACTCCGGACGTGATCATGTCCAGCAGATCCTCGACGCCGGGGCGCAGCGGGTCGAGATAGATCTTCGACGACGAGATGCCCTCGGCGAAGAGCTCCTTGCGCGCGCGCTCATAGGCATCCAGACGTCCGAAGCGCGCCTGAACCGCCTTGGTCGACGCCATGCCCCAGGATTCCTTGTAGATCCGCCCCTGGGTGTCGGTCTGCAGCTGCCCAGGCGCCTCGATCGTGCCGGCGAACCAGGAGCCGATCATGACGGACGCGGCACCGGCCGCGAGTGCGAGCGCGACATCCCTCGGATACCGCACTCCGCCGTCCGCCCACACATGCGCGCCCAGCGCGCGGGCGGCTTCGGCCGTCTCGAGCACCGCCGAGAACTGCGGCCGTCCGACGGCCGTCATCATGCGCGTCGTGCACATCGCGCCCGGCCCGACGCCCACCTTGAGGATCGATGCGCCGGCCTCGACGAGATCCTTGACGCCGTCGGCGGTGACGATGTTGCCTGCGACGATCGGGATGCCGAGGTTCAGCGCCGCCACCGCGGAGAGCGCGGCGAGCATCCCCTCCTGGTGGCCGTGCGCGGTGTCGATGACGAGGACGTCGACGCCGGCGGCCGCGAGCGCTTTGGCCTTGCCTGCCACATCGCCGTTGATCCCGACGGCCGCGGCGACGGCGAGGCGTCCGTCGGCGTCGACGGCGGGCCGGTACAGGGTCGAGCGCAGCGCACTGCGCGCGCTGAGGGTTCCGACCAGGTGGCCGTGATCGACGATGCTCACCGTCTCCACTCCGGCCTCGGTGATGACGTCGAAGGCCTGCCGACCGTCGGTGATGTCTTCGGCATCCAGCGCCGGCGTACCGGCGTGGACCAGATCGCCCAGCTGCGCGTCGGGGAGAGCAGTGGCCAGCCTCGTGGCCGGCAGGATGCCGCGGACGGCATCGGCGTCGATGCGCCCCTGCCCCTCGGCGACGACGATGCCGTGCCCTTCCGTCGCGGGGAGCAGCCGGAGCGCGTCGGCGACCGAGGCGCTCGGCGGCAGCACCAGCGGCGTGTCCCACGCGACCGGCTGCGCCTTGACCGCTCTGATCGCGGCATCCAGCTCCTGCAGCGGCATGTCCTGCGGGAGCACCCCGAGGCCGCCGCGCCTGGCCAGCACCGCGGCAAGGCGCGGCCCTGTCACGGAGTTCATGTTGGAGGCGACCAGCGGCAGCGTCGCCGGGGTGCCGTCCTGCGGTGCGAGATCCACCTGAAGCCGGCTCGTGATGCCGGATCGACGCGGCACCAGGAACACATCGGAGTAGGTGAGATCGACTGTGGGTTGCGCGCCGAGGAAGTCCATACCTCCACGGTAGCTTTCCGCGCGCCTTCCGGGTCGTGCCGTGTCGACTATCCGGGGGACAAAACACGTTAGGCTTGATGTCGAGAATGCATGGGCGCAGGGGACATCCTGACGCCGTGTGTGGCACAGTGCTTCAGCGATGAAAGAGGGCGATCGAGCGTGTCGAGCCAAGGGACCGGCGTCGGATCGGGCGACGGGGGGTTCGGAGCCAATTCCTGGCTCGTCGACGAGCTCTACGAGCAGTTCACAGCGGATCGGAACTCCGTCGACAAGGAATGGTGGCCGATCCTCGAGAACTACCGGCCGGATGCCGCGGCGAAGGCCGCTCCGGCTGACGCGACGCCTGCGCACCCCGTGACGGCTCCGATCCCCGTGATCGGGTCCCAGCCGGTCGCCCGCACCACCGCGAAGCCCGCCGCTCCCGCACCCATCCCCGCCCAGGCTCCCAAGCCGGAGGCGAAGGCGACCGAGCAGCCTTCCTCCGAGGAGGACAAGGTCACGACGCTGCGCGGCATGACCAAGACCCTCGCGGCGAACATGGACGAGTCCCTCACGGTGCCCACCGCGACGAGCGTGCGCACGATCCCGGCCAAGCTGATGATCGACAACCGCATCGTCATCAACAACCACATGTCGCGCACCCGCGGCGGCAAGATCAGCTTCACGCACCTCATCGGCTGGGCGCTCATCCAGACGCTGAAGGAGTTCCCGAGCCAGAACGTGTTCTACGCCGAGCTCGACGGCAAGCCGTCGGTGGTCGCGCCGGCTCACGTGAACCTCGGCATCGCGATCGATCTGCCCAAGCCCGACGGCACGCGCGCCCTGATGGTGCCCAGCATCAAGCGCGCCGACACGCTGACGTTCAGCGAGTACCTGTCCGCGTACGAGGACCTGGTCGGTCGCGCCCGCGGCAACAAGCTCACCGCCGCGGACTTCCAGGGGACCACGGTCTCGCTGACGAACCCCGGCGGCATCGGCACCGTGCACTCCGTGCCGCGACTGATGAAGGGCCAGGGCTGCATCATCGGCGCCGGTGCCCTCGACTACCCCGCCGAATTCCAGGGCGCGAGCGCGAAGACGCTCAACGAGCTGGCGATCGGCAAGACGATCACACTGACCAGCACGTACGATCACCGCGTCATCCAGGGCGCCGGCTCCGGCGAGTTCCTCAAGAAGGTCCACGAACTGCTGCTCGGTCAGCGCGGGTTCTACGACGACATCTTCGCCGCGCTCCGCATCCCGTATGCGCCGATCCGCTGGAACCCGGACATCGCCGTCGACCTCGCCGAGCGCGTCGACAAGCAGTCCCGCGTGCAGGAGCTCATCAACTCGTACCGCGTGCGCGGACACCTGATGGCCGACATCGACCCGCTGGAGTACGTGCAGCGCTCGCACCCCGATCTCGAGATCGAGAGCCACGGCCTGACGTTCTGGGACCTGGACCGCGAATTCGTGACCGGCGGCTTCGGCGGCAAGCGCGTCATGAAGCTCCGCGACATCCTCGGTGTGCTCCGTGACTCCTACTGCCGCACGCTCGGCATCGAGTACATGCACATCCAGGATCCGGAGCAGCGCCGCTGGTTCCAGGAGAAGGTCGAGGTCAAGTACCAGAAGCCCGGCCACGACGAGCAGCTGCGCGTGCTGCGCAAGCTCAACGAGGCCGAGGCGTTCGAGACCTTCCTGCAGACGAAGTTCGTCGGCCAGAAGCGCTTCTCGCTCGAGGGCGGCGAGTCGCTCATCCCGCTGCTGGACGAGATCCTGCAGGGCGCGGCCACCGCCGGCCTCGACGGTGCGGCGATCGGCATGGCGCACCGCGGCCGTCTGAACGTGCTGACCAACATCGCGGGCAAGACGTACGGACAGGTGTTCCGCGAATTCGAGGGCACGCAGACGCCGGGCAACCAGCGCGGCTCCGGCGACGTGAAGTACCACCTCGGCACCGAGGGCACCTTCGTCGCCGATGACCGCTCCGAGCTTCCGGTGCACCTCGCCGCGAACCCTTCGCACCTGGAGACCGTCGACGGCGTCCTCGAGGGCATCGTCCGCGCGAAGCAGGACCGCAAGCCCATCGGGACGTTCTCGTGGCTGCCGATCCTCGTGCACGGCGACGCCGCGTTCGCAGGACAGGGCGTCGTCGTCGAGACCCTTCAGATGTCGCAGCTGCGCGGCTACCGCACCGGCGGCACCGTGCACGTCGTCGTCAACAACCAGGTCGGGTTCACCACGACCCCGACCGATGCCCGCACCTCGGTCTACGCGACGGATGTCGCCAAGACGATCCAGGCGCCCATCTTCCATGTGAACGGCGACGACCCCGAGGCCGTCATCCACGTCGCTCAGCTCGCCTTCGAGTACCGCGAACGATTCCACCGCGACGTCGTGATCGACTTGATCTGTTACCGCCGCCGTGGCCACAACGAGGGCGACGACCCGTCGATGACGCAGCCGCTCATGACCGATCTGATCCAGGCCAAGCGCTCGGTCCGCAAGCTCTACACCGAATCACTGGTCGGTCGCGGCGACATCACCGAAGAGGAGTACGAGCAGGCCAAGGACGACTTCCAGCGTCGCCTCGAGGTCGCTTTCGCCGAGACGCACGCCGCCGAGACCGGTGCCACACCGATCGCACCGGTGCTCTCCCCCGTCGAGGAGACCGTCGGCGCCCCCGAGGTGACCGGTGTCGCTTCGGAGGTCATCCACCTCATCGGCGACGCGTTCAACAACAAACCCGAGGGCTTCACGGTCCACCCGAAGATCCAGCAGCTGCTGGACAAGCGCGTCGACATGAGCCGCAACGGCGGCATCGACTGGGGCTTCGGAGAACTGCTCGCGTTCGGTTCGCTGCTCGTCGAGGGCACGCCGGTCCGGCTGGCAGGCCAGGACTCGCGCCGCGGCACGTTCGTGCAGCGCCACGCCGTCATGCACGATCGCGCGAACGGCCAGGAATGGCTGCCGCTGGCCAACCTGTCCGAGAACCAGGGTCGCGTGTGGGTGTACGACTCGCTGCTCAGCGAGTACGCGGCCATGGCGTTCGAGTACGGCTACTCGGTGGAGAACCCCGAGGCGCTCGTGCTCTGGGAGGCGCAGTTCGGCGACTTCGCGAACGGCGCTCAGTCGGTCATCGACGAGTACATCTCGGCCGCGGATCAGAAGTGGGGCCAGCAGTCCAGCGTCACGCTCCTGCTCCCCCACGGCTACGAGGGTCAGGGACCGGATCACTCCTCCGCCCGCATCGAGCGCTTCCTGCAGCTGTGCGCGCAGGAGAACATGATCGTGGCTCGGCCGTCGACTCCGGCATCCTATTTCCACCTGCTGCGTCGCCAGGCCTACGCCCGGCCGCGCAAGCCGCTGGTCGTCTTCACCCCGAAGGCGATGCTGCGCCTGCGCGGCGCGACCAGCCCCGTCGAGGACTTCACACAGGGCCGCTTCGAGCCGGTCGTCGACGACGCACGCGGCCTCGACCGCGCCGCGGTGAAGCGCGTGCTGGTGCACTCCGGCAAGATCCACTGGGATCTGCGCGCCGAACTCGACAAGAACCCGAACCCGGAGGTCGCCCTGGTCCGGCTGGAGCAGCTGTACCCGACCCCGATCGACGGGCTCAAGGCCATCACGGACTCGTACCCGAACGCCGAGCTCGTCTGGGTTCAGGACGAGCCGGAGAACCAGGGCGCCTGGCCGTTCCTGGCGCTCGCGTTCGCCGAGGTCCCCGGGCCGCGTCAGTTCCGCACGGTGGCCAGGGCGGCGTCCGCGTCGCCGGCGACCGGTTCGTCGAAGGTCCACGCGCTCGAGCAGGCCGATCTGCTCAAGCGGGCGCTCACCGTCTGATCGACGCACGTCCGACGAAGCCCACCCGATCTCGGGTGGGCTTCGTCGCGTCGCAGGGACCTGCGCCGGGCCGGGCGGTCGAGACGGCGGCTCAGTACCAGATCGCCAGCTGCGGAGCCTCGACGGAGCGGAACGCGTCGTCCAGGGATGCCGCGACGACAGCTGTCGCCTCCAGGCGACCGGACGCGCGCAGCTGAACGGCGCTCACTCCCCCGGCGCACAGCGCGGACAGCGCGACGATGTCGAGCGACACGTCCGCTGATGCGCCGTCATCGACGGCCGAGACCGATGCCCGGCCGTCGGCATCGGCCGTGAGGCGCCACGCCCCGTGCGCGAATCCCAACGGGTCGTCGACGCGCAGGACGAGATCCAGCGGAGCGCGATAGGTGCGTCCGCCCAGGACGGCCGGCACGTCGAGGACGCGCAGCCAGCCGTGGTCGTGCACAGTGAGCTCGATGGCGCGCTGGTCGGCGACGAGCCACGTGATCGGGTCGTCGACCGGGCGCAGACCCGCCGTGACCGTGTCGACGAGGTCGTGCTGCACGGCGAAGCGCCACAACGCGATGAGCGCATCGGGGGTCACCGTGGACAGGTGCTGGATCTCGAGCTGGCAGCGGAACGCACCGGGGATCTCGGTGAGCCTGTAGGCCATCACGCCCCTGACCGCGCCAGAGGCATCCCGGTACCGGACGCCTCGGATCGCGGTCGCGTTCGGGTGCCCGGCGGAGAGCCCTGCCGCCCGCGCCCAGCGCCCCGGCCATCCGGCGATCTGTCCGGAGCGCAGGGTGCGCGCGACCTCGTGCACGGTGCCGAGGTTGTCCTTGAGCACCTCGCGGTCGATGTACTCGACCCGCCCGGCGACGTCCGGTCCGACCCATCCCGCGCGTCGCGCGTCGATCTTCACGCGCGCGACGGGGATCGACGGAGCGAAGCCGTAGCGGCTGTAGATGGTCGCCTCCGACGCGGTCAGGCCGGCGATCGGCACGCCGGCGGATGCCGCGGCGCGGAGCTCGCCCTCCAGCAGCGCCCTCGCGATGCCACGGCGGCGGTGCGTGCCCGATACCGTGACCGAGCTGATCGCCCACATGTCCAGTTCGCCGCCGGGGACCGTGAGCGGCGTGACCCACGAGTTCACCGTCGCGATCGGCCAGGTACCGACGGGGGCATCGGCCTCGAACACACCGATGTTGCGCCGATCGGCGAGCATCGAGCGTTGATCGGTCACCTGCTCGGCGGTGGGATCCGAGTCCAGGAAGCCGCGGGCGTCGGCACGGAGGAACGCCTCGGCATCGGCATCCGATGCGGTGTCGATGAAGCGATAGGTCAGACTCTGGCCCGCCAGCCGCTCGGCGGACGCGGGGTCGACGGGGATACTGCGTGCGTCAGTCATGGCACCAGCCTATGGGCACCGTCCGACGTTGCGACGCGGTCAGAGCGGCGCGCTCAGTGAGCGCTGGCCTGCACCGCCCGGAGCTTGGCGAACACCTGATCGCGCAGCTCCTCGGGGGCGGTCTCCCTGCAGGCGCGGGCCAGAACCTCGGTCAGGGTCGTGGCCACGCGCGCCTCGTCGCGGCACCCTGGACAGTTCTCCAGATGCTCGCGGATCTCGGCGTGCTCGGTCTTGCAGACCTCGTTGCGGAGGTACTCCTCCAGATCCTGACGCGCCTTCTCGCAGCCGCAGTCGCTCATTTCCTGCTCCTCGTACCGGCCGTGGCGATCCCTCGCTCAGCGGCATAATCTGCCAGCAGCTCCCGCAGCATCCGTCTGCCACGATGCAGACGGCTCATCACGGTGCCGATGGGGGTCTTCATGATGTCGGCGATCTCCTGATAGGCGAAGCCCTCGACATCCGCGAAGTAGACGGCCAGCCGGAAGTCCTCCGGCAGCTCCTGCAGCGCATCCTTCACCACGGAAGCCGGCATCCGGTCGATCGCCTCCGCTTCGGCCGAGCGGCTGTGCGACGCCGTGGTCGACTCCGCACCGCCCAGCTGCCAGTCCTCGAGCTCATCGATCGTGCCCTGGAACGGCTCGCGCTGCTTCTTGCGGTAGATGTTGATGTACGTGTTCGTCAGAATCCGGTACAGCCACGCCTTGAGATTCGTCCCCTGCGAGAACGACGACCACGAGCCGAAGGCCTTCACGAAGGTCTCCTGCACGAGATCCGCCGCGTCGGCGGGGTTGCGTGTCATGCGCATGGCCGCGGCATAGAGCTGATCCATGTACGGGATCGCCTGTTCCTCGAACTCACGTCGAGCGTCGCCGACCGTGTCGGCAGGTGCGGTGTCATCCATCACCGGCCAGTCTAGGCCGACGATGTCCGCGAATTCCTGATCGACCGTCGCGATCATCACCACTCCTTCTCGGTGTACGCACCACCGTTCACTACAGTGGGAACCGATGAGTGACACACGGTATTCCCCCGCCCCCGCCCGCGGCGCCTACGCCGCTCCCACCGCCGACGGTTCCGTGCACGCGACCGTGACCGTCCCCGGGTCGAAGTCCCTGACCAACCGCGAGCTCATCATCGCGGCCATCGCGGACGGCCCAGGGCGACTCGTGGCTCCGTTGCACTCCGACGACTCGCGCCGGATGATCGACGCGCTGCGCGCACTCGGCACCGGCATCGAGGAAGTGGATGCCGGAAACGAGTTCGGTCCTGATCTCGTCGTGACCCCCGCACCTCTCGCCGGCGGCGTCACGATCGACTGCGGACAGGCGGGAACCGTGATGCGCTTCATCGCACCGCTCGCCGGTCTCGCGCGCGACGATGTGCACCTCACCGCGCACGAGACCGCGTTGCACCGTCCGATGGGTGCGATGATCACGGCGCTGCGCGACCTCGGCGTCGACATCGACGACGAGGGCACCTGGTCGCTGCCGTTCACCATCCGGGGTCACGGCCGCATCCGCGGCGGACGCATCGAGATCGATGCCTCGGCGTCGAGCCAGTTCGTCTCCGGTCTGCTGCTGGCCGCTCCGCGGTTCGATGTCGGTCTGCATCTGGTGCACACCGGCGAGCACCTCCCGAGCCTGCCGCACATCGACATGACGATCGAGTCGCTCAGCCGCCGCGGCATCCGCATCGAACGCCCTGCCACCGGGGAATGGCTGGTCGAGGCCGGAGTGCCCCGCGCCAAGGAGATCGCGATCGAGCCGGATCTGTCCAACGCCGCCCCGTTCCTCGCCGCGGCGCTGGTGACCGGCGGCGATGTGACGGTCAAGAACTGGCCGCTGCACTCCACGCAACCGGGCGCACTCCTGCCGGACATCCTCCAGGCGATGGGCGCGCATGCGAGTCGCCAGCACGGCGATCTGACCGTACGCGCCGGTTCCGGCATCCGCGGCGTGGATCTCGATCTGTCGGCGGCGAGCGAGCTCACCCCGACCATCGCCGGCCTGGCCCTGTTCGCGGACTCCGCCACGACGATCCGCGGGATCGGCCACATCCGCCTGCACGAGACGGACCGCATCGCCGCACTGGTCGGCAACATCCGCGCGCTGGGCGGCGAGGCCGAGGAGCTCTCCGACGGACTGCGCATCGTTCCCCGCGAGCTCAGCGGCGGCACCTGGGTCGCGCACCACGACCACCGCATCGCGACGACCGGCGCGCTGGTCGGACTGCGCGTGCCCGGCGTGGAGATCGACGACATCGGAACGACCGCGAAGACCCTGCCGGAATTCACGCTGCTGTGGGAGCGGATGCTGGGGTCGCTGTGAGCTGGCTCGATCCGGACGACGACCTCGACGACGAGTTCGAGGACTTCGACGAGTCGAGCATCCGGGTCCGCCCGAATCCGAAGGCCAACCGCCCGCGGACCAAGCGTCGACCAGCGCACGAGGATGCCGAGATCGGCCGTGTGCTGGGGGTCGACCGCGGCCGCTACGCCGTCATGATCGACGAGGGCACCGACGACGAGCGCACCATCACGACGACCAGGGCCCGCGAACTGCGGCGCACCCCCATCGTCACGGGCGACCTGGCCAGAGTGGTCGGCGACACCACGGGCGACGTGGGCACGCTCGCGCGCATCGTCGGCATCGTCGAACGCACCTCGCTGCTGCGCCGCAGCGCGGACGACACCGATCTGATCGAGCGCGTCGTGGTCGCGAACGCCGATCAGATGCTCATCGTGGTCGCCGCAGCGGACCCCGAGCCGCGTCCCCGTCTGGTGGATCGATATCTCGTCGCGGCGTTGGATGCCGGCATCCGACCGCTGCTCGTGGTCACGAAGACTGATCTGCAGGATCCGACCGCCTTCCTCGCGCATTTCGAAGGCCTGGACCTTCGGGTATTCACCAGCGCCAGGGAGGAGATGCCGGTCGACGAGATCGGCGAAGCCCTGATCGGGCACTCGACGGTCTTCGTCGGGCATTCCGGTGTCGGGAAGTCGACCCTCGTGAACGCACTGGTCCCGTCGGCCGACCGTGCCACAGGACACGTGAACCAGGTCACCGGCCGCGGGCGGCACACGTCGTCGTCCACGGTGTCGCTGCGGTACCAGAGCGAACACGGCACCGGCTGGGTGATCGACACCCCTGGTGTGCGGTCATTCGGGCTCGGCCACGTCGACCCGGCGAACATCCTGGCGGCCTTCACCGAGCTCGCCGCGATCGCCGAGGACTGCCCCCGCGGTTGCACGCACCTCACCGATGCACCCGACTGCGCTCTCATCGAGGCCGCCGAGCGAGGCGAGCTCAGCCCTGCGGAGCTGTCGCGTCTCGACTCGCTGCAGCGGCTGCTGCAGACGTTCGCCGACAAAGCGGAGCAGACACCGGGGCGTTAGGCTTGACGCGTGACTGAACTGCGCCTGGCACCCGGCTCGACCGCCCCCGACTTCACGCTGCTCGACCAGGACGGCTCCCCCGTCCGGCTGGAGGATCTGCGCGGCGAGAAGGTCGTGCTGTACTTCTATCCGGCCGCCATGACGCCCGGTTGCACCACGCAGGCCTGCGACTTCCGCGACAGCATCTCGTCACTGCAGGGCGTCGGCTACCGGGTCGTCGGAATCTCGCGCGACGAGCCTGCGAAACTCGCGGAGTTCCGCGACCGCGACGCGCTCACTTTCACGCTGTTGAGCGACCCCGACCACGCGGTGCACACCGCCTACGGAGTGTGGGGCGAGAAGATGAACTACGGCAAGGTCGTCGAAGGCGTCATCCGATCGACGTTCGTCCTCGACGAGCAGGGCGTCATCACGCACGCCCTCTACAACGTCAAGGCGACGGGACACGTCGCGCGGCTGCGAAAGATCCTCGGCGTCGACGCCTGATCCTCGGGTTCACTCGCCGTCGGGGGACGGCTCGTTCGGCTCGACCTCGCGACGCGCGCTCGAGATCAGCAGGACGAAACCCAGGATGCCCGGCGCACCGACCGCGACCACGAACAGCCACGGCGCGGGCTGCAGCGTGAGCGCCGCGAGGGCCAGCGCGACGGCCAGCACCTGAAGGACCACTCCCCCTGAGCGAGCCCAGGAGAGGCCGCGCAGCGTTCCGACGGCGAAGGCGATGAGCGCAGCGGCGCCGATCACAGTGAGCACGATCAGCGCGAGCGCTGTCGCGAGGTTCGCGGCATCACCGGATCCGAGGCCGAACGTCTCGATCAGAGCGATGACGACGAGGGCGATGCCCTCCAGGGCGAGGACGGCGGCCGCCGCACGGGCGAGGCCAGGAGCGTTCACTGTGTTCCCCTGAGAATCGGATATGAATGCACAAAACCCTTGATTTCGTGCGGAAGCTGTAACACAATGTTAACCGTCATGTGCTCCCACAGCGGCGTGGGGCGAGCAATCGCTCGCATCACTTAACCCAGGGTAGCGGAACCCGAATTCTTCGCCGCCCGAATCAGAGCCATCGAAAATCCGCTGGTTCGTAAAAACCACACTGAGGAGCCCCCATGGACTGGCGCGATAAGGCCGCCTGCTTGACCGTCGACCCCGAGTTGTTCTTCCCCGTGGGGAACACCGGACCGGCCGTCGATCAGATCGAGAAGGCGAAGGCCGTCTGCGCCACCTGCACCGTCACCGAGATCTGCCTGCAGTACGCCCTGGAGACCAGCCAGGACTCGGGCGTCTGGGGCGGCCTGAGCGAAGACGAGCGTCGCGCGCTCAAGCGCCGCGCCGCTCGCGCCCGCCGCGCCAGCTGATCTCAGCGCATACGAGAAATGCCCCTCCTCGGAGGGGCATTTCTCGTTGTTCGACTACTTCTTGATCCAGCGCAGCGGGATGTCGATCGTGACCTCGGTGCCCACGCCGTCGGTGCCCTTCCACTCGATCGTTCCGCCGAGTTCGCCCTGGATGAGGGTTCGGATGATCTGCGTTCCTAGCCCCTGCCCGATCCGCCCCTCCGGCAGCCCGTGGCCGTTGTCGGAGACCGTCACTCTCAGGTTCTCGTCGGTGCGCGTGGCATCGATGGTGACGAACCCCTCCTGGCCCGCAAGGCCGTGCTCGACCGCGTTGGTGACGACTTCCGTGAGAGCCAGCGCGAGTGGCGTCGCGTACTCGCTCGGAAGGACGCCGAAGTGTCCCGTGGACATCGTGCGCGCCCGTGTGTTGGGAGCCGCGGCGACCTCCGCGACGAGCTTGAGCACGCGGTCGAACACCTCGTCGAAGTCGACCTGCTGGGTCAGTCCCTGAGCGAGCGTGTCATGGACGACGGCGATCGAGTCCACCCGCCGCATGGCCTGGGTAAGCGCCTCGCGTGCCTCCTCCGAGTGCGTCCGGCGCGCCTGGATGCGCAGCAGCGATGCGACCGTCTGCAGGTTGTTCTTGACGCGATGGTGGATCTCGCGGATCGTCGCGTCCTTCGTGATGAGCTCCTGCTCCTGGTGGCGCAGCTCGGTCACATCGCGGCACAGCACGATCGCGCCGATGCGGGTGCCGTGATCGCGCAGCGGGATCGCCCGCAGAGACACCGTGACGCCGCGGGCCTCGATGTCGGTGCGCCACGGCGCACGCCCCGTCACGACGACCGGGAGCGATTCGTCGACCTGGCGGGTCACCGGGAGGATACGGGTGGTCACCTCCGCGAGCGACTCCCCCTCGAGCTCATCGTCGAAGCCCATCCTGTTGAAGGCGGACAAGGCGTTCGGGCTCGCGAACGTCGTGACGCCGTCGACATCGATGCGGATGAGGCCGTCCGATGCGCGCGGTGCGCCTCGACGCGGCGAGGTCGGCGCGGCGAGATCGGGGAACTCGCCGGACGCGATCATCCGGAACAGGTCGTTGGCGCAGTCGTCGAACGTGATCTGCTGCCGAGACGGGGTCCTGGCCTCGCCGAGGTTCGTGTGCCGGGTGACGACGCCGATCACCCGCATCGGGTCGCTCTTCGAGCGGTTCGCGAGGATCGGCACGGCTCGCACGCGCGTCGGGGTCTCTTCGAACCAGTCCGGGGAGGACGAATCGACGATCTCGCCCGATTCGAACGCGCCGTGCACCTGGGTGCGCCACTGCGGCCTGACCCGCTCACCGACGATGTCTCGGTAGAAGAGGGTCGCCGCGCCGCTGGGCCGCGTATGCGCGACGGCGATGAACGAGCCGTCTTCGGTGCGCACCCACACGACGATGTCGGCGGATGCGAGGTCGGCGAGGAGCTGGCCGTCTCCGGCGAGGCGGTGCAGCCATTCGACATCGCTGTCGGTCAGGCACCCCTGCGCGTGGACGAGATCACTGAGCGTTGACACGCCTCAAGCCTAGGGCTCGACGGCGCGACAGCAGTGCAGTCAGGAGACCTTGACTGCGGAGATCTCGAACTCAAGGGTGATCTTCTCGGACACGAGCACTCCGCCGGAATCCAGCGGCACGTTCCATTCCAGGCCGAAGTCCCGACGCTGCAGTCGGCGAGTGCCCTCGAAACCCGCGCGGAGCTTGCCGTCGGCATCCGTCTCGATGCCGATGAGCGCGAGCGGGATCACGACCTTCTGCGTGACATCGCGGATGGTCAGATCGCCGGTCACCGCGAACGCGTTGTCGTCGACCTCTTCGATGTGCGAGCTGACGAAGGTGATCTCCGGCCAGCGCTCGGCGTCGAAGAAGTCGGCGCTGCGCAGGTGGTCGTCGCGCTGTTTGTTGCGCGTATCGATGCTGGCGACCCGCAGGATCACGCGCGCCGACGAGTTCGACGGATCGTCGGTGTCGACGTGCAGGTTGCCTGCGACGTCGTTGAAGGACCCGCGCACGGTCGTGACCATGGCGTGCCGTGCCGAGAACCCGACGCGCGTGTGCGCGGCATCGAACTCCCAATCTCCATTGACTCTCTCGAGGTCGTTCATCAGGCTCCTACCCGTTCACGGTGCGGTGCAACCGGATGAGCATACCAAGTCGCCTCTTCGCGCCGTTCCCGGCGGGTGCTCGCCTCTCACAGCACGGCCAGGGACGTCGCCCTCCACCGGCGATCCAGGCCCTCGAGCCTGATCGCCACAGCCCGCGTGCGTCCTGGCCCCGCCACCACGACCACGGCTTCGACGACGCCGTCCGCCGGGGCCGTCCGGTGCACGGACAGGATCTCGAACACCGGTCGGCTCGGCGGTACGTCCCTCGCACTGCGAGCGCGGGCGGAGAGGTTCGCTCGCATCACGAGCTTGGTGTAGGCGTCCTCGCTGAACCACCGGGCCAGCTGGTCCACTTCCCTCACGCCGGCGAACACCTCCAGCGCACCCTGTGTGAGGCTGCGCAGCAGCGGTTCGGGGTCGGGCAGTTCGGCCGCCGGCGTCGGCTGATAGGAGAAGTACTCGTGCAGTGTCATGTCGTGCCGTTCTCGTGCGTGAGGTGCCGAAAGTAGAACACGTCCGAACGCGCCTGTGCGGATCTTTCCGGCCCGTTGTGGATAACTCGTACACCGACGACGCGGGGTCCTCTACGCTCGATCCCGTGCACTGGGACGGGCTGTTCGAAGACCTCGAGGGTCAGCTCGCTTCGGAGTGGGAAGCGGAGCGTGCGGCCCTGGATGCCGAGTCGGAGCGGCTCCGGATCTCCCGCATCGAGATACGCGCGCGTCTGCGCGCACTCGCTGCCGCCGAGGCTGCGATCGCCCTCGAGCTCCCCGCCGGGCGGCTGCTGGCCGGCCGCGTCGTGGAGATCGGCGCGGACTGGCTGGCGATGGCACCGAATCCCGGCCGCGGTGCCACTCTCGTCCCGCTCACGGCGGTGCGCGGCATCCGAATGGATCACGGGATGCTGTTGGCCAGCCTCGATCCGACGGTTCCCGCCTCCGAGCTGCGGGAGCGGATGACCTTCGGCTTCGTGCTCCGCGATCTCGCCCGCCGCCGAGTACCGGTGACGATCGAGGATCTCGACGGATGCCGCCGACACGGCACGATCGATCGCGCTGGAGCGGACCACTTCGATCTGGCGGCGCACGACGCCGGTTCGTCTCGACGCGCACAGGACGTCCTCGCCTACGTCGTGATCGCCTTCGCCGCCGTCGCGCGCATCGATCTGGAACCGCGCTGACGCGGGCGTGCAGCCGGCGTCAGCGCCGTCGACGTCGTCGGAGCCGTCACGGCCGGTGCGGAGTGGTGCCCCACACCTCGGGGAAGCTGGCCTCGTTCGCCTGCCGCCACAGCGCCATGCGCCTGGCCTGCTCGGACTGCTCGGCGAGATACTCCGCCAGGCTGGTCTCCTCGACGCGCCAGCGCGGAGGTGACCCGAGCTGGGACCCCCGCAGCCGCCCCTCGTGGACGAGGGCGATGACTTCATCGACCGCGATGCTCAGCAACTCGGCGACCTCGGACGGGGCGAGGAAGCGCGGAGCGCTGGGCGACGGTTCGGACATGCTCCTATTGTCCACTCCGGGCGGCATCCGCACCTGGGACCGACACCCCTGTGGATAACTTTCTCGGCGCGCGCGCGTTTTCTGTGACGATGTCGATCATGACCACGCACACGCGCGTCCGCCGCACGCCATGGGGTGACGCCCGCTTCTACATCGGCGTCGCCCTGGTCGTGCTCTCGATCCTCGGCGTCTGGTTGATCGTGAACGCTTCCCGCACCACGACGCCGGTGCTCCAGGCCGATCGGACGATCGTCCCCGGCGAGGCGCTCAGCTCATCGGACTTCACCGTCGTCGATGTCTCGCTCGGGGCGGCCGCGGATCGCTATCTCGCACCGCAGGACCTCTCCGCCGGACAGATCGCGACACGCGGGATGGCAGAGGGCGAACTGCTGTCCGCCGCCGCAGTCGGCGACGCGGATGATGCCCGCACCACGACGATCGTCGTCGAGAGCAGCGTCGGGCTGCCGGCCGAGATCGAACCGGGCACGGTCGTCGAGTTGTGGCAGGCGCCGCAGCTGGAAGAAGGATTCGACGAACCCCGCATTCTCGTCGCCGACGTGACCGTGGCGTCGCTCGTCGAGACCGAGGGGGTGATGGCGCAGAGCAGACCAGCCGTCGAACTGGTGATCGAGCGCTCCGACGTCTCCGACGTGCTCTCAGCCATGACAGGCGGGGCGGCTCTGTCGATCGTGCCGATGGGCTCGCGATGAACACCGTCGCCATCGCCCTCGACGAGCCGCGGGCGTCTGCGCTGGCCGAAGAACTCGTCGATCTCGGCGTCGTGGTCGCGGCAGTGCTGCCGGTCGGTGGCGTACCGGATGCCGCCTTCGGCGAACTGGACGCGCTGATCATGCCCGCTGCACGGGCGGCACTGACCGCCGATGTCGTCTCCGCCTGCGACAGGGCAGGAATCCGCATCATCGCGCTCGGCGACGGCGATTCCCGCCTGCTCAGCCGATTCGGCATCGCCGGTGCCCTCGCATCGGCTGCCACGGCCGCGGAGATCGCCGGCGCGGTCGCCGGGAATGCTCCGGCCGCACCCGCGCCTCAGCCGCGCTCCAGCTCCCGCGTCATCGCGGTGTGGGGGCCGCACGGCGCTCCCGGTCGCTCCACCGTGGCCATTCAACTGGCGGTCGAGCTCACCCGCACGGGTCACCGAACGGCCCTGCTGGATGCCGACAGCGTCGCTCCGTCGCTCGCGCTGCTGCTGGGGCTCAGCGATGAGGCTCCGGGGCTCGCCGCCGCATGCCGGCGAGCCGAGCTCGGCGGCCTCGACCCGGCTGAGCTGACGCGGCTCTCCGCAACGATCGAGACCTCCGGCGGGAGCCTCGAGGTCCTCGCTGGCCTGAACCGTCCGAACCGCTGGCCGGAGCTCTCCGCCGACCGGCTGCGTCGCACGCTCGCCGCCTGTCGGCAGTGGGTCGATCGCACTGTCGTGGACACCTCGGCCGCGTTCGATGCCGACGACGAGGTCACCTGGGATCTGGAGGGTCCGCGACGGCATGCCGCGACGGCGGCCGTGCTCGCCGACGCGGACGAGATCGTCGCCGTCGCGTCCGCCGACCCTCTCGGCGTGGCGAGGTTCCTGCGCGACCATGCCGAAGTGCGCAACATCATCGGCGATACGCCGATGCGCGTGGTGGTCAACAGGGTGCGGCCTGGGCCGCTCGGGATCGATGCGCGCGGTCAGGTGCGCCGCACCCTGGAGCGCTTCGCCGGCATCACCGACATCGCATTCCTCCCGTACGATCAGCGCGCGGCGGATGCCGCGCTGCTGCACGCACGACCGATTGCGGACGTGAGTCCTCGATCGCAGCTCGTTGTCGGCATCCGTCGATTCGCCCAGAGCGCCGACGACATGACGGCCGCAGCCGTCACTGCCGGTAGTCGGCGAGGAAGTTCCCGAGCCGCTCGATCGCCTCGCCGAGCACGCGCGGTTCCGGCAGCGTCACGACGCGGAAGTGATCCGGAGTGGGCCAGTTGAAGCCGGTCCCCTGCACCAGCAGGATGTGCTCGGACACCAACAGGTCGTACACGAACTTCTCGTCGTCATGGATGTCATGCACGTTCGGGTCGAGCCGCGGGAAGGCGTAGAGCGCGCCCTGCGGTTTCACGCAGGAGACGCCGGGGATCGCCTCGAGCCCCTCCCAGGCGACATCGCGCTGCTCGTGCAGGCGACCGCTCGGCGCGATCAGCGCGTCGATCGACTGGACGCCCGACAGCGCCGCCTGCACGGCGTGCTGCGCCGGCACGTTCGGACACAGACGCGTGGACGCCAGGAGCGTGATGCCCTCGATGAAACCCTTCGCATGCTCCTGCGGCCCGGTGATGACCAGCCAGCCGGAGCGGAATCCGGCGACGCGGTACGTCTTGGAGAGACCGTTGAAGGTCAGGCACAGCAGATCGGGCGCGATCGTCGCGGTGGGGATGTGCTCCGCGCCGTCGAACACGATGCGATCGTAGATCTCGTCCGAGAGCAGCAGCAGCTCGTTCTCGCGGGCGATCTGGATGATCCCCTCGAGCACGGCCCGCGAGTAGACCACGCCCGTGGGGTTGTTCGGATTGATGATGACGATCGCCTTGGTCCGCGGCGTGACCTTCGACCGGATGTCCTCGAGGTCCGGTTCCCATCCGGCATCCTCATCGCACAGATAGTGCACGGGCGTGCCGCCGGCCAGGCTCGTCATCGCGGTCCACAGCGGATAGTCCGGGGCTGGGATCAGCACCTCGTCGCCCTCGTCGAGCAGCGCCTGCATCGTCATCGTGATGAGCTCGGAGACCCCGTTGCCGAGGTACACGTCATCGGGGTCGACCGGGGGGAACCCCTCGATCTGCTCGTAGCGGCTCACGACGGCACGACGTGCCGAGATGATGCCCTTGCTGTCGCTGTAGCCGTGCGCCGTCGGCAGCGCCGCGAGCATGTCGTGCACGATCTGGTGCGGAGCTTCGAAACCGAAGATGGCCGGGTTGCCGGTGTTGAGCTTGAGGATGCTGTGGCCCTCGGCCTCCAACCGCGCCGCCTCTGCGGGGACCCGTCCACGGATCTCGTACAGGACGTTCTTGAGCTTCGACGACTGGTCGAAGTGGCGCGAGTGAGTCATTGAGAAAGCCTATCGCCGCTCGGACGGTG
The DNA here is from genome assembly GCF_045181065.1 of Microbacterium sp. M. Lineage (GTDB taxonomy): Bacteria > Actinomycetota > Actinomycetes > Actinomycetales > Microbacteriaceae > Microbacterium. The sequence goes on along the minus strand of NZ_CP173721.1, from coordinate 1,387,880 downwards.
CTTCTCGCTCACCTGCCAATGCGTGATCCACCGGCGGTTCTCCGCATGAGCCCGCCGGCTGACACGCGGTCAGCCGGCGGCGCATGTCACTTCTTCTTGCCTGCGCGGCGCTGAGCGCGGTTCTGCGCAGCGCCGCCCTGACCGCCGTCGGTGGGCTGCCCGAAGGCACCGCGCTCTGCCGGAGCATCCGCTGCGGGGGCGGCCGCAGCGGCCTCAGCGGCGCGACGGACCCGATCGGTCGCCGCCTGCTGAACCTGTCCGCGCTCGTTGCGCACCTCGACGTCGCCGGAGTCGCTCGGCGCGGAGTACTCCAGACGCTGATCGGGAGCGCCCTCCACCAGCCCCTTGGCCTCGACGGATGCGGTCTCCGAATCACCGGCGCGACGCACTTCGACCTCGAGGTTGTAGAGGTAGCCGACCGACTCCTCCTTGATCTGGCCCATCATCGCCTGGAACATCGCGTAGCCCTCGCGCTGATACTCGATCAGCGGGTCGCGCTGCGCCATGGCGCGCAGGCCGATGCCGTCCTTGAGGTAGTCCATCTCATACAGGTGATCGCGCCAGCGGCGGTCGAGCACCTGCAGCACCACGCGGCGCTCGAGTTCACGGGTCGCCGGGGTTCCCAGCGTGGTCTCACGCTTCTCGTAGGCGATCTTCGCGTCCGAGAGCAGCTCGCGGATGAGTCCCTCCGACGTGATGCCGCCCTTGCGGCCCTGAGCCTCGGAGACGACCTCGTCGATCGTGACGCCGACCGGGTACAGCGTCTTCAGTTCGGTCCAGAGCGCGTCGAAGTCCCAGCTCTCGTTGTGCCCCTCGGCGGTGTGGTCCTTCACGACGCCGGTGATGGCATCCTCGATGAAGTGCTGCACGCGGTCGGCGATGTCGTCGCCGTGCAGGATGTGGCGGCGGTCGGCGTAGATCGCCTCGCGCTGACGATTGAGGACATCGTCGTACTTGAGCACGTTCTTGCGCATCTCGGCGTTGCGCGCCTCGACCTGCGACTGCGCGCTGCGGATGGCCCGCGAGACCAGCCCGGATTCGATCGGCACGTCATCCGGGAAGTTCGTGCGCGCCAGGATCGCCTCAGCGGCGCCCGACTGGAACAGGCGCATGAGATCGTCGGTGAGGCTGAGGTAGAAACGGCTCTCACCCGGGTCGCCCTGACGACCCGAACGACCGCGGAGCTGGTTGTCGATGCGGCGGGATTCGTGCCGCTCCGTGCCGAGGACGTACAGACCGCCGGCTTCGACGACCTTCGTGCTCTCCTCAGCGACGATGGCCTTCATCGCCTCGTAGGTCTCGTCCCACGCGGACTCGTACTCCTCCGGCGTCTCGGCCGGGTCCAGGCCCTTGGCCTTGAGCTCCTGCACGGCGAGGAACTCCGCGTTTCCGCCGAGCATGATGTCAGTGCCTCGACCGGCCATGTTCGTGGCCACGGTCACGGCACCCAGACGACCGGCGCGCGCGACGATCTCGGCCTCGCGCGCGTGGTTCTTCGCGTTGAGGACCTCGTGCTTGATGCCCTTCTTCGCGAGCAGTCGCGAGAGGTACTCGCTCTTCTCGACGCTGACGGTGCCGACGAGCACCGGCTGGCCGTCGGCGTGCCGCTCTGCGATGTCCTCGACGACCTGCGCGAACTTGGCGGTCTCGTTCTTGTAGACCAGGTCCGCCTGGTCCTTGCGGATCATCGGACGGTTGGTCGGGATCGGGACGACACCGAGCTGATAGGTCGACATGAACTCGGCCGCCTCGGTCTCCGCGGTACCGGTCATGCCGGCGAGCTTGTCGTACAGACGGAAGTAGTTCTGCAGCGTGACGGTGGCGAGGGTCTGGTTCTCCGCCTTGACCGGCACACCCTCCTTGGCCTCGATGGCCTGGTGGATGCCCTCGTTGTACCGACGACCCACGAGAATGCGACCGGTGTGCTCGTCAACGATCATGACCTCGTCGTTCATGACGACGTAGTCGGTGTCCTTCTTGAACAGCGCGAGCGCCTTGATCGAATTGTTCAGGAACGAGATCAGCGGAGTGTTCGCCGACTCGTAGAGGTTGTCGATGCCGAGGTAGTCCTCGACCTTCTCGATACCGGGCTCGAGCACGCCGACGGTGCGCTTCTTCTCGTCGACCTCGTAGTCCTCGCCCTCGACGAGGGTGCGGGCGATCTTGGCGAACTCGGCGAACCATCGATTGGCCTCGCCCGAAGACGGCCCGGAGATGATCAGCGGCGTTCTGGCCTCGTCGATGAGGATCGAGTCGACCTCATCGACGATCGCGAAGAAGTGGTCGCGCTGGACGAGGTCCTCCTTGCGCCACGCCATGTTGTCGCGCAGGTAGTCGAAGCCGAACTCGTTGTTCGTGCCGTAGGTGATGTCCGCGGCGTACTGCTCACGGCGGACCGCCGGCGTCTGACCCGAGACGATGATGCCGGTGGTCATGCCGAGCGCGCGGTACACGCGACCCATGAGCTCGGCCTGGTACGACGCGAGGAAGTCGTTCACCGTGATGACGTGCACGCCCTTGCCCGCGATGGCGTTGAGGTACGTCGGGAGGGTCGCGACGAGCGTCTTGCCCTCACCGGTCTTCATCTCGGCGATGTTGCCCATGTGCAGGGCTGCGCCACCCATGATCTGCACGTCGTATGCGCGCATTCCCAGCGTGCGCTTCGCTGCTTCGCGGACGGCGGCGAAGGCTTCAGGCATCAGCTGGTCGAGCGTCTCGCCCTTCTCGAAGCGAGCGCGCAGCTCGGTGGTCTCGTTCGCCAGCTCTTCGTCGGTGAGCTTCTCGAAGTCCTCCTCCAGCGCGCCGACGGCCTTCACGACCTGGTTGAGGCGGCGAAGGATGCGACCTTCACCCGCGCGCAGCAGCTTCTCAAGAGGATTCGCCACTTAAGTCATCTCCCTGTTCTGGGTCAGATCCCGGCCGCCCCGATGGGGCCGGTGCCGGGCATACTGTGCCATGTTACCGGCCCGTGACCTGCGCGTCGCCTGCATGAGATGCCGGACGGGATTTCCACGTATGCATATACTCGGTATTGCTTTCGCACTCCACCCGAAGGAGATCGCATGTCCGTCCGTCAGAGCCTGCTCGCCATCCTCGACCAGGGGCCGTGCTACGGCTACCAGCTTCGAGCCGAATTCGATCGACGGACCGGCTCCACCTGGCCCCTGAACGTGGGCCAGATCTACAACACGCTCGAGCGACTCGAGCGCGACGGCCTGGTCTCGCGCGGTGAGCCGGACGAGCAGGGTCACGTCTACTGGCAGATCACGGATGCCGGATCCGCCGAGGTCGCGTCGTGGCTGTCCTCCCCCGTCGAACGCGGTCAGGCGACCAGAGACGAGTTGGCGATCAAGCTCGCCGTGGCGGCGACGCTGCCCGGTATCGACGTGGCGGCCGTGATCCAGACCCAGCGCACCGCGTCGCTCCGGCAGCTGCAGATCCTCAATCGGGCGAAGTTCGCCGGCGGTGACGACAGCCCGGAAGAGCTCGCGTGGTCGCTCGTGATCGACTCGATGGTCTTCGCGGCCGAGGCGGAGGTGCGCTGGCTCGACCACACCGAGCAGCGCCTGGCGATGCATCCGCAGCACGCCATGGCTCTGGAGCTCGCAACGGAGCGACCCAAGCGCGGGCGTCCGCAGAAGGCGGCCGCGACCGAAGCGCTGATCGCCTGAGCTGCAGTTCACCGACAGGATGCGTTCGCCCCGAGCGGATGCACAGCCTCGCCATCCGCTCGGGAAAGTAGGATCGGCTCATGGCTGGATTCTGGGGCAGACGCAAGCGCGAAGAAGAAGCTGCACAATCGGCGCAGGACGCCGACCTCGCACGCAAGGCCGAGCAGGCGCTCGTCGCGGCCGACGAGCGCATCCGCACGGCGAGCGACGAGCTGGTGTTCGCCGAGGCCGAGCTCGGCGCGTCCCTCACCGCAGACCTCAAGGCAGCGCTCGAGGCCGTCCGCACGCATCTGCGCGAGGCGTTCCAGCTGCACCAGCTCAACCACGACGAGATCCCCGACACCGCCGAGGAGCTGCGCACCCGCAATGCGCGCATCGCCCAGTTGTGCGAGTGGGCCGAGCAACTGCTCGATGACAAGACGGCGACGCTCGCCCAGCAGATCGCCAAGGTCCGTCAGGCTCCGCAGATCATCGCCGGGCTGCGTCAGGATGCCGAGACGCTGACCGCTCGTCTCCCCCACGCCCGGTCGGCGATCGAGCGCCTCTCGGCGCGGTACTCCGAATCCGCCATGGATCAGATCTCCAACGCTGCGGATGAAGCCGAACAGCTCGTGTCCTTCGCCACGCACGGCGCCGACGTGTCGGAGCGCCGCCGAGCCGCACGCCAGAACGAAGAAGCCAATCTCGCGCTGGAGACCGCATCAGAGGCGGTCCGCCGCGCCGGCGTCGTGCTCGATGCCGTCGAGGACTTCGAGATCGAGGCGCTTCGGGCCGAATCCACCCTGGCCGAGGTCGTCGCCGACTCGCGCGCCGACATCATCGCAGCGCGCACCGCACCCCAGGTGCCCGCTGTCACGTCAGCGGTGTCCGATCTGGAGAAGGCCCTCGCCTCGCTGGCCCCGTCCGGCTCCCGCAACGACCCGTTCGCGGAGCTGAGCCGCCTTCGGACGGCCAACACGGCACTCGACGAGGCCATCGCCACGGCCCGCCACCGCATCGAGAATCCGCTCCCGCCCCTCGAGCACGTGCAGCACGCGCTCGATGACGCCGACCGTCAGCTGGGCGTTGCGCGCAGCCTGATCGCCGGCCACCGCGGCTGGATCGGCGCTGATGCCCGCACGCGCCTCGCCGAGGCCGAGCGGCTGAGGACGGACGTTCCGACGCTGCTGCCGGCCGAGGAGACCAGGGAGCAGGCGCTCGCGACCGCTCGCCGGGTGGCACAGCTCGCCTCGGAGGCGCTGCAGCTCGCCCAGCGCGACATCGACTCCGCCCGCCCGCAGCAGCAGAACGACGGCTGGGGCGGCGATGCTCCCGGGTGGGGCGGCGGAGGCTGGGGCGGCGGCGGACGTCGTGGCGGCGGAGGCGGCGACCTCGCCTCCGGGATCCTCGGCGGCCTCGTGATCGGCAGCATCCTGGACGGCATCTTCGACTGACGAACGTCCCGAACGACGAAGGCCCGGCGGTGAGCCGGGCCTTCGCTGTTTCAGTGACGGCTCAGGACGCCAGTGCCTCCTCCGGGGACGCCTGAGTGGTCAGAGAGATCACGCCGTAGTCCCAGCCCTTGCGCCGGTACACGACGCTCGGGTGGTCGGTGCGGACATCGACGAACAGGAAGAAGTCGTGCCCGACCAACTCCATGCGGTCGACGGCCTCCTCCACGGTCATCCACTCCGCGTCGAAGTTCTTCGTGCGGATGACGACCGGCGAGTACGCCTCCTCCTCCTGGGGCTGCACAGGGATGGCGCCGGTCGCGACCGCGTGCAGGACGTCGGCGGATGCCGGCTGCACGTCGATCCCTTCGAGGGCTCCGCTGCCCTTCTCGAAGTGAGCGCCCCTGGGGTGCTGGCGACCGTCGACGCGCTTCTCCTTCGCGCGCCGCAACTGCTCCGACATCTTGTCGAGGGCGAGATCGAGGGCGACGAACTTGTCGCCGTCCGTGGCCTCAGCCCGCACGACGGGACCCTTGCTCACGAGCGTGAGCTCGACGGTCTCGTCGGGAATGCGTCCGCCTCGATACGCCCGGTGGGTGACCTTGACATCCAAGCGCTGCGCACGGGCCGCGAGCGTGGAGATCCGGGCGATCTTCTCCTCGACTACAGTGCGAAAGCGATCTGAGATGCTCACTCCCACGCCGACGATGCTCGTTTCCATTCCTGCCTCCTTGTCCCGGTCCTCCCGGCCAAGGGCGGACCGTGGTCGCCTTGTGAACCCCTACCGTAGTCCCCGTTCCGATGGATGTCACGACCCATTTCCCCCGTGTCGGCCAGGCGTTCATCTCAGCCGCGGCGTGGCCGCGAGCGCGATCGCTCCGCGGACCAGGAATCCCGCCTCACGCAGGACATCGGATGCCTCGGTCAGCGTCGCTCCGGTGGTGATCACATCATCGACGACGATCACCTCATCGCCCGTTCCGGCGCGGCGAGCGCGCATGCTGCCGGCCACGTTGAGCGCCCTTTCCGCCCGACCGAGTCCGCGCTGATCCTCGGTGCGTCCGACCGGGACGAGCAGGCGCGTCGGGCGCCGGCCGCATGCGCGCACCAACAGCTCCGGGACGCGGAACCCTCTGCGCCGGAACGCCGCGCGCGAGGTCGGCACCGGGACGAGCAGCGTCGCGGGGTCGGAAGGAACCACCGCGCGCAATGCCGCGGCCAGCGGCCGCACCAGCAGCGTGCTCCCGTCCTCCTTCACCGCGCGGATGCACCGTGCCGCGACGCCGTCGAACGGCAGGGCGGCCGTCGCGGACAGGCCGGCCGTCAGCGCTCGGCGCACGGGGGCGGGACGCAGGAGATTCCGGCATCCGTCGCACAGCAGCCGGCCCGGCTCGTCGCACCCGGCGCAGGAAGCCCCCAGCAGCACGCTGAGGACCTCATCGACCAATCGGGGCCGTAGGTCAGGTGTCGTCATCACGCCACTGTGCACCGGCGGCGGAGGCGTTTCCTGCCGGATGCCGCGGCATCCACGGCATCCGTGCAGAACTCGTCGACCCCGCCGTCCGTGCAGAGTGGGACGGGGTCAGTACCCTGCCCGCGTCCCCAGCACGAGGACGCCGTCGTAGAACTCCTGCCACGCGGATGCGCGCGGCGCGAACAGGGTGCCATCCGTACCCAGGATCCGCACGCCGGCCTGCGACTTCGCTCCGGCGAACGAAGCGCTGCCGTTGGGAGCGGTCTGCTCGCTGCCCGGTCCGCCGACGACCTGCGTCCTCAGCGTCGCGTCGTCACCCTCGGTCAGGATGCCGAGGCTGTCAGCGCCCAACCAGACCAGCTCCTGGGCGGGGACGTCCAGCTCGACCAGCTCGTGCGTCGGGCCGAACCCGGTGGGGACGTTGCTGTCATCGCGGAGGATGACCGCCGTCACGACGCTCTGTCGACCGCCGATGGTCACCAGAGCTGCGATGCGCACGCCGTCCGTCGACACGCGCAGCGCCGAGATGGTCGACGCCTCCGGCCACGCATCGACGATGACGGGTGACGTCACATCCTCGGTCCACGCGTGCACATCCTGCGGGTCGGAACCGGGCGCCGACCAGATGTAGCCGTACGGATCGATCGACGGCTTGACGAGGCCGGGTCTGGTGTCGAGCTCGTTCACCTTCGAGTTCGTGATGGCCCACACCGCTCCCGTGCTCAACTGCACGGCGGCCAGCCCCTCACCCTGCGCGAGATCGATCGAGGAGACCGGCTGCTCCATCTGACCGAGCGGCTCGCTGATGCCGGCGATCGGCGTCACCTCGCCGCCGACCAGGCTTCCGAAGCCGTCCTCGGTCAGCACGATCGTGCTGACGTCCGCGCTGTCGGAGGCGAGACCGGCTTCGTCGGCGTCCAGTTCGCTGCCGTTCACCGTGAAGCGCACCTCGCTGACGCCCGTCGCCGTCAGGCTCTTCTCGAGCTGGGTCCTCATGCGCGCGAGCGTGGCCGCGTCCAATGACAGCGCGGCATCCGTGAGGGCGACGCTCGCGACCTGTTCGGTCACAGGGACGGAGTTGCCGTCCAGCAGAACATCAGCAGGGAACGCACTGTGCACGGCCGGCTGGAGCCAGTCGCTCGGCGTGCCCTCGATCGCTGCCTGCGTGATGGAGGTCGCGACGTTCGACCCGCGTGGGTACCAGCGCACATCCGGCACCAGGTGCCGCCAGCTCTGGTCGTAGTACTGGAGCGAGTATCGGCTGTAGACCTGCTGGAAGGATCCCTCATCGAGCACGATCCCGTCCGGGGCGCTCGCGATCCGCCACTCCCCGTCGTCATCCCGCGCGAGGCGGAAGTCCAGCTCCGTGTCGCCGGTCGCCTCCGAGTAGCGGCCGTCGGCATCCACACTGGCACGCTGATCCAGATCGACCGTGACATCGGCGGCATCCACCGATTCGAGCTCCTCCGGGGTGGACACGCTCGAGGCGTACGACCGCGAACCGGCGACGTCGATCGTGACGCCGGCACCGGGTCGCCAGGTCTCGGCGAATTCAGGGGTGAGGAACTCCTTCGCGATCGACCAGTTGTCGGTCGGTGTGATGGACGCCTCCAGGAAGCCGGCCACGATCACCTCAGGCCCGGCCCCCGCGATCGGGCTCGATGCCCGCTCGGTGAAGGGCGAGTCCGCCTCGACATCGCCGACGGGGAGGCCGGCCTGAACCGGGCCGGATGTCGGAAGGCCGGCGCATGCGGTCAGGACCGCCGCGAGTGCGACGACGACGCCGCCGCGCAGCAGGCTGGAGAGCTTCATGATCGCCCCTTCCCCTCGCTTGCGGCGTCGGGATCGACCGCGCCGTTCGCTTCGGCATCCAGTTCGTAGCGCACCTGCGCGATGTGCAGGGGCTGGGTCGCATCGGAGAGGTCGCCCAGCGCGTCCTCCGGCTCGAGCGAGACCGGCGACGGCCCCTGCAGTGCTCCGGGGTGTCGAGGGATCGTGAGCACGAAGTTCGACCCGACGGCGAGTTCGGACCACACGGCCAGTGTGCCGCCGTGAAGGCGCGCGTCGCCGAGGGCGATCGACAGTCCGAGGCCGGTGCCGCCGATCGTGCGCTGCCGCGACGGATCCGCACGCCAGAACCGATCGAACACCCGCTCGGCATCCGCCGCCGACATCCCGAGGCCGAAGTCTCGGACGCCCACCGCGACCGCATGCTGATTGCTGTCGACCGTCACGACGACCGGGCGGCCCTCACCATGCTCGATCGCGTTGCCGATGAGATTGCGCAGCACGCGACGCACGCGACGCGCGTCCATGTCGACGGGTGAGTATCCGCCCGGCGCGACCAGGCGCAGTTCGGTGCCGTGTCCTTCGGCCAGAGGTCTCATCTGATCGATGACGTCCTCGGCGAGATGGGCCAGGCTCGTCGTCTCCAGCTCCAGCTGCACGGAGCCGGCGTCGTAGCGGCTGATCTCGAGGAGGTCGTTCAGCAGCGTCTCGAAGCGCTGCACCTGCGTATGCAGGAGCTCTGCGGTGCGTGCCGTGGTGGGATCGAAGTCCCCCCGCTGATCGTTGAGCATGTCGGCGGCCAGACGGATCGTCGTCAGCGGTGTGCGCAACTCGTGCGAGACATCCGAGACGAACCGCTGCTGCACGAGGGAGAGCTCGCCCAGCTCCTTGATCTGCGCCTCGATGCTGTCGGCCATCGCGTTGAACGAACTCCCGAGCGTCGCCAGCTCGTCTTCGCCGTGCACAGGGATGCGCACGCCGAGGTCGCCCGTCGCGAAGCGCGCACTCGTCTCCGCCGCTTCGACGATCGGCACCGACATCGATCGCAGCACGATCCACGAGATGCCGGCGATGATCGCCACGAGCGACAGGCCGGCCACCCACAGGGTGCGCTGCACGAACACCAGCGTCTGCTCCGAGTCGGCGAGGTCGTACGCGATGTACACCTCGTACGGCCCGACGTCCGGCACGAACATCTGCTGACCGACGATGATGCCAGGCACTTCGCCGCCGTCCTCCTCGAGCGCCACCGACTGCCACGACTGCACGTCGTCGAGCGTCGCGACGCGGGTGCGAAGGGTCGGGCTGACGAGCCCGTCGTCGAGCAGTTCGATGGAGCCGAATGTGGGCGGAGCGTAGCCGCCCGGCTCGATGTCGCCCTGGAAGACGGCGATGCGGTCGGACGAGGACGTCCCCCGGAGGTCGCGCTGCACGACACGCCACAGCGCCACGAACGCGGCGCGGTCGTCGCTGACCTCCGCGGCATCGAGCGTGCTCTGCGCGGCCGCGACGGCGCGGCGGGCATCAGCGAGCGCCTGATCCTTGCGCGACTCGAACAGGTCGTTGGCGATCACGAGCGCCATGGTCCCGCAGGTCACGAACACCGCGGATGCCGTCAGCAGCAGGGTGATCGTTAGTGTGCGGAACCGCAGCGACCGTCGCCACAGCGCGCTGGCGTTCGCGGGCCAGCTGCGCCAATCGCGCCAGAGCCCGACCTGCGTGACCGTCGCAGTCGTCGCGATCACGCGGACTCCTAGACGACGGTGCCGGCGCGATATCCGACGCCGCGCACCGTCATGACGATCTTGGGGTTGTCCGGGTCGAGTTCGACCTTGGCCCGCAGCCGCTGGACGTGCACGTTCACCAGACGCGTGTCGGCCTTGTAGTGATAGCCCCAGACCTGTTCGAGCAGCATCTCGCGCGAGAAGACCTGCTGCGGCCTCGACGCCAGCGCGACGAGCAGCTGGAACTCCAGCGGGGTCAGCGCGATCGGGGCGGTGCCCCGTCGGACCTCGTGCGCGTCGACGTCGACCACCAGGTCCCCGATGCGCAGCACCTCGCTGGCCGCCTGCGTCGATGGACGAAGCCGGGTGCGGATGCGCGCGACGAGCTCCTTCGGGTTGAAGGGCTTGACGATGTAGTCGTCCGCGCCGACCTCGAGGCCCCGCACGACATCCGCGGTGTCGCTGCGAGCAGTCAGCATGATGATCGGGATGCCGGATTCGGCACGGATCCGCGTGCAGATCTCGATGCCGTCCATACCGGGGAGCATCAGGTCGAGCAGGATGAGATCCGGCCGCTGCGTACGCCACTCCTCGACGGCACGCGCGCCATCGGCGCAGAACACCGGCTCGAATCCCTCGGTGCGCAGCACGATACCGATCATCTCGGCGAGCGCGGTGTCGTCGTCGACAACGAGGATGCGTGAGGTCATGTGTGCCCAGCTCCGACTTTCTTCCCAGGGCGGTCGTCGGGAACACACCGAACGATCGCAGATTTTCCCAGCGTACTTCACGACACGCCGGGATTCACGGAACCGTCCACAGCCCGGTCGACGCCACAGCCGGTATGACACGATGGGAACAGCACTGTCGGAGGGAGCGCCGTGAGCGGACAGACGTGGACACCCGCCCCGAAGCGGGGGATCGTCCCGCTGCACCCCTTCACGTTCGGCATGCTTCTGGGCCGGGCGTTCGCGGTGCTGCGTCACAACCCCAAGGTCGTGTTCGGCTTCGCCGTCGTGATGCAGCTGCTGATGACGATCGTCGCGACCGCCATCATGGTCACGGTCCTGATCGTGACCATCCTCCGTCTGCAGAACGTCCAGCCGGGGTCTCCCGACTTCGAGCCGCTGCTGATCGGGACGTTCGCGATCAACGGCCTCGTCGCGTTCGCCGTCGGACTGCTCTCGCTCGGCTTCACCGCACTCGTGCAGGGCATCGTCGCCGCCGAGGTGCGCTTCGCCGCGCTCGGCGAGAAGGCCAGACTCGGTCAGCTCTGGGCGCAGGTGCGACCGGTCTTCTGGCGTCTGGTGGGCTTCGCGCTGCTGCAGATGCTGTTCACCCTCGGAGTGATCGCGGTCGCCGGTGGCATCATCGTCGGTCTCGTGATCGGCAGCATCGGCGGTTCGTCCGACTTCCTCGGGGTCGGGATCGGCCTGGTGCTGCTCGTGATCGCCGCCAGCGTCCCGCTCGCCGTGTGGCTGTGGACGAAGCTGCTGCTCGTACCCAGCGTGCTCGTCTTCGAACACGCGACGCTGCGCGCGGCGCTGGTGCGCAGCTGGCGCTTGACCCGCGGCCGATTCTGGGTCGCGTTCGGCGTGATGATCCTGATCAACCTGATCATGGGCTTCGCCGCACAGCTCGTGAGCTTTCCCCTGTCGCTTCTCTCCGGCCTGCTGATCCCGGTGCTCGCTCCGACCGGCTCCGACGACCCTGCTGCGGTGGTCGTGGCCGCGGTCCTGGCCACGGCGCTGCCGCAGATCCTGGTCCTCGTGATCCAGGCGGTCGCGCTCGTCGTGCAGGGCACCGGAGCGGCTTTCGTCTACATCGACTGCCGGTACCGGTACGAAGGGCTCGATCAGACCCTGATCGCCTTCCTCGAGCGCCGTGATCTCGGATGGACACCTGAGCAGCTCGGCGACCCGTTCGCCGTCGATCCGGCCCGTGCCGTCACCAACGCACCGCCCCCCAGGCCGGTCCCCACCCAGGTCATGATGCAGCCGGGCTGGACACCGGCACCGGGGTACGCCCAGGCCCCGCAGCCGTACGGCGCGGCGCCGACGCAGCCTGCACCGCAGTACGGCGCGGCGCCTGCTCAGCCCGTGCCGCCGTACGCGCAGCCCGTACCGCCGCCGGCTCCCCCGCAGCAGCCGGCTCAGCCGGATGCACCGTCGGACAGCCCGTGGGCGCCGCCGGGTGGGCGAGCATGACGCTGGCCTTCGAACCCTTCGTCCCCGATGGGGATGAAGCGCGACGCTGGGCCGAGCAGGAACTGGCCGAGCCCCGCTACGACGAGGCGAAGCCCACCTGGTTCGATCTGCTCGCGCGCGATGTCGTGCGCTACCTCAACGATCTGTTCACGCCGGAAGGCGGCGGGCAGGTCGGTCCCCTCGCGCTGGTCATCGTCTGCATCGTGATCGTCGCAGCCCTCGTCGCGGCGCTGATCGTGTGGGGACGACCCCGCGGTTCACGCGCGGTGCGCGCCACCGGGCGGGACCTCCTCGGCGAACGCGACGATCGGACAGCCGCGCAGCTGCGCGCCGACGCCGAACGCGCAGCGCGGTCGGGAGACTGGGATGCCGCGACCATCCTGCGCTTCCGCGCACTCGCCCGCGGCATGCTGGAGCGAGACCTGATCGACCCGGCTCCCGGCGCGACGGCGCAGGCCATCGCCAGGGACGCCGCACGCGTGTTCCCGGACGAGACCACCGCGCTGCGCGAGGCCGCCGCAGCCTTCGACGATGTGCGCTATCTCGAGCACCGGTCCTCCGAAGAGCGCTACCGGTTCCTGTCCGGCATCGATGAGCGACTCGCATCCCGGCATCCCGAGGCGGTCGCGGCATGAGCGCACCACCGGCCTCACCCCCCGAACAGCCGGTGACGGAGCGTCCCGTCTCCACCGCGACGGTGCCGCCGCGCCGTCACAGGCGGTGGATCGGCTGGGTCGTGATCGTGCTGCTGGTCATCGGGGCCGCCCTGCTGCTCATGCGGATCAGCGCGTCCATGTCCGTGCCGTTCCGCGGTGGAGGCGATCCGGAGGGCACGGGTGATCACGGCATGCTCGCCCTCACCGAGATCCTGCGCGACCAGGGGGTGGAGGTCGAGGTGGTGCGATCCCGCGCGGACGCTGTCGCCGCCATCGAGGACGACACGACTCTGGCCATGACGGATCCGTACGCATTGTCCGACGAGGCCGTCCAGGACCTGCTCGAGCCGGCGAATCGCGTGGTGCTGCTTTCGGCGAGCACCCGGATGCTCGAGCTGCTCGAACTCGGCGAGACCACATCGGCGAGCACGTCCGCCGCCGTCACGGCATCCTGCGATCTCCCCGAGCTCGCCGGAGTCGGCGAGATCCACCCCGGGCGGCTCTTCATCCCCGCGGACGGCATCATCGGCTGCTACCCGGATGCAGATGGCAACGCGGCTCTCCTCGTCGATGACTCCCCCGGCACGTACAGGGCGATGATCGACGGCACGCGCCTGTTCGGCAACAGCTACCTCGCCGAGGACGGCAACGCCGCGCTCGGCCTCGCACTGCTCGGGCAGACCGGCCACGTCGTCTGGTACGTGCCCTCCTTCGCGGACGGCGACATCGAGCAGCAGGCGGAGCCCTCGCTCGGCGACCTCACGCCGGATTGGGTCACCCCGGCGATCGTGATGCTGATCCTCGCCGGCATCGCGGCCGCGCTGTGGCGAGGACGGCGATTCGGACCGCTCGTCGCCGAGACGCTGCCGGTCACCGTGCGCGCCTCCGAGACCATGCACGGCCGCGCACGGCTGACGGCCAAGGCCGCCGACGCCGGCCATGCCGCCGAGGCCATCCGCGACGGCTCCGTGCGCCGGCTCGCGCGCCGCCTCAGCCTGCACGAACGCGCGAACGCCGGCGAGGTCGCCGATGCCGTCGCCGACCGCCTGCGCATCCCGCGGACCGCGGTGCAGGAACTGCTCGCGGGTGCCCTCCCGGCATCCGACGACGACCTGATCGATCACGCCCGACGGCTCAGCGACCTGGAATCAGCGGTCGACGACGCCGTCCGAGCCGAACGGGGCACGCGATGACGCGCACTGCCGTGCCGACTGCAACCGACCTGATGCCTGTGGAAGGGAAACCATGACCACCCCATCGACGAATCCCGCGGACGACGCAGCACTGCGTCAGGCGATGCACCGCGTGCGCCAAGAGGTCGACAAGGCCGTGATCGGACAGGCCGGCACCGTGACCGGACTGCTGGTGTCGTTGCTGGCACGCGGCCATGTCCTCCTGGAGGGCGTCCCCGGTGTGGCGAAGACGCTCGTGGTGCGCTCCTTCGCCAGGGCGCTCGGGCTGGACACCAAACGCGTGCAGTTCACGCCCGACCTCATGCCCGGCGATGTGACGGGCTCGCTCGTGTACGACGCCCGCACCGGCGAGTTCGAGTTCCGCCAGGGCCCTGTGTTCACGAATCTGCTGCTGGCCGACGAGATCAACCGCACACCCCCGAAGACCCAGGCTGCCCTGCTCGAGGCCATGGAGGAGCGCCAGATCTCTGCCGACGGCGTGAGCCGTCCGCTGCCTGATCCGTTCCTCGTCGCCGCCACGCAGAACCCGATCGAGCACGAGGGCACCTACTCGCTGCCCGAGGCGCAGCTGGACCGGTTCCTCATGAAGCTCGTCGTGGCGATGCCGGAGCGGGATGCCGAAGTGAACGTCCTCCGCCTGCATGCCGGCGGCTTCTCGCCGCGTGCGCTCACCGGCATCGAGCCGGTCGTCACAGCGGAGGAGATCCGCGCCGCGCAGGATGCGGCGTCGCGGGTCGATGTGACCGACGACGTGCTTGGTTACGTCGTCGATCTGGCCAGGGCGAGCCGGCAGTCGCCGTCCGTGCAGCTGGGCGCGAGCCCTCGTGCCTCGACGGCGCTGCTCGCGGCGGCGAAGGCGTGGGCCTGGCTCAACGGCTCGTCCGCGGTGACCCCCGACCACGTCCAGACGATGCTCGTGCCGGTCTGGCGCCACCGCCTGCAGCTGCGCCCGGACGCCGAGATGGAGGGCGTCTCGGCGGATGCCGTGCTCACCGCCGTCGTGCAGCAGACCCGGGTGCCGATCTAAGTGTTCCTCACCGGCCGCTTCGCCCTGCTGATCGGGTCGGGGATCATCCCCGTCGTCGTGATCTCGTCGACGACGGGTGCTGCGGCATGGGCGGTCGTCGGCGGATGGCTGCTGCTGGCTCTGGTGCTGCTCGCGGTCGATGTCATCGTCGCCGCCTCGGCGCGAGCCGTCGCCGTCACCCGGCGAGTGCCCTCCAGGGCCCGGCTGAACGAGCCCGTTCCGGTCAGCATCGCGCTGCACAACACCGGAGCGCGAACCCTGCACGCGCGCATCCGCGATGCGTGGCAGCCGACCGCCGGCGCCGGAACGCAGCGCCAGCGCCAGCGCCTGATCGTGCCCGCCGGCGAGCGCCGCCGGATCGAGATCGGCTTGCACCCGCGGCGCCGGGGCGAACTGATCAGCGAGTTCGTGATGATCCGCTCGATCGGGCCGCTCGGGCTCGGTGGCCGCCAGGCGCGGCACGATGTGCGCGGCGCCGTGCGGGTCCTCCCCGCGTTCACGTCGCGCAAGCATCTGCCCTCGCGGCTGGCCCGGTTGAAAGAGCTCGATGGCAACACCAGCATCCAGGTCCGCGGACAGGGGACGGAATTCGATTCGCTGCGCGAATACGTGCGCGGCGACGACGTGCGCTCGATCGACTGGCGGGCCACGGCCAGAGCCGGCACCACGATGCTGCGCACCTGGCGGCCGGAGCGCGATCGGCACGTGGTGATCCTCATCGACACCGGCCGGACCGCTGCGGCCCGCGTCGGCGACGGCACACGGTTGGAGGCCTCCCTCGAGGCGGCGCTGCTGCTCGGCGCCCTCGCGTCTCGCGCGGGCGATCACGTGCACCTCGAGATGTTCGACCGTGTCGTGCGCGGCCGCGTGACCGGGGTCGACGGGGTGGCGCTGCTTCCCGCGATGTCCGACGCGATGGCACCGGTTCATGCCGGCCTCGTGGACACGGACTGGCCGGCCGCCTTCGCGTCGCTGCGCACACTGACGAACCGGCCGTCGCTGATCGTGGTGCTCACCGCGCAGGATGCCGCCGAGTCCGCCCGCGGATTCCTCGGTGCGTTCCCGACCGCCGGACGCGCCACGACGGTGCTCGTTGGGTCGGTGACGGACACCTCGATCATCGAGATCGCCCGTGGCCGCGCCTCGCGGGAGGACGTGTACCTGGCGGCCGCCGCCGAGCGCACGCTCCGGGATGCCGAGAACGTGGCGGACGCCGTGCGCCGCGCCGGCGGAGAGGCGATCGCGGCCGACCCTGAGGCGCTCCCCCCGCGGATCGCCGATCGCTACCTCGAGCTGAAGGCCGCCGGGAGGCTTTAACCGGTTCGCGGGACTCGATCTGCTCCGCCTGTTCCGGTGGGCCCGGCAGTTCGCATGCCGTACAACGGATGTCCGGGGTCGCGCGGGTAGCCGGCTCAATGACCCGCATCAAGCCGGACACGGTCAGAGCGATGTCCGGGTTGAGGCGGGCATGAGAGAGAATCACCCGCATCGTCCCGGACATGGTCGAGCGCGATCAGGCGAAACTGTTCCCCTGCACAGTTACGAGAATCGTCAAGTTGTCCACCGTGTTCGTGGATCTTGCTGTCTCGACGGAGTCGTCGCCGACGATCTTCGCTGGAATGTGGCGATGACTGCTCCGACTCCTCTGCCAGCCGCACTCCGAGCACGGGTATTCTCTGTCCAGGAGGCCCACGACGCTGGCGTCACACCGTCTCGATTGCGTGCCAAGGATCTCGAGATCCCCACCAGGGGCGCTCGACGACTCATCGTCCCCGGCGAGGTGCGAGCGCTCGAGAACGACGAGTATGCGCCCGATTCCCACGCGGCGCGCTTGTCCCGCATGAGATGCGAACTCATCGATCGAGCGCAGTCGTTCGCGCCGGCGCTGACGGAGGCCCAGTTCGTCAGTCACGGCTCGGGCTTGGCCGTCTTGAACACACCATTGCCGTTCACCCACGCACGGGCGTACGAGCTTCACATCTCTGCTCGACGTCCGAGCGCGCAGCCGCAGCGTCAGGGTGTGATCGGGCATCGGCTGCAGCGGCGGGAACCCCGCCGGCTTGTCGTGAGCGGCGTCCCGATCGAGGATCCAGCGCGGTTGTGGCGGCAAGCCGCCACAATGTGGAGCCTCGATGACCTCATCATCGCCGGCGACTTCCTCGTCTGTCCGGACCACGGCCTGCTCTGCGTCGAAGATCTGTGGCGCGAGATCGAGGAAGCGGGCGACGTGAGACGCGGCATCCTGACTCGAGCGATGCGGGAGATACGGGTCGGCTCGGAGAGCTCAGGCGAGACCGAGTTGCGTCTGGCGCTGGTCCGCGCCGGACTGCCGGAACCCGATCTGAACTGGACGCTGCGGGACGAGCGCGGAGTGTTCATCGCCCGGTTGGATCTCGCGTACCGGCGTTATCGCGTGGCGCCGGAGTACGACGGTCGCGGCCACGCCAAGGGCGCGCAGTTCAGGAAGGATGCAGATCGCTGGGATGCCATCCGTGGACAGCGATGGGATCACGTGCGCATCCTCAGCCATCATCTGCGCCCGAATCCTCAGGTGGCTGTCACCAAGGTGGCGCGCGCCCTCGTCGCCGCCGGATGGATGCCGGGACAACGCTGATCCTCCGCGTCATGTCCTGATTCGCGCGGGCCCGTCGATCGAACACCAGCACCAACCCGGACAACCTCTCAGGCGTGTCCGAGAACGCGCGGGCTGCCTCGTCGAACACCCGCACCAACCCGGACATGCAAGTAGGAAGCACCAGTTCCTCACAACGGCGAACGGCCCCCGCCGCGAGGCGAGGGCCGTTCGGAGACCGGGATCAGACGAGGTCGAAGCGGTCGAGCTCCGTGACCTTGCCCCACGCGGCGACGAAGTCGCGCACGAACTTCTCCTTGGCGTCATCCGAGGCGTACACCTCGGCGATCGCGCGCAGCTCGGAGTTCGAGCCGAACAGCAGGTCGACGCGGGTACCGCGGCCGACGAGCTCGTCCGAGCCGTCGACACGCCCCTCGAACGCGTGCGAACCGGGGTCGAGCGGCTTCCACGTGGTGCCGAGGTCGAGCAGGTTCACGAAGAAGTCGTTCGTGAGCGCACCAGGCGTCTCGGTGAAGACGCCGTACTGCGATCCGTCCCAGTTCGCACCGAGCACGCGCAGTCCGCCGACGAGGACGGTGAGCTCGGGCGCAGTCAGCGTCAGCAGGTTCGCCTTGTCGAGCAGCAGGTGCTCCGCCGGGATCGCTGCGACGTCCTTCGAGACGTAGTTGCGGAACCCGTCGGCCGCCGGCTCCAGGAACGCGAACGACGCGACGTCGGTCTGCTCCTGCGAGGCGTCGGTGCGTCCGGCGTGGAACGGCACGACGGCGTCGACTCCTGCATCCTTCGCCGCCTTCTCGACACCCGCGTTGCCGGCGAGCACGATCAGGTCGGCCAGCGAGACGCGGACGTCACCGGTCTGCGCGTCGTTGAACTCGGCGCGGATGCCCTCGAGCACGCTCAGGACACGAGCAAGGCGCTGCGGGTCGTTGACCTCCCAGTCCTTCTGCGGCGCGAGACGGATGCGGGCGCCGTTGACGCCGCCGCGCTTGTCGCTGCCGCGGAACGTGGATGCCGCGGCCCACGTGACCGAGACGAGGTCGGCGACCGACAGCCCGGACTCCAGCACCTTGGCCTTGAGCAGAGCGGCATCAGCGTCCGAGATGAGCGCGTGGTCGACGGCCGGCACGACGTCCTGCCAGATGAGCTCCTCAGCCGGAACCTCTGCGCCGACGTAGCGGGCACGCGGACCCATGTCGCGGTGCGTCAGCTTGAACCAGGCACGCGCGAACGCGTCGGCGAACGCCTCGGGGTCGTTCTTGAAGCGCTCGGAGATCGGTCCGTAGATCGGGTCGAAGCGCAGCGCCAGGTCGCTGGTGAGCATGCGGGGCTCCCGGCGGCCGTTCGAGTGCGCGAGCGGCACCATGTCCTCGCCTGCACCGTTCTTGGGACGCCACTGGTTGGCGCCGGCCGGGCTCTGGAACAGCTCCCAGTCGTACGCGTACAGGATGTGGAAGAACTCGTTGTCCCACCGGGTCGGGTGGTAGGTCCAGGTGACCTCGAGGCCGCTGGTGATCTGGTCGTCGCCCTTCCCTGTGCCGTGGTTGTTCTTCCACCCCAGGCCCTGGCGCTCGAGACCGGCGGCCTCGGGGTTCTCCTCGAGGTTCGAGTCGGGCGCCGCACCGTGGGTCTTGCCGAAGGTGTGCCCGCCGGCGATCAGGGCGACCGTCTCCTCGTCGTCCATCGCCATGCGGCCGAAGGTCTCGCGGATGTCGCGGGCCGATGCGAGCGGGTCCGGGTTGCCGTTCGGGCCCTCCGGGTTGACGTAGATGAGTCCCATCTGCACGGCCGCGAGCGGGCGCTCGAGGTCGCGGTCGCCCGAGTAGCGCTCGTCGCCGAGCCACGTGGTCTCCGGGCCCCAGTACACGTCGTCATCCGGCTCCCAGGCGTCGATGCGTCCGCCGCCGAAGCCGAAGGTCTCGAAGCCCATCGACTCGAGTGCGACGTTGCCGGCCAGGATCATCAGATCGCCCCAGCTCAGCGACTGACCATACTTCTTCTTCACGGGCCACAGGATGCGACGCGCCTTGTCGAGGCCGACGTTGTCGGGCCAGCTGTTCAGCGGTGCGAACCGCTGCTGCCCGGTGCCGCCACCGCCACGGCCATCCGTGACACGGTAGGTGCCGGCGCTGTGCCACGCCATGCGCACCATCAGCGGGCCGTAGTGGCCGAAGTCCGCCGGCCACCAGGCCTGCGACGTCGTGATGGTCTCCTCGATGTCCTTCTTGACAGCATCCAGGTCCAGCGCCTCGAAGGCGGCCTTGTAGTCGAAGCCGGCGTCGAGGGGGTTCCGCTCGGCGGTGTTCTTCGCAAGGATCTTGAGGTTCAGCTGCTCGGGCCACCACACGCGGTTGGCCGAACCCATCGTCGGATGCGGCTGAGCGTGGATGACGGGGCAGGAGCCGGCCTCGCTGGGCTCGACGGGCTCGTCGGTGACGGTCTTCGACTGGTCGATTCCGGTGACGTCGTCACCGATACCCGGGACCTGTTCGTGAGCGGTCATGGTTGTCCTTCCGATGTGAGGGCAGGGGTGAAATGGAGGATCAGGGGTCTTCGGTCGCGCATGCCGCGCACAGGCCCCAGTACGTGACCTCGGCGACCGCGACGCGATAGCCGTGGGTATCGCTCGGGACGAGGCACGGGGCGTGCCCTACGGCGCAGTCGACGTCTTCGACCGCACCGCATCGGGTGCACACGAGGTGATGGTGGTTGTCGTCGACGCGCAGCTCGAACAGCATCGGGTGGCCGGCGGGCTCGATGCGACGCACGAGGCCGGCGGCGGCGAAGTCGCCCAGCGCGTTGTAGACGGACTGCAGGCTCGTGGACTCGACCAGCGGCCGCACCGCGGCGTGGATCTCATCGGCGCTGGCGTGCGGGTGCGCACGCAGCGCGTCGAACACCGCGCGCCGGGATTCGGTCACTCGCAGACCGGCGGCGCGGATCGCGTCGTCGACATCCGAAGTGGTGAGCGTCATGCGTCCATCCTACTTGTTTTGATTCATTCAAGAAAGTCTCGACGCGCCGATCCCGCGGCGCGCCTTCTGAGAGTTCTCTGTGAACAGCGGAATCATATGGTGCGCCGGACCAGCTGGGCCGGTCATGCGAAAGGACACAGATCATGAGTGATTCCACGTCGGCTGTGCCCACCCTCGGCGCGAAGCTCGCGGCCGAGGGATTCGGCACCTTCCTTCTCGTCTTCGGCGGCGTCGGCACCGCGCTGTTCGCCTCCAACCTCTACACCGAACCCGCCCCGAACGCCGCGGTCTACAGCGCGGTCGCGCTCGCCTTCGGTCTCACCGTCGTCGTCGGCGCGTACGCGTTCGGACCGATCTCGGGCGGCCACTTCAACCCGGCCGTCACCCTCGGCGCAGCGGCGGCCGGTCGCATCGGCTGGAAGGACGTCCTGCCGTACATCGTGGCTCAGGTCGTCGGTGGCGCCGTGGCGAGCACCCTGCTGTTCCTCATCGGACAGTTCGGCCCCGACGGCTGGTTGACCGGAGCGCAGAACGCCGGCTTCGCCAGCAACGGCTTCGACGAACTCTCCCCCGGCGGATTCGGACTGGGCTCGGCGATCATCGCCGAGGTCATCCTGACCGCGATCTTCCTGTTCGTGATCCTCGGCACCACGCACTCCAAGCGCGGCACGCCGTTCGCCGGTCTCGCGATCGGTCTCACGCTGACCCTCATCCACCTCATCAGCATCCCCGTCGACAACACCTCGGTGAACCCGGCGCGTTCCATCGCCGCGGCGATCTACGGCGGCGTCGGCCCGCTGTCGCAGCTGTGGGTTTTCCTCGTGTTCCCGATCGTCGGAGCCCTCATCGCGGGCTTCGCCTACAAGGCGCTGTTCGACAGCACCAAGAAGGCCTGACGGTCCCCGCGAAGGGGTCGGCGCTTCGGCGCCGGCCCCTTTCGCATGCTCCGGATGCCGTGGCGCGGCGCTTCCGCGGAGTGCGCCGCGATTCCGGTCGCCGTTCCTGCCGCCCCGCCGCGGTGAGAGCGGCAGAATTCGCGACGGGAACGGATGCCGAGCCGCGAACGCGCCCGCTCAGCCCGCGACGAGGCGCGGCGTACCGGCCTCGTACTCCAGCAGGTCTCCGGTCTGCCCTCGGCGATGCGCACGCCCGCCGATCACGAGCATGTAGATGAGGAAGACCGCCAGCGCTGCGGCACCGATGCCGATCTTGATCGGCCATGGCAGCGACCAGCCGGTCACGAAGCCTTCGACGAGTCCGGACAGGAACAGCGCGAAGATCAGGCCGATCGCGACGGTGGCCAGCGATCGCCCCTCCTGCGCGAGCGCCTCGCCGCGCGTGCGATGCCCCGGCGCGACCCATGCCCAGAACACGTGCAGTCCTGCCGCGGCGGCGACGAAGAGGCAGGTCATCTCCAGCATCCCGTGCGGGAGGATGTACAGGACCATGATGTCGGCGCGATCGTGCGCCGCCATGACGGCGCCCGAGACGCCGAGCCCGACGGCGTTCTGCGCGATGATGTAGATCGGCCAGATGCCGGTCACCCCGAACAGCACGCATTGCGCCGCCAGCCAGGCGTTGTTCGTCCACACCATTCCGGCGAACACGGCGGCGGGGTTCTCGGTGTAGTAGTCGGTGAAGCTCTCCTCGGCGTACTCCGCGAGGAACTCAGGAGTCCCGAGAGTGGCGACCAGATTCGGGTCGGCCGAGATCCACGCCGCCGTCCCGACCGTGATCGCGATGAACACGATCGCGATGACGAGAGTCGTCCAGCGCACCCGGTACAGCGCGGCGGGGAGCTGATCCACGAAGAACCGTGTGATCTGCGTCAGCACGTTGTCTCCGGCGCCGGTCAGCCGCAGTCGCGCCCTGGCGAGGATCGTCGAGAGGTAGGCGCTCTGCGGCGACTCTCCGACCGACGTCTTCAGCTCTGCCAGGTCCGCGGATGCCGCGCGGTACCGCACGATCAATTCGTCGACGTGGTCGCCGTCCTCGAGCCGGGCACGACTCAGTTCGTCCAGGCGCGCCCACTCCGCCCGGCGCGCATCGCTCAGAGCGTCGGCATCCACCTGATTTACTGTACTCATGTCCACGCCGATCGAGTCAGCCGAAGAGATCCTCTCCGGCGAGGCCGTCGCGATCGACGTGCAGCCGATCGGCTTCTTCCTGCGCGTCATGGGCGCATTCATCGACATGGTGCTGTCGTTCGCGCTCTACATCCTGTTCATGTTCCTGCGGATCTGGGCTCTGGATGCCGGGCTCATCGACGATGCGATCGACCGCATCCTCAACGTCACATCCCTGGTCGTGTGCTTCGTGGTGGTTCCTGTGGCGATGGAGGTCTCGCTGCGCGGGCGGAGCCTGGGCAAACTCGCGGTCGGCGGCCGGATCGTCCGGTTGGACGGCGGCGCGACCGGATTCCGGCACGCGTTCATCCGGGCGCTGCTCGGCGTGCTCGAGATCTACATGACCTTCGGTTCGATCGCGCTGCTCACCGGTGCCTTCACGGCCCGCTCGCAGCGACTGGGCGACCTCGTCGCCGGCACGTACAGTCAGCGGGTGCGCACCCCGAAGCTCGAGCCGCACGAACCCGCAATGCCCCCTGCGCTCGCGGAGTGGGCGGCTATCGCCGATGTCGCCCGACTCCCCGACCGGCTGGCCCGGCGGATCTCGCAGTTCCTGCGGACGGCGCCGCAGATGATGCCGCAGGCTCGCGCTCGGATCGCGGAACAGCTCGTGGCGGAGGCCGCCGACTACGTCTCCCCGCGACCCGTCGCGCCGCCCGAGCACGTTCTCGCGGCCGTCACGGTGATCCGCCGGCGGCGAGAGCTGCGCGGACTGCAGATCGCCGACGCACGGGCCGAGCAGTTGACGGGACGCTCGATCGGCGTCTGATTCGCGCGCCGGCCCGGCGTCAGAACCGGATCGCGTCGATCACCTTGACCCGCAGCGCCACCAGCGCCGGGATGAATCCGGCCACGGCCCCGACGATGACCGACGCGACAAGTCCGGTCACGGCCGCGCGCATCGGGAACGGCGGGACGTCCTGGATGCCGGGGAACATGCTCGCGACGATCCAGTCCGAGCGCAGCACCGCGACCACGACGGCGATGCCGATGATGCCGGCCACGGTGGTGGCGACGAGGCTCTCCAGCAGCACGCTCGTGAACACTCGTCCTCCGGTGGCGCCGAAGGCACGACGGACGCCGATCTCGCGCACGCGCTGACGCATCGCGACGAGCTGGATGTTGATCAGGCTCAGCGCGCCGAGCGCGAGGATCAGCACCGCGATGCCGCCCGTGATGAGCTCGAAGATCCGTGCCGCCTCCTGGCTGCCGGACTGGGACGCCCAGTCGGTGCGATTGACCGACAGCTGCTGCCCTTCGGGCAGCCCCGCGCGCAGATCCATCGCGAGCACGGGGCCGACCTCGGCCGCCTGCTCGGCGCCGACCCAGACCTCGTAGACCGGCGTCACGCCCTCCGGGAGACTGTCGACGCGGGCGCGATAGGCATCGAAGAGGAC
The DNA here is from genome assembly GCF_045181065.1 of Microbacterium sp. M. GTDB lineage: Bacteria > Actinomycetota > Actinomycetes > Actinomycetales > Microbacteriaceae > Microbacterium. The sequence goes on along the minus strand of NZ_CP173721.1, from coordinate 1,363,622 downwards.
GTCGACGCGCGATTCCTCGTCCCAGATCCCCTGCCGGGGTGTCACTCCGACGATCTGGTACGTCCCGCCGGCGGGGCCCGACACGGTGAGAAGCGGATGCTGAGACAGCGCGACCCTGCCGAGGCGGTCCCACAGCGGCTCGCTGATCACCACCGCCGGTGCGAGCGCCTGCACGTCGTCATCACTGAGCCAGCGCCCCTCGAGCAGTTCCTCGCGGTGGATCAGCGGGAAGGCCGCATCGATCAGCCGTGTCGGGATCTCCGCCACCCCTTCCGGAAGCTGCACCGGAAGCATCATCCCCTGCACGTTGCGCGACGTGTGCGAGAAGCCGAAGCGCTCGTTGACGCGCTCGAAGCGCGCGTCGAAATCATCGACGTCGACCGGGTCGCCGGTCTCGTCGTAGACGTTCACCGCGATGGTCGCGACGCGACCGCCCCAGCGGTCGGACTGCTCGGCCTGGTACTGCTGCTGGAGCTCGCTGAACGCGACGACCGCAGTCAGGGCGGCGACGGACACCGCAATGCCGATGAGGCTCAGCAGGACGCGCAGCTTGTGCACGCGGATCTCGGCCCAGGCATCAGCGAGCGCCCCGAGGACCCCGGTCACGAGGCGACCTCCTCGGCCGGAGCGACATCCGTCTCGGCGGCCGTGCGGAGGACCATCGGCTGCAGCCTCGGCTCCGGCTCTGCCGCAGGCACCGACTCGGCGAGCGTGGACGCCTCGAACGCACGCGTCAGATCTGCGGGTGCCAGCAGCCCGGCATCCAGTCGATAGTGACGTCGTGCGCGGGCAGCCACGTGGAGGTCGTGCGTGATCGTGACGAGCGCCGCATCCGTCTCCGTCGCCACCTCGTCCAACAGAGCCATGACCGAGGCTCCGGTGTCGATGTCGAGCGCGCCGGTCGGCTCGTCGGCGAGGATGAGAACGGGCTTTCGGACCAGGGCGCGCGCGATGGCGACACGCTGCTGCTCTCCGCCGGACAGGCGATCAGCGACCTGGTCCATCCGGTGCCCGAGCCCGACGCGCTCGAGCATGTCGGTGGCGATGTCCCGGCGCCGCCAGAACAGACGCCCTGAGGCATGTCCGAGCGGCATCATGACGTTCTCGAGTGCCGTGCGCCCGGCGAGGAGATTGAACTGCTGGAAGACGAAGCCGACGTTCGCCCCGCGCAGCCGGTCGAGCCGTCCCGTGCGCATCTTCTTCACCGGCCGCCCCTCGAACGATACGGATCCGCTGGTGGGCGCATCCAGCATCCCGAGGATGTTCAGCAGAGTGGATTTGCCGGAGCCGGACCGGCCGACGATCGACACGTGATCACCGGCGCCGACTTCGAGGCTGATGCCCCGAAGGATCTCCAGTGTGGAATCGTCCGCCAGTCTGACGCTCTTGGTGACGTCTTCAAGGGCGACGAGGGTCACCAGCTCGTCCCGCTTTCGCACTGCTCGACGCCGGGCTGCACCTCGTAGCAGAACTCTTCGACCGGCGCGACGAAGCCGGGGACGAACTGTCGGATGCTGTCACCCTCGGCGAGTCCTTCGGTCACCTCGACCGTGGTGCCGTCGTTGACGCCCAGGGTCACCGGACGCTCCTCCGGCTCGCTGCCATCGCCCGCATCGACCCACACGACGCCGGAACCGGAGCCGCCCTGGACGGCCGTCACGGGGATCACGAGCGCGTCGTCGACCTGCCCGAGGGCGAGGTCGAGCTGTGCGGGGAGACCGGCGAACACCGTCTGATCGGCCGGCACCGCGCAGCGGACGCTCGCGGTTCCCTCGGACGAGACCTCGACGCGGACACCGGTGCACACGAACGGAGCCGGACCACCGGTGATCGTGATCGTCGCTTCGCTCGGCGCTCCGACCAGGCGATAGAGCTGCACAGGATCAACCGTGGCGAGCACGTGGTAGCGGGCGGGACTCAGCGTGGCGATCTGCTCCCCTACCGTGGCGATCTGCCCCTTGACGAGCGCGATCTCGGAGATCTCACCCGCCTCTGCGGCGACGATGTCGACGTTCTTCTTGGGGTCGTCCTGTTTGATCGTGAACAGCACCTGGCCTGCGGCGACCGTGGCGCCGTCAGTGACGTGCACGGCGGTGACCGTGCCGTTCACGTCGCCGCGCAGCGGAAAGGACTCGTCTCGCGCGACATTGGCCGGCAGCGAGAGCGCGTTGACCACCGAGCCGCGTTCGACCGGGATGACCGGGTCGGAGACTCCGCCTTCGGGCGAGACGACGGCTGCGGTCGAGCTGTCAGGGAAGAACGCCAGTTTGACGAGCGCCGCAGCGCAGGCGCCGAAGACGATGAGCAGGAGGATGGGGAGGACCCAGCGACGCCAGACGACCACGGCAACTGCCTTTCCGGGTGCGCCGCCGTGACGCACTCCGGATCAGGATAGCGGGAAACTGTTTTCCCGGTACATATCCGCGCCGACGGCGCGTCGCACGGCTCCCGCCGGTCGAGACGGCGGCGTCAGGCCCGCAGCGCCTCGTGACGGACGACGATCCATCCGCTCGGCACCGAAAGCCGGTCGGCGTGCTGCGCGCACAGATCGTGGGCGTTCGGATGCCGGGATCCGCCGAGCGGACCGAGCGCGGCCATCTGGTCACCGTAGTCGTAGGTCAGCGTGGCCACGGCCTCGCGTGCGCAGCCGACCTTCGAGCAGAGTCGTTCGTCCATCTCCGTCAGGCTATGCCTCTTCGCCGCTCTCGAGCGGAGGCCGCGCCCAGCGGCCTAGACTTTCGTCATGCCCCGTCGCCGTCTTCCCCGCACCGTGCCCCGCCGTGGCGCCAGGCACGGCAGACACGGGCGTCTCGGGCGCAGCGAGGTCGTCCGCCCGCCTCTGCCGCCGCTGGACGGACGCATCGATCGGTTCGATCTGGCCGTCGGCACCGCTGTCGAGTTTCTGCGCGGCACGTGGCCGGAACTCGAGGACGTGCGGTTCGAGATCGGCGCGATGCCGATCGGCGAAGACGAGTCCGGCGACGTTCCCCGATGGACGATCGATCAGGACGCGCGCCGGATCGTGCTGTACCGCATCCCGATCGAGCGGCTCCTGCCCCCCGGCCATGACGACGCCGCACATCGACGCATCTCGATCGAGAGCGCGGTGTTCCGCGCCGCAGCCGAGTTCGTCGGGCGCGATCCGTGGGAACTGGGTCCGGAGGGCTGACCGCTCGTGGGAGCTACGGGTAGACCGTGATCTCCCGATCGGCGCTCACTCCCGACACCACGGGCCAACCCGCGAGTCGTCCTGCGGCCGCCATCGTCACGGCCGCGGTGAGATCTCCGTCCGCGACCAGCCGGTAGACGGTGTCATCGCGCACGACGAGCGCTTCGGACGAACCGGCCTGCACGGTGACGTCGCGTGAGGCTCCCCCGACCGCGGAGAGCTGCACGGTGACGTTCTGATCGGTGCTGTTGACGAGGTGCAGTTTCGGCGACGGCCCGGCCGGTACCGCGAACAGCGCCTCGGCCAGCGTCGGCGCCGGCGTCATCCACGCGAAGTCCATCCCGGGCCCGGTTCCCTCGCTCTGCCAGATCGCGCCGACCAGCGGGGTCTCCGCCGTCACTTCGACGCTGTACGTGCCGAGTTCGAGGTCGGCGAGGGCGACGTCGAGCGGTGTCGCGGCCGTGAGCGGGACCGTGAACTCCGAAGCCACGTCGCCTGCCTCATCCCGCACGACGACCTGCGCGACGGTGTCGGCGTCGATGGACAGCAACCGCACGGCGTCGGTCGCGGTCCCCTCGGTCGGGGCGACGACCTGGACGCCGGCGAAGCGCAGGACGCCGGATGCCTCCATCGCCGTGCCCTGCAGATCGGCGCCGGCCGGGTCGAGCGTGCGCGTCAGCGCCGATTGCAGGACGGCGCGCACGGGGGCGCCCTCCGCGGTGATCCGCACGACGGGATCCTCAGCATCCGCGGCGATGGACGCGAACGGGAGCGCGATCTGCGTGGCGGCGGGGATCACCCTCGTAGTCGGGTTGGGGGACCCGCCGTAGACCTCCAGTGTCACGGTGGCTGGTACGGATCCCGGATTGGACAGCACCAGCACATCGTTGGCGCCGGTCTCGACCGATCCGCCCACGATCCAGGACTGGGTGGTCGCCGGCGCGCACGACGCCGCGGCGAGACCGGTCAGATCCTCTTCCGCGAGGGCGATCGATTCGGATGCCGCGATCTCCGCGCTCTCGCGGCCCTCGACGGATCCCGTGAACACGGATGCGCCGACACCGCCGACGAGATCCGGAGTGGCGATGGTGCTCTGCTCGGGTGCCGTCGGCTCACCGTCGACCGTGATCTGCGCATCGCCGGCGGACTGCATCTGATCGGCGCTCTGGGAATCGCGCCCCAGCGCACGGAACGGCCCTGTGCACACGAGAAGCGGGTCGCCGGGCACCGTCGTGACACGGCTGGACGCTGCGGTGTGCTCGACCGCGGGCCATGGCGCCACGATCGCGGCTGCGACGCCGGCGACGCAGCCGACCGCGACGACGGCCCCGACCAGCAGCCGGGCACCCGTTGCGACGACCGTGATCGCCTTCCTGCTCGTGGCCATCAGCGGTCCTCCTCGCGCTTCTCATCGGCGCCGGACTCGGGATCAGGCTCCGCCGCCTCCGACTCCGATGTCCCCTGCTCCTCGGCCGGGTCCGGTGCGAGCCCGTCGGAGCGTTCCGGCGCTGCGGCATCCGCACCGTCCGGCGCGCCGTCCGCCCGCGACTCGTCTGCGCGTCGCGTCTCTTCGGCGCGTCCGTCCGGGTGCTCATCCATCGCGGCATCCGCCTCCTCGTGCGCAGCATCGCCGCCGTGGCGCCGCACGGGCGTCAGGGGCTCCTCCGGTGCCTTGCCGACCACGCGCGAGATCGCCCTGGACGCACGACGCGATGCTCGCGTGGGTACGGCGAGCAGCAGCGCTGCGAGCACGACGACGAGCTGGAGCGTCATCACCGATCGTGAGACTCCCTGATCGTCGCCGGCCTGGTCGGCCCTCGCGGCGCCGTCGGCTCCGGACTGCTCCAGCCTCCAGAGCACGCCGATGCCGGTCACGTCGCCGCCGCGGACGAATCCGGTGCGCTGATCCAGTGCGATCACGGCATCCAGCCGGAAACCCTCGGCGCCGTCATCCGCTCCGGCCGGCAGTTCGTCCAGCAGGACGAAGTCGATGCCCAGGTCCGCCAGCTCGGCTGCGGCGTCGAAGTCGCGCGTGGAGACGAGATCCACGGCGAGGGCGCTCACGTCGGTGCCCTGCACCTCGGTCGCCGTGCTGAGAAGAGTGGTCTGCGCGCCGAGTGTCTCGCTGGCGCCCCACACCACGCGGGTGGCGGCGCTGTCCTCCCCGAGGGGCGTGATGACGAGCGTGCCGAGATCCCGATCGCCACGGGCGTTGGCGGCGATCAGCGCGGGAAGCGTGCTCCCCGAGCCCTCCACGAGCACGCTGCGTCCGGCATGCACGGCGGTCAGCGCCGGCACGGCGGCGACGGCCAGAGCGAGGCCGGCGACCACCGCGGCGATCGTGCGCAGCCGCGGCAGCGCGATCAGAGTGTCGAGGGCGACGGCCGCCGCCCCGACCACACCGATCCACGCCAGGCTCAGTGCGGCACCTGGCCAGATCGCGACGGGCACGCCCTGGGCGAAGCTGATCGCGATGCCGACGACGAGCATCGCCGTCGCCAGGCCCACGACGGCCACCGCCAGGAGCACGAAGCCCGCGCGCCAGCGCGGCGCGAGTGCGGATGCCAGTGCGAGCAGCGTCAGCGGGGCGAGCAGCAGAGGGGCCCACGCGGCGACCGCCGGGTCGAGGATCAGCGCCCACCCGGCGAGGTCGGCGGTCGGGAATCCGGTCGCGAGCAGCATCCGCCCCGCGGCATCCGCCTGCGCCTGCGCGGACTGCCAGATGAAGCCGGGGTCGGCGAAGATCGCCAGTGCATCGCCGTCCGCGAGGCGCCGCAGCGCGAGGGGCAGGAACATCGCGAGCGTCGGGATCAGCAGCCACACGATGCGCACCGCGCCGCGCAACCGGCGCTGCGCCAGCACGATGATGAGCGCGATCGCCCAGAGCACGGTCAGCGCCGGCGCGAGCGACGGAGACGATGCGACGACGCCGACCAGCAGGATCGAGGCTGCGCCCGCGGCGCCCCACGATCGATGCGCGACGGTGGCGGCGTGGAAGAGCCACGGCAGCAGCAGGTGAACGATCACTGCGGCCGGACGGCCCTCGATGAGCGCGGTGAGGAACGTCGGCGCCAGCGCCCACGCGACTCCGACGAAGATGCGCAGCCCCGAGCGATCGGTCACGCGAGTGGCCGCGAACCACCCGCCCAGCACCGCGAGCGGGAGGGCGAGCAGCCACAGCAGGACGAGGGAGAAGGACGGTCCGGCCGGCCACAGCGTCCCGAGGATCGCCAGCACGGCGGCGAACGGATCAGCAGGACCGGTCACCGCGACGCCGAGGCCGCGCAGGCCCCACGCCGCATCCTCCCAGAGACCGACGAAGGTGTCGCGCATCGGAAGCAGACCGCCGCCGGAGACGTTCTGCCACGCGAGCAGCGACGTGAACGCCGCGACGCTGACGATCGCAGCAGCCAGCACGGCCCAGGCGCCGCCTCCGGAGAAGAAGCGCAACTCGCTGACAGCACCGCGTTCACTGCCATGGCCGTCATCGAGGCGGTTTCGCAGCTGCGATCCGGTCACGCGCAGCGGTGCGATGCTCGACCAGCCCGCCGAGCGGAACGCACGGATCCTGCCGCGCGCTCTGGCCACGGCGCCGAAGCGCACCATCGCGGTCGCAGCCGCCGCCCACTCCGGAAGCACCGCGGCCGGACGCTTGCCGATGAGGTGCATGATCGTGCGCCACAGCGCGAGAGGCAGGAACGAGAGCCAGTGCAGCGGCACGACGGGCGCTGGCGCGTAAGCGAGGCGACGATGCAGTTGGGCCGATCGCGTGACGTAGGCGCGCTGCGACGGGCGCTGCGGCAGCGCAGCGGGACCATCCGGTTCGACACGGATGCGCGCATCGGCGGTCAGCACGACCCGGCCGCCCCCGAGCCTGGCGCGGACGCCGAGGTCGAGCCCCTCGTCGGCCCCGACGAGCGCATCGTCGATCGCCAGGTGCTCGCGGACCTCTGCTCGGATCAGGACGCCGCGGATGTCGGAGCCCAGCGCTTCATCGGCACCGTCGTGCTGGCCCTGGTCGAGCTCGTGCGCGGCCAGTTCCACCGAGCGACCGAACGTCGTCATCGTCACGCCGAACGACACGATCTCTCGGTCGTCGTCCTGACGGATCAGCTTCGGAGCGGCGATCGCCGCGGAAGGCGACCGTTCGAGTGCGCCGGCGAGCTGGGCCAGCGCACGCGGCGCCGGAGCGCTGTCATGCGTGAGCAGCCACAGCGCGCTGTCATCGGGAACCCGCGCCACAGCGAGCGCGACCGCATCCGCGAAGGATGTCGTCTGGCGCGCCTCGATGATGGCGTCCGCGATCGCAGCGACCCCAGGGCTCTCTCTGGCGGTCGTGACATCACCGCATACGACGAGAGTGACCGCGTCAGGGCGACGGGTCTGGGCGGCGAGCGCATCGATCGTTCGAAGCAACTGCGCACGGGCGGTCGCGCCGGATCGCGCGACGATGACGGCATGAAGTCGGGCTGGCATGGCCTGGCCAGCCTAAGCGCCTGGCGACGCTGTCGCCCTGACCGCGACCGGCGCGCCTGCGAAGCTATGACTCAGCTGGCGCGGCGCTTGAGCTTGCGGCGCTCGCGCTCGGAGAGACCGCCCCAGATGCCGAAGCGCTCGTCGTTGCTCAGGGCGTACTCCAGGCACTCGCCGCGGACATCGCACGACGTGCAGATGCGCTTGGCGTCGCGGGTCGATCCGCCCTTCTCGGGGAAGAACGCCTCCGGGTCCGTCTGCGCGCACAGCGCATCGGTCTGCCACGCGAGCGTGTTCTCTTCTTCGGCGTCGATGCGCCTGACCCCGGGAACGCCGAGGTTGACTGGATCGACGAACCAGTTCTCGGGAACGTCGGAACGGTAACCCGTCATGTCGCTCTCCTTGCCCTGTCAGTTGCCCCCCACCGGGCCTTGCTCAACTAATTACACCCGTGTCATTCGCCCCGGTCAAGTCGCGGAGAATAAACCCTCAAGCGGGTCTTGAAGGTTCTTGAGCCGTCATCGGCGTGTCGCGCCGGGCGTGTCGAGACCGGCTGCATGGAGCCCGGCTCAGCCGGGCTGCGCGATGAAGGCCTCGCCCGTACCCGAGAGCGTGAGGACGGTCTCGTCGGAGGCGAACAGCGCGGTGCCGACCTCGACGGGGTGCTCCTCGGCATCCGCACCGGACACCGTGACCGATCCTGACGTGGCGAGGATCATGGCGGGCGACTCCACCTCGACGCTCACGGGTTCCCCCGCGAGCGTCACGCGACGCAGCGCGAAGTCGTCGACGTCGACGGGGTACGAGGTCACGGGCGCGTCGCTGGGCGCGAGGACAGGCACGATCGCCGGGGTCGGATCCAGCACGCTCAGCAGCTCGGGGACGTCGATGTGCTTGGGGGTGAGTCCGCCGCGCAGGACGTTGTCGCTGGCGGCCATGATCTCGACCCCGAGGCCGGAGAGGTAGGCGTGCAGCAGGCCGGCACGCAGGAAGATCCCCTCGCCCCGCCGCAGCACGATGTGGTTCATCAGCAGGGCGACGACGACGCCGGGGTCGGCGGGGTATCGCTCGGAGACGACGCGGATCGCGCGCAGCGCGTCGTCGAACTCCGGGTCGGATGCCGTGGCGAGCGCCGCGGAGATCTCGGCGACCTCCGCGGTGGCGTCCCCGGACAGCAGCCACGCGATCGCGTTCCGCAGTCCGTCCTCCCCCGTCAGGTGCGCACGCAGCGCGCGCACGCCCGCGCCGTCGCCGAGCGAATCGAGCAGACGCAGGGTGTCAGCGACCGGCCGCAGGCCGCCCAGCGCCTCGAACCGCTCGCTGAGGGCGACGATGAGTTCGGGCTTGTGGTTGTCGTCGCGGTAGTTGCGGGCCGGATCGTCCGCGTCGAGACCGGTTTCCCTGGCCCAGCCGTCCTCTGCCTGCGCGATGGTCGGGTGCACCTGGATCGACAGCGGGCCACCGGCCGCGAGGATCTTCAGCAGATACGGCAGAGACCCACCGGTGACGGCGTCCAGCGTGCCCCCGTCTGCGACGTCGGCCGGGTCGCCGGGGTGGTCGCCGAACCAGACTTCGGCCTCCGGAGCGCCGGAGGGCGAGCGGCCCTCCAACTCGGCGATGAGAGTGGTCGATCCCCACGCGTAGTCGCGAGGCACGTTCGAGAGACTCAGCAGCATGCCACCAGCGTAGAGCCACGCGCGCGGCACAGCGGATGCCCGAGCGCGCGCGGTAGCCTGAATCCCGATGGCGCAGTACACGAAGCATCCCGTGGCAGCCCCGCCCACCGCGCCGGAGCGCGAGTCGACGGGGCATCTGCTGTTGCGCGGTTACATCGTCCTCGTGCTGATCGCGACGTTCGCGCACTCCGCCGTGTACAACCTGGTCGGCCCGATCGGTGCCGGCGTCGTCATCGTCGTGCTCACGCTGTCGACGCTCGCGATCGGCATCCCGATGCTGGCGCGCTCGCGGCCGGCGCCCTTCCTGTGGCGTCGCCTGCCGTGGGCGGCGCTCGCCTACACCGCGTTCGCGCTGCTGTCGGTGGCCTGGTCCGGCTGGCGTGTGCCGACGCTGATCACGTGGGTGCTTCTGGCCGCGGTGACGGTGAACGCGCTGTTCGTCGCGCACGCCCTGAGCTGGCAGGAGATCATCCGCGCGCTCGCATCCGCGTTCAAGTGGATCCTCGGGCTGTCGCTGGCGATCGAGCTGTGGGCTTCGCTCATCGTGCACGGGCCGATCCTGCCCAACTTCGTCGTTCTGCCCGGTGGCAAGATCGATCCGCAGCTGTACTGGGTCCGCGACAACCTCTTCGACGGCGGTCGCCTGCAGGGCATCGTGGGCAACGCGAACCTGCTCGCCTTCCTCTCCCTGTTCGCGATCATCGCCTTCGGCATCCGCTTCTCGCTCGGTGCGCGCTGGCGGACCACGCTGGGTCTGTGGATGCTGCTGGCGGCGTTCTTCTTCGTGCGCGCCTCGTCGGCCACCGCCTGGATCTGCGCCTTCGCGGCCGCGGCGGTGCTCCTCATCGCCCTGCTGATCCGTCGCACCAGCACCCCGCGCGGACGTGCGAAGGTGTACGCCTGGTGCCTCGGCATCCTCGTGGTGATCGTCGTCGCGGCCCTGCTGCTGTACCGGCCGATCCTCGCGATGCTGGGGCGGTCCGCAGATCTCACCGGACGCAGCGACAAGATCTGGGCCGTGGTGCTCGACAAGGCCGCAGAGAGCCCGGTGATCGGACTCGGGTTCTCCAGCCCGTGGGTGCCGACGGACCCGGCCTTCGACGGCTGGATCGTCGACCACGGCATCACGGTGTTCCACGCCCACAACATGTGGATCGACGTGCTGTTCCAGCTCGGCATCGTCGGTCTCGTGCTGATGGCGGTGGCGTACGGCGCTCTCCTCTGGCGCTCCTGGTTCTTCGCCGTCGATCGGCCGCGCTGGGATCTGCGCGCCGACCGTCCGTTCTCGCCCGTCACCCTGCTGCCGATCCTGTACACGACCGTGCTGCTCGTGCAGGGGATGAGCGAATCCACGCCGATCATGCTGTGGGGATGGCTGCTGCTGGTGATGCTGTCGTTCAAGATGAAGTCCGTGCCACTGGTGGGCGTCGGCCTCAGCGAACAGGTCAGGATCACCGAGCGCGGGCGCGGCGCGCGGCGGGTGCCATGAGCACGCGCCTGCACCTGGCACGTCTGCTCGGCTCCGTCGAGATGGCCAGGGCATTCACGCTCACGGCCCTGATGGCGGTCTTCGGCTCGTTCGCGATCGAGCGGATGACGTCGACCGTGACTCTGGCGGCGATCATCTTCGTCCTGTGCGCGATCGGGGTGGCGATCCTCATCGTGCGCCGGGAGGAGCTGTCGCTGCTGCGGCTGGCGCCCTCTTCGCTGCTCGCGTTCCTCGCGCTGGCTCTGATCAGCGTGATCTGGACGACCGACCGCGGCGACACCGTATTCGCCTGGCTGTCGCTGCTCGGCTACGCGGTGCTCGCGATCACGATCGGCCACATCCGCGACACCCTGCAGACGGTGCGGGCGATCGGCGACACCCTGCGGGTGCTGCTCTCGATCTCGCTGGGCATCGAGATCCTCTCGGGAATCCTGCTCGACCTCCCGATCACGTTCCTCGACATCGAAGGCGCCCTCGCCTCCGGCGGACCGATCCAGGGCATCTTCGGCACCCGCAACATGCTCGGCTTCGTCGCCGTGCTCGCCCTCATCACCTTCGTGATCGAGTGGCGCACCCAGTCCGTGACCTCCCCTGTCGCCGTGCCGTCGATCGCACTCGCCGGCTTCCTCGCCCTGCTGTCGGCATCGCCGACCGTGCTCGTGCTCGCGGCGGGCGTCGGCGTGGCCACGGCGGCGCTCACGATCGTCCGGCACACGGCGCACGCGCATCGAGCCGTGGTCCAGTGGGTGCTCGCGGGGCTCGCGATCGCGGCGCTGGCCGTCGCGTTCCTGCTGCGGCATCCCATCATCGCCTGGCTCGGCGCTGGATCGGACTTCTCGATGCGCGCCGATCTGTGGAACCGGATCCTCGACTTCGTCGCGATCAAGCCGATGCAGGGGTGGGGGTGGTTCGGTCCGTGGCAGCGCGGCGAGTACCCGTTCAACTCTCTGAACTATGTGCTCGATCAGCAGCACGCGACCGCCCTGAACGCGTACTTCGACGTCCTGCTGCAACTCGGCGCCGCAGGTCTCGTCCTGTTCCTGCTGCTGGGCGGCGTGGCACTGGTCCGGTCCTGGCTGGTCGCCAGCTCGCGCCGGTCGGTCGTGTACGCGTGGACGCCGCTGATCCTGGTGACGCTGGCGATCGACTCGATGTTCGAGAGCTTCACACTGTCGGATCTCGGCTGGTTCATGCTCGTGCTGTGCGCGCTGCGGGCCGGACAGTCCCGGTCCTGGCGGGAGAACATCGATGCGGCGCAGACGGGTGCCATCCCCACGCTCCCCCCGCAGCGCTGATCCGGCTGAGCCCCGCCACGGCTCCGGGGATCCCAAGATCGGGCAGGTAGGCTGTCTCTGCTCGCCTGAGCCGCCCGTCGGCATGCCACGTCGGCGCGCGTCGCCCCACCCGGAGAGATCATCACGTGACCCACGTCCTGCAGAACGTCGTCTTCCCGCTCGATCGTGACCCCGACCTGCTGCCGCTGTACGCCGACCCTGAGACGTGGTCGACCATCGAGGGCGAAGCCGTGCGAGTCTCCTCGCGCGCGCACCTGGGCAACATCCTCGGGCGCAACCGCGCGCGCATCGTCGCCGGCCGACGCGTCTCTCTCGGCACCTACTTCAACGCCTTCCCTGCGTCCTACTGGCAGCACTGGACGAGCGTTCGCGAAGTGCGCCTCACCGTGCACACCAACGGACCGGCGACCATCCTCGTCTATCGTTCGAACGGCTCCGGCGTCCAGCAGCGCGTCGCGACGCAGGAGGTCACCGGCGACGCCACCAGCAGCTTCGATCTGTCGCTCACGCAGTTCAGCGACGGCGGATGGATCTGGTTCGACGTGGTCGCCGACGAGAAGCACGCAGTGCTCGAGGGCGCCGAATGGACGACCGAGCAGGAGCCGACGCGCACGGGCAAGGCGTCGATCGGCATCACGACGTACAACAAGCCGGACTACTGCGTCTCGACGCTCACCGCACTGGCCGACGCCCCCGAGGTGCTCGAGCTCGTCGACCGCATCTTCCTGATCGACCAGGGCACGCAGCTCGTCGCTGAAGAGACCGGGTACGGGGAGGTCGCCGAGCGCCTCGGCGACACGCTCGACATCATCCGTCAGCCCAACCTCGGCGGCTCCGGCGGATTCGCCAGGGCGATGCACGAGACCCTGCAGCGCCCGGAGAGCGACTTCGTCCAGCTGCTCGACGACGACGTCCGCATCGAGCCGGAGTCGCTGCGGCGCTCGATCATGTTCGCGCGCTACGCGACCAACCCCGTCCTCGTCGGCGGGCACATGTTCGATCTGCTCGACCGTCCCAAGCTGCACGGCTGGGCCGAGGTCGTCGACGAGGTGCCCTTCATGTGGCGCAACCTCTACCAGGAGGAGATGCCGCACGACTTCGGTGCCGCCAACCTGCGTCAGACGCCGCTGCTGCACATGCGCATGGATGCCGACTACAACGGCTGGTGGATGTGCCTGATCCCCCTGGACGCGATCCGCGAGGTCGGCCTGTCGCTGCCGGCGTTCATCAAGTGGGACGACGCGGAGTTCTGCCTCCGCGCCGGCGAGGCCGGCTTCCCGACCGTCTCGATGCCCGGTGTCGCCCTGTGGCACGTGTCCTGGATCAACAAGGACGATTCGATCGACTGGCAGGCGTACTTCCACGCCCGCAACCGCATCGTGGCAGCTCTCCTGCACTCCGGAGTCGCGCGCGGCGGACGACTGATCCGTCACAGTCGTCGCGTCGACCTCAAGCACCTGATGATGATGCAGTACTACCCCGTCGCGTTGCGCGCGCAGGCGCTGCGCGACGTGCTGTCGGGGCCCGATCACATGCGCGGCAATCTGGCGACGGCGATGCCTGCCGCCCGCGCGCTGGCTGCGGAGTACCCGGAGACGATCGTCCACCGGGACCCCACCACCGTCCTGCACTCGCGTCACGGCCGCCAGGTGTACAAGCAGCTCAAGAAGAACGAGTTCGACAGCCCGACCGGCCTGAAGCTGCGCTGGTTCACGCTGTCGACGCTCGTCTCGCACTGGCTGCACCGCCCGGACCCGGCGAACGTGGCGCAGCCCGAGGTGGAGTTCGGCAAGGGCGATGCGCACTGGTGGCGTCTGCCGCACTTCGACAGCGCGCTCGTCAGCGCGGCCGATGGCTCCGGCAAGAACATCTACACGCGCGATCGCGCCCGATTCCGCAGCATGCTGCGCGAGACCATGCGCCTGCACTCCCAGCTGCAGCGCCGCTGGCCCGAACTGCAGCAGCAGTACCGCGAGGCCCTTCCTGACCTGGTGTCCGACGCCTCCTGGCAGCAGACCTTCGAGGAGAGGGCATGACCTCCGCCGTGTTCGATCCGGCCTCGGCGACGATCGTCATCGTCACCTTCAACCGCTCCCATCTGCTGACCGGATTGCTGACCAGCATCTCCCGCATGGACCCGAAGCCGGGGCACGTCGTCGTCATCGACAACGCGTCGTCGGATGACACCACCGAGGTGGTCGAGTCCTTCCGATCGACGATCGGCACCGAGATCGTGTACCGCCGCCTGGATGAGAACACGGGCGGTTCCGGCGGCTTCAGCGAGGGCATGCGCACGGCGTACGAGCTGGGGTCCGAATGGATCTGGATGATGGATGACGACGTCGAAGTCGTCCCCGACGGCCTCGCACGCATGGGCGCCTGGACACCGAGGTTCAAGAGCATCCAGGGCCGCCGCTACGACTACGACGGCAGCGAGTTCTACTGGCAGTACAAGATCGCGGAGCGGATGGGCATCCCGATCCCCTTCGCCCCAGCCGGCTTCGACGCGTCCGGCTTCAAGGAGATGAACAGCGGATGCTTCGAGGGCATGTTCATCCACCGCTCGATCGTCCAGCAGATCGGCCTGCCCGACCCTCGCTTCTTCATCTACTGGGACGACCAGACCTACGGCTGGCTCGCCTCGCGCAGGACGACCGCCGTGATCGTGGATGAATTCGTCCTGCGCCGCACGCGCGAGATCCGGCAGTGGGACATGGGCGTGCGGCACCTGAACGCGTCCAGCAATGCCTACCGGTACTACATCATGCGCAACCGCGCCTTCATCAAGCAGTACTACCGCGTGAACGGCGTGTACAACCCCGTGCTGTTCGGGCTGGGTACGACAGCGACATTCTTCAAGGAACTGATCCGGCTCGTCTTCGTCGAACGCACCGTTCGCGGCACGAGCAACCTCTTCCGCGGCATCCGAGACGGCGGCAGGCTCGGCCGTGACCGGAGCTGGAAGCCGATGCCCCCGCTGGAGGCGTGATGACGAACGACCCGCAGCCAGGAGACGCCCCTCAGCAGGAGGCCGTCTGGTACTTCCCGCCGAAGAAGAACAGCAGCGGAAAGATCTGGCTCATCTCCGCCCTCGCCGGCATCGCCCTCGCGATCGCCGTGGTGTTCCTGGTGTTCGTGCTTCCGAGCGGCTTCCAGGCCGACGAGACGCCGTCGCCGACGCCGTCCGAATCGGCGACGCCGAGCCCGAGCCCGACGGCGTCGGATACGCCGACGCCGACTCCCACGGCGACTCCGACACCGACGCCCACTCCGACGCCGACGCCCACCGCAGAACCGGAGGAGCCCGCTCCCCCGGTTCCCGATCCGGATGTCGACGACTTCGCCGCTCAGGTGCAGCCGCGACTCGACGACGGCGTGACGGGTCTGCAGTACGCCGCCGAGGCTGGTGGCGAGCAGGCGGCCACCGACATCGGCTTCCTCCGCGCGGATGCCGAAGTGCTCTCGGACACGCCGGCACCGAGCTCGATCTCCGCCGACTGGTCCAGCGGGGTGTCGAACTACCTCACCGCCCTGGACAATCTGCAGAACGCGTACCGGAGCGGCTCCGATGTCGCAGGGGCGCAGAGCACCGCGGCGTCCACGCTGCAGACGCTGCGGGATATCGTCGGGCTCTGAACAGGCTCTTCGGCAGGCTCAGAGTCCGAGGTCGGCGTTGTAGCGGTCCAGCACGTCTTCGAGCGGACCGTCCAGCACGAGCCCGCCGCGGTCGAGGTACAGCCCGCGGGTGCAGAACCGACGCAGATCTCGTTCGTTGTGACTCACGAAGAACATGGTCCGGCCCTCGGCGAGCAGTTCGTCGATGCGGCCGTAGCACTTCTCCCGGAAGCCCTTGTCACCCACGGCGAGCACCTCGTCGACGAGCAGGATCGGCTCGTCGAGCTGCGACACGACGGAGAACGCGAGGCGCACCTTCATCCCGCTGGACAGGTGCTTGTACGGAGTCTCCTCGAAGCCCTCGAGCTCCGCGAACTCGATGATCCCGTCGTAGCGGCGGGCGATCTCGGCGCGGGACATGCCATGCAGTCCGGCCATCATCCGCACGTTCTCGCGCACGCTGAGATCGTTGACGAAACCGCCGGTGAGCTCGATCAGCGGCGCGACCCCGCCGTTCACGCGGACGTCGCCCTCGTCGGGCAGCAGGACGCCGGCGACCAGACGCAGGAGCGTGGACTTGCCCTGGCCGTTGCGGCCGACGACGCCGATCGACTCTCCCGGCTGCACGTCGAACGAGACGTTGCGCAGCGCCCAGAACTCGCCGGGACGCGACCGACGGGTGGCGTCGGCGAAGATGTCCTTGAAGTTCCGCCGTCCTCGTCGGTTCCGCCGGAATCGGACGCCCAGGTCTCGCACTTCGATCGCCGCGGCCATCACAGCTCCTTCAGCACGGTTCGCTCGAGCCCGCGGAACGACCAGGCACCGAGGATCAGGATGCCGAAGCTGATCACGACGCTCGCGATCACGGCCACCGGCTCCCACTGGTCGGGGAAGAACGCCATGCGGTAGAGGGTCATGATGCCGGCGAGCGGATTGAACGCCCCCAGCGTGTCGAAGGGCGCAGGCAGATCCTGGACGCCGTAGATGATCGGCGAGGCGTAGAACAGCGCACGCAGGATCAGCGCCGTCGTGCGCTCGAGGTCGTTGTACAGGACGCACAGCGGGGCGATGAGCAGACCGAGTCCGACCAGGAGCACGATCTGCAGCAGGACGGCGACCGGGAACCAGAGGATGCCCCAGCCGATCGTCACGACTTTGGCCGGATCCGTCTCGACGATCAGGTTGACGGCGACGAAGCCGACGAGCACGGGGAGCGAGAACAGGAACTCCATGCCCTTGCTCAGCACGATCCTGTTGATCCAGATGGATCGCGGGATGTTCGTCGAGCGGACCAGGCGGGCGTCCTTCTTGAACGCGCGAGTGAAGTCCGACACCGCGACGTTGAACCACACCCACGGCAGCAGCGCGGTGATGAGGAAGACGATGTACGGCTCGTCGCCCACCGAGCGCTGGAAGACCTGCGTGAACACGAACCAGTAGATCAGGCTCATCACGAGCGGATCCAGGACCGACCAGACGTAGCCGAGGAAGCTGGTGGAGTAGCGGACCTTGAGGTCGCGTGCCGACAGCAGCCACAGCGAATGCAGGTATCGCCGGGACTTGCCCGGCGCCCCGACGGCAGTGTGACTCACGGTATCGAGTCTAGGAGAGCTGGTTGTTCCACATGGACAGCGCCGAGCCGATGGCCATGTGCATGTCGAGGTACTGGTACGTGCCCAGGCGTCCGCCGAAGTACACGTCCTTCTCGCCCTTCGCGAGCTCGCGGTACGCGAGCAGCCCGGCACGGTCATCCGCGGTGTTCACCGGGTAGTACGGCTCGTCGGTGCGCTCCGCGAACCGGGAGAACTCCCGCATGATCACGGTACGGTCCTGCGCGAAGATGTCCTTGCGCTCCGGGTGGAAGTGCTTGAACTCGTGGATCCGCGTGAACGGGACATCCATGTCCGGGTAGTTCATCACACTCGTGCCCTGGAAATCACCGATCTCGAGGACCTCCTCCTCGAAGTCCAGCGTCCGCCAGCTCAACGCCCCCTCGGTGTACTCGAAATACCGGTCCACCGGACCGGTGTACACGATCGGGACCTGACCGACCATCGCCTTCTTGTTCAACGGCTGCGACTCGTCGAAGAAGTCCACATTCAGGCGCACCTCGATGTTCGGGTGATCCGCCATCCGCTCCAACCACGCCGTGTACCCGTCCGTGGGCAGACCCTCCCACGTGTCGTTGAAGTACCGGTTGTCATACGTGTACCGCACCGGCAACCGGCTGATGATGTCGCCCGACAGCTTGTGCGGGTCCGTCTGCCACTGCTTCGCCGTGTAATCACGGAAGAACGCCTCGAACAACGGCCGCCCCACCAGCGCGATGCCCTTCTCCTCGAAGTTCGCCGCCGTCGCGGCATCGAACTCCCCCGCCTGCTCCCGCACCAGCGCCCGCGCCTCGGCCGGCGAATACGCCGCCTGGAAGAACTGATTGATCGTGCCCAGATTCACCGGCATCGGGAACACCACGCTCTTGTGATTCGTGTACACCCGGTGCACATAACCCGTGAACGACGTGAACCGGTTCACGTACTCCCACACCGTCGCATTCGACGTGTGGAACAGATGCGCCCCATACCGGTGCACCTCGATCCCCGTCGACGGCTCCGCCTCACTGTACGCATTCCCACCGATGTGATGACGACGATCGATGACAGTGACCTTACGACCAGCATTCGCAGCACGCTCGGCAATAGTGAGGCCGAAGAAACCCGACCCGACGACAAGGAGATCCATACCACCATCGTATCCAGGCCAGGCAGTGAACCTTCTGCGCGCCCGCCTCCGGGAGTCCACGGGGATAGCGACCTATGATGTTCCTGCCATGACTCTGCAGATCTTCATTCCCTACTGGGGGGAACCGAGCCTTCTCTTCGATGCCATCGACTCGGTCCGCGCCCAGCGCAACCCGGAGTGGGAACTGACGGTCATCGACGACTGCTACCCGGACGTCTCGGTCGGCGAGCGACTGCGAGCCGAGACGGACCCGCGGATCACCTACATCCGGAACGAGACCAATCTCGGGATCACCGAGAACTATCGTGAGGCGATCCGCCGGGCGACAGGGCGCCACGTGGCCATCCTCGGGTGCGATGACCTGCTGCACCCGAACTATGTGGATGTCATCACCGGCATCATCGAACGGCACCCCGACGTGGACGTCGTCCAACCAGGCGTCCAGGTGATCGACGAGAACGGCACGGTCGTGCTGCCGCTCGCGGATCGCATCAAGCAGCGCATGCTCTCCCCCCGCGATGAGACGGTGCTCACGGGGCAGGACATGGCCACGAGCCTGCTCCGCGGCAACTGGCTGTACTGGCCGTCGCTCACGTTCCGCACCGACACTCTGCGTCGGGTCGACTTCCGTGACGGGCTGCCGATCATCCAGGATCTCGCGCTCCTCGTCGACGTCGCGTTCCAGGGCGGATCCCTCGCCTATTCGCCGACGCTGGCGTTCTCCTACCGACGCCACAGCGGCAGCGCCTCGCAGAAGACTCTGCTGGACGGTCGTCGCTTCAGCGATGAGCGCACCTATTACGCGGCCGCTCGACGCCAAGCGGCGGAGAAGGGCTGGACGCGCACCGCCAGGGTGACGCGGATGCGGATCCTGGCGAGGCTGCACGCGATCACCGAACTCCCGGGAGTTATCAGGCACGGCAACGCCGCTGGGCTAAAGTCGACTCTGGCTCACATCTTCGCCTTGTAGCGGAAGCATGCGGGGTGGGGCCCGATTGGAGAGACTCACCTCATGGCCGACCACGTTCTGATCACCGGAGGCGCCGGCTTCATCGGCACCCGTCTCGCGCAGCGATTCGTGCGCGCTGGGGTCCGCGTGACCGTCCTGGACTCCCTGCTCCCCCAGGTGCACGGCGACGACCCCGAAGCGTCGCCGCTGCTGCGATCGCTGGACGGCACGGCGACCGTGGTGCGCGGAACCGTCACATCGAAGGACGACCTGCGTCGTGCGCTGGACGGCGCGACCATCGTGATCCACCTGGCCGCCGAGACCGGCACGGGGCAGTCGATGTACGAGATCGACCGCTACGTCGAGACGAACGTCGGCGGCACCGCGAAGCTGCTCGACATCCTCACCAACGAGCAGCACGACGTCCGGCGCATCGTGATCGCCTCGTCCCGCTCGATCTACGGCGAGGGCGCTTACCGCACCGCCGACGGTCGCGTCGTGTACCCCGAGCACCGGGCGGATGCCGACATGGCCGCCGGCGACTTCCAGGTGCATCACCCCGGCGAGGGCGAGCTGGAGCTCATCCCCACCGACGAGTCGGCGCTGCTGCACCCCTCGTCCCTGTACGGCATCACCAAGCAGATGCAGGAGGCGATCATCATGACCGTCGCCCCGACGATCGGCGTCGAACCGGTGTCGGTGCGGTACCAGAACGTGTACGGGCCCGGTCAATCGCTGAAGAACCCCTACACCGGCATCCTGTCGATCTTCTCCACCCTGATCCGGCAGGGCAAGGAGATCAACATCTTCGAGGACGGCGAGGAGAGCCGCGACTTCGTCTACATCGATGATGTCGTGGAGGCCACTTTCCTCGCGGCGACCGAGGCGGCCGCGGCCGGCGAAACCCTCAATGTGGGCTCCGGCGTCGGCACGACCGTCAATGAGGTCGTCGCGGCGCTGTTCGCCTCCCTCGGACGCGAGGTGCCCACCCGGATCTCGGGCAACTATCGGCTCGGAGACATCCGGCACAACATCGCCGACACGTCGCGCATGACCCGCGTGCTGGGCTTCACCCCGCAGGTCGCCTTCCGCGACGGCGTCGCGGCGTTCGCCGAGTGGGTGCTCACCGAGCCGATCGAGCAGGATGCGTACCAGCGCTCGCTCGACGAGATGGCGCAGCGGAATCTGCTGAAGTGAGCGCAGACCTGACCACGCCACGGGAGTTCCCGTTCCGGAGCAACAGCCTGAACCTGTTCCGGCTCATCCTGGCGTTCCTCGTGCTGGTCGCGCACGCGTTCTACACGGCGGGTCTGAACTGGGCCCCCGGCTTCAACGGCGAGAACCTGGGCGGCTGGGCCGTCATCGGCTTCTTCGTCATCAGCGGCTTCCTGATCACGCGATCCCGGCTCCGGACGGATGCCGGGACCTTCCTGGTCCACCGCATCGCCCGCATCATGCCCGCGTTCCTCGTGTGCCTCGCCCTGACAGCTGCGGTGTTCGGCCCGATCGCCCAACTCGCGACCACCGGAACGCTCGACGGCTATCTGACGACGCCGACCACGCCGCTCGAGTACATCTGGGGCAACCTGTTCCTGCACATCGATCACTACGCGATCGGCTCGTCGTTGAGCACGCTGCCCTATCCGGATGCCTGGAACGGGTCGCTGTGGACGCTGTACTTCGAGTTCATCTGCTACCTGGTCGTGTGGGTACTCGGGGCGTTCGCGATCTTCCGCCGCTCGGTGCTGCTGACCCTCGTGCTGTGGGCCGGCGCTGTCGCGGTCCGCGCGGCCACCGCCGCCGGGCTCTCCGGCGGCCTCGACGGCGACTTCGACCTTCTCGCCCGGTTGCTGCCGTACTTCCTCGGCGGCTCGCTGGTGTACCTCGTCGTCCAGCGCTGGGGGTTCGTTCCGCTCATCGGCATCCTGTCGATTCCGGTTGCCGCCGTTCTGATGGCGTTCGTGCCGGTGCTCGGCGGCCCGCTGGCGGCTCCGCTACTGTGCTACGCGCTGCTCTACCTGTCGACGGTCGTCCCGCAGCCCGCGTGGATCGCGCGCAACGACATCTCCTACGGCTTCTACATCTATGCGTGGCCCATGCAGCAGCTGGTGTACATCTTCGGCGGTGCGCAGTTCGGCGTCCTCGTGTACCTGCTGATCACGACAGCGGTGACGGCGCTGCTCGCCATGGCGAGCTGGTTCGTGATCGAACGGCCGGTGATGCGGCTCGCCAGGCACCGGCCGGCGAAGATGGTGCCCGCTCAGGCCTGAGTGCGCACCCGGCGCCGGGCCTCGCGCCACAGCCGGACCAGCAGAAGGCGGGAGCGAAGCGCCGGCAGGATGCCGCGTGGGCGGTCGCTCGACGCGTTCTCGCCGTGCACACGCCGACGCAGTGTCGGCTGCTCGACATGCACGAGTTCGCCGGCGGCGTTCGCGACGGTGGCCAGCCACAGATCGTGCGACTCCCTCAGCCCGTCGGGGAACGGCAGCGCCACGGGGAGGAAGTCGCGACGGATCGCCATGGCGCATCCGAAGTACGGTGCGTCGCCGAGCAGGAGCTTGAGCTGGTTGCGGCATCGCTGCGCGCCCCCGCCGGTCCGCAGCAGCCAGTCGCGGCGCGTCAGCGGCGACCGCAGCGGTGCGCCGGTCGACAGCAGCACGAGATTGGATGCCGCCACGGCACGCTCCTCGAGCGCGGCGACGAGCAGAGCGCGTCGCCCGGGGATCCAGACGTCGTCCTGGTCGGAGAGCATGAGGACGTCGCCGGTCGCGCGAGTCAGCGCCTCTTCGAACGAGCGGACGTAGCCGTGGTTGACGTCGCGGGCGAACACGCGCACGCGCGGGTCGTCGTAGGTCTCCAGGAGCGCGACCGTGCCGTCCGATGAGGCGTCGTCGACGATCACGACCTCGTCCGTCGGTTCGAGCTCGGCGAGGATCGAGTCCAGTTGCTCGCGCAGGTACAGCTCGCCGTTGTACGTCGCCATGCAGACGCTCACGGTCATGCCGGCATCCTCCGTTCCGCCAGTGCTCGACGCAGGACGAGCAGCTGATACCCGGCCACGCACAGTTCGGACACGGCCACCGACCACGCGACCATCGGCAGCGAGCCGAGCGCCGCGAACAGGAGGATCAACGGCGCGCCGACCAGGGCGCCGACCAGCGTCGACACGGCGAGCGCCGAGACGCGCCCCAACACGACCAGGCACGCGTACCCGACGACCGCGGCGACGCCGATCCCGATGAAGGCCACCCCGAGCGGGATCGACAGCGCGAACGGCACCTGGATCTGGAAGCTCGACAGCAGCAGCGACACGAAGGGCGAGAGGACCGCGATCGCCATCCCGCCGAGCGTCGCGATCCCGGCGGCCGCCCAGGTCGCGGAGCGGCACCGGGCGGCGAGGTCAGCGCCGCGCTCCGGAACCCAGCTCTGGAAGAACTGCTGCACGGGCTGGAAGGCGACAGACGCGTATCGGAACAGCTGCTGGGCGAGGCCGTAGACGGGCGTGGCCGCCGGGAGGAAGATCTGCACCGCGACGATCGGGAGCGTCACGTAGAGACTGCTCGTCAGCGTCGCGAGCACGGCATGCCGCTGCGCCATCAGGGCGTCGCGCCACGGCACTGGGGCGGGTCCCGCCGGCGCGCCGCGCAGGATGACGAGTGCGGACGATGAGACCCCGACGAGGTACCCCAGACACTGACCGACGAGATAGACCCACAGCTCCCCCGTGACCACGGCGCCGATGATACCGAGGACTGCGCCGCCGACGATCGGCAGGGTGTCGAAACGGATCAGGCGGGACGCGCTGCCCGTGCCGATGAAGTACCACGCAGCGCCGACGCTGGGCAGCAGATAGACGACAGCCCCGAGCACGGATTCGAGCCACATCCCGCCGCCCAGCAGCGCCAAGAGGATGATGAGGACGACCGGGAAGGTCATGACGTACAGCACCGCCCGGATGCGCAGCGACGAGCGATAGAAACCGGTGCGCTCGTCGGCCGTCATGGGCGCGACGCTGGCAGCGCCCGTCGCGCCCCACCCGAACGAGACCACGATGCCGCCGAACTGCGCCACGCTCTGGATCACAAATAGGTTGCCCCAGGTCGCCTTGCCCAGCGCGTCGATCAGGACCGGCATCGAAACGATGCCGACGAGCGTGACGATGATGACCGAGATCGTGAATCCGCTCAACCGACCGGCGACCTGCCGGCGGCTCATGCGTCCGGCCTCTCGACCGAGGCGTCCGGCCGCGCGATCGGTGCGGCGGACCAGCGGATCGTCCCCGCGATGTCGCGGAGCCCCTCCGGCATCGCGCCCATCCGCCCGCGGACGGCCGCGACCACGGCGACGCGGAACACCCGCCACATGGCCCGCCTCGGCCGCGCCACTCGGAGCACGTCGAGG
The DNA here is from genome assembly GCF_045181065.1 of Microbacterium sp. M. Taxonomy (GTDB): domain Bacteria; phylum Actinomycetota; class Actinomycetes; order Actinomycetales; family Microbacteriaceae; genus Microbacterium. The sequence goes on along the minus strand of NZ_CP173721.1, from coordinate 1,339,816 downwards.
AAATGGATGCCGTCGAACAGCGTGTCGCGCAGAATCCGCGCCGGCATGGCACGGAAGTACTCGCGATCGATCACGAGCCGGTTCCGGACCCGATAGTAATACCGGAACGGCGTGCTCAGCGTCAGCACCGGCGGGATCCCCGGCACCCGCACCGGCACGCCGAACAGCGTCCGCTCATAGGAAGCTCCGAGTGCGTGCCCGAGGCGCGCGCCGTCGGCGGCGATCACGGCCAGTCCCGCGCGCTTCAGCCGCAGCTCGAACTCGATATCGACGAGGTCGATGAAGAAGTCCTCGCGCAGCGCGCCGACCGTCTCGATCGCGGTCACCGGGATGAGCATGCCGGACTGGATGACCTCGGCCGCCGGCGCGTAGCCGCGGTGCGACTCCTCCCTCGACTGCCGCACTCCGGCGAAGTACTCCGGTACGACGGCACCCACGTCCGCACGATCGGATGCAGCGGCCTCCGCTGCCGCGTGCAGCAGCGCGACGAGGCCGTCCGGCGCGTGTGAGTCCTGGTCCATCGTGAGCACGTGCGTCGCTCCGCCGTCGCGTGCCAGGGCGATGCCGCGGTTCAGCGCCGCCGCGATGCCGAGATTTCGGCCGAGCAGCTCCACACGAGCGCCCAGGTCTGAGATCCGCTGCAGAGCGGCATCCGCGTCTGTGCCCGACCCGTCGTCGACGACGATGACCTCGTCGACCTGACCGAACACGGAGGCCACGGCCTGAACCGCGCCGTCGGCGGGGCCGAACGCCGAGAACACGGCGACGGTCCGGCGCGCCGTCACAGACGCACCCCGTCCCCCGGCCGAGGGCTCTGACGGCGGGGTTCGGTCATCCCAGAGAGCACATGCATCGCTCACCTAGACTAGCCTCAACGCCGATCGCGCGCCTGAGGAGGACTGCCACACGATGACAGCGGGACACCCCTCGGGGACCATCGTGCTGGCCGCCTTCCAACCGGATCCTGAGCTGTTCCGCCGGCAGCTCGGCTCGTTGCAGGCGCAGACCGTCCAGGACTGGACGTGCGTCATCTCCGTGGACGGCGAGCGCGCCCCCGTCGCGGCGCTCGTGGACGAGATCACCGGCGGCGACGAGCGCTTCGTCGTGATCGGCGACGACCGGCGTCGGGGGTTCTACGGCAACTTCGAACAGGCGCTGGGTGCGGTGCCCGCGGATGCCGCGTGGGTGACGCTCGCCGACCAGGACGACCACTGGTATCCGCACAAGCTCGAGACGCTGCTCCCGCTTCTCGCGGATCACTCGATGGTCTCAGGTCAGGCGCGCCTCGTGACGTATCCGGGTGGCGTCGAGCTCGGCGTCACGGATCGCGCCGACCACGGTGCGGCCTCCACGGTGCTCATCAACCAGTTCACCGGGTCGCTGTGCGTGTTCGAGCGGGCGCTGCTCGACGATGCGCTGCCGTTCCCGCATCCTCCGTCCCGCGTCGCGACCCACGACCACTGGCTCGCCGTCGTCGCGGGCGCTCGTGGAGGGACCGCGATCGTCGACGAGGTCGTGCAGGACTACGTCCAGCACGACGCGAACGTGTACGGCGACCCGAGCCGCACCGGAGACGCAGGCGTGCTCGCACCGCTGCGCAACGCGCTGCGGCTCGCGGAGCGCGTCGAAGGGTCGAGATCCCCCCTCGCGGTCGTCCGCATGACCTTCTGGACGTACGTGGGATGGCGGCAGCTCATGGTCGACGCGCTGGCCGCACGGCGCGCGCCCGAATGGACTCCCGCGCCGCCCCTGGCCGGCGGGTTCGGCGGAACGCGGAGCTATCGGAAGCTGAACGCCCAGCTGGGCATCGCCGTGGCGCAGGGCGTGATCTCGTCCCGCTACGCGTGGGGGTACCGTGCCAGCTGGTTCGCCGGCGTGCTCATCGGCGGCCGCGGCCGCGTCGAGCGCGCCGTCGCCGGGGTCACCCCAGACCGCAGGCCGTGATCCGGTAGAGACGCGCGTCGCCCTCGCTGTCGGCCAGCTCGACGACGCCCGCGTCCTCCAGATCCTCGAGACCCGGCAGCGGATGCGTGTCCGGGTGCACCTCCTGCTCGCCGAAGTCGAGCACGAATCCGACGTCCAGCGCGTCGACGGCGTCGCAGACCTCGCCGTCGGTGAGGGCGTCGTCGAGGTGTTCGTTGATGAGTTCCATGTCGTCGGAGATGTCGACGAGCATGTGCGGCATGAGCACCTCGCGACCGCCGATCGCGTAGGCCAGGCCCGCACCGGTATAGGGGTTCCCCGCGATGACCACGCCCTCCGGAACGGTTTCGTCGAGACGCTCGAGCAGCACCATCTCGTCGGCGCTGATCAGCACGGAGTCGTCGTCGAGGTCGAAGACGTTCTGCGCGTACGCGATCGCCCTCGGAACAGCCGGGAGCGGGAACACGAGGAAGGCGATCGCAGCGGCCGCGATGCCGACGACGAGGCGCGCTCCGGTCGCCTCAGGACGCGCGGCCCTCCAGCGGCGTTCGACCCATTCCACCGTCCGTGCGAGGCCGAAGGCCGCCAATGGCAGCAACGCGATCGCGAACACCGATGCCAGTCGCTGCCAGTTGTTGTACCAGCTGCCGGTCAGAGCGTCACGCAGATCCCACAGCGGACCGCCGAAGGAGGTCACCACGATGAACAGACCAAGGCCGATGAGCCAGGACGCCACCATCACGATCGCCTTCGCTGTGCGTTCCCGGATCGCCCAGACCAGGCCGATGAGCACCGCGAGCGCGACGGCGACCGCGCTGATGCCGTAGTACATCGAGAGCTGCAATCCTTCGGACAGCGCCTGCAGCTTCGGGAACGGCACCGGCCAGAGCCGCGCGGCCTCCGGCGGGCGGAGCACCCTGAGCAGGAGGAGACCGATGACCGCGTACCCGACGAGGCCGCCGACGAGCCAGATGCGCTCACGCACCGAGCGGCGCGAGCGCCAGGTGCGCCACGCGAACACCGCGACCATCGGCACGGACAGCGCGAGCCAGGCGACGAATCCGCCGGGGTGCGCGAGGGCGAGACCGGGAATCGACCCGACGAGGACGAACGCCCACCATCCGCGATGCAGTCTCTCGGCATCCGAACCGATGCCGAGCACCGCTGCGGTCGCGGCGAGCACGAACGGCAGCATCGCCAACGACAACTGGAACGGATACAGCACGCCGTAGTCCATCGGCAGCAGCGGGAACGTGGGGATCGAGACGCTCACGATCGCGGCGGAGACCATGGCGATGCGCGAAGCGCCGACAAGGACGCGAACGAGCAGCATCGCACCGATCGGCCAGATCACGGCCGCGATCACGAGCGTCAACGCGTTGACCGCGACGGGGATGCTCGCACCGCTGAGCTGCACGACGATGGTCGCCGTGGCGTGCCACGCGGACGGATAGAACGGCAAGCCGCCGTTCGGGCTCGTCATCTGACCGAGTTCGAGCGGCGACGCCGCCGAGACGTCGAGGATGTACTGGATCGCGTTGAGGTGGAACACGTTGTCGAATGTCTGCGAGATCGCATTCGGCTGTCCGATCACCAGGGTCACCTGGATCGTCAGCACCACTGCCGCAGCAACGGCTGCACCGAGAGTCCACCAGCCTGCACCCGGCCAGCGTGCACTCGGCCGGCGCCACGAGACCGGACGCCCGACCCACCGCCGGACGAGCACGATGCCGATCGCGATGACCGCGGCGACAGCGAGGCACGGCAGGACCGACCACCCGATGCCCAGCCAACCGGCGACGACGCTCGCGCCGCCGATGACGGTGGTGGCGAAGACCGGTGCGGCGGCAGCGGCCCACAGGCCGCGCAGCCCGATCAATCGAGCCAGCGTGCCGCCGAGAACGGCGTACACCAGGACCAGAACCGTCGCGGGCCAGAGCAGCTCCAGCATTCCCATGTGTCTCCCCGACCCTCTCGCGCACGAACCGCATCAGGATATCCCGCGCGGATCGGCAACGCCTGACCACGCGCCCGCACAGTCGGGCACCAGGGCAGAAGCCGTGCATGTGACAACATGGAGGCGTGAAAGGCATCATTCTCGCGGGGGGCTCTGGTACGCGTCTGCATCCGATCACGCTTGGTGTGTCCAAGCAGTTGATTCCGGTGTATGACAAGCCGATGGTCTATTACCCGTTGTCGACGCTCATGCTGGCGGGTATTCGGGACATTCTGGTGATCACGACGCCGCATGATGCGGAGCATTTCGAGCGTCTGCTGGGTGATGGGTCGCAGTTCGGGGTGTCGATCTCGTTCGCGCAGCAGCCGTCGCCGGATGGTCTGGCGCAGGCGTTCACGATCGGTGCGGACTTCATCGGCGGAGATGATGTCGCACTGGTGCTGGGTGACAACCTGCTGTACGGGCCGGGGTTGGGCAGCCGGTTGTCGCGGTTCCGTGATCTGGATGGTGGGGCGGTGTTCGCGTACTGGGTGGCGGAGCCGAGTGCGTATGGTGTTGTCGAGTTCGATGCGGACGGGCGGGCGATCTCTTTGGAGGAGAAGCCGGCGGTTCCGAAGAGCAACTATGCGGTGCCTGGCCTGTATTTCTATGACAACGATGTGATCGAGATCGCGCGGAACCTGCAGCCCAGTGCGCGGGGCGAGTACGAGATCACGGACATCAACCGGGCGTACCTGGAGCGGGGGAAGCTGCAGGTCGAGGTCCTCCCGCGCGGGACGGCCTGGTTGGACACCGGAACGTTCGATCAGATGACCGATGCCGCCGATTATGTCCGCACGATGGAGCGGCGGACGGCGTTGAAGATCGGGGTGCCGGAAGAGGTCGCGTGGCGGCAGGGGTTCCTGGATGATGTCCAGTTGCGTCAGCGGGCGGAGAAGCTGGTGAAGTCCGGGTACGGCACGTATCTGCTGGAGTTGTTGGAAAGAGGAAAAGCGTGAGCCGTCTGCTCGTCACCGGGGGTGCCGGGTTCATCGGCTCCAACTTCGTCCACCATGTCGTTGCGACGACGGATCATCATGTGACGGTGCTGGACGCGCTCACCTATGCCGGCAACCGGGCCTCACTCGCGGGGCTTCCGGAGGACCGGGTGAGGTTCGTGCACGGCGACATCACCGACGCCGCACTGGTGGATTCTCTGTTCGCCGACACGGATGCCGTGGTGCACTATGCGGCCGAGTCGCACAACGACAACTCGCTCAACGACCCGCGCCCGTTCCTGGACACGAACATCATCGGCACGTACACGCTGCTCGAAGCCGCTCGCACGCACGGCACCCGGTTCCACCACATCTCCACCGACGAGGTCTACGGCGACCTCGAACTGGACGACCCGGAACGGTTCACGGAATCCACCCCGTACAACCCGTCTTCGCCGTACTCGTCCACCAAGGCCGGGTCCGACCTGCTCGTGCGGGCCTGGGTGCGCTCGTTCGGGGTGGCGGCGACGATCTCGAACTGCTCGAACAATTACGGCCCGTACCAGCACGTGGAGAAGTTCATCCCCCGCCAGATCACGAACGTGATCCGCGGCATCCGCCCCAAACTGTACGGGGCGGGTGAGAACGTGCGCGACTGGATCCACGCCGACGACCACTCCTCCGCCGTCCTCACCATCCTCGAGAAGGGTCGGATCGGTGACACGTACCTGATCGGCGCCGACGGGGAACGCAACAACAAGGACGTCGTCGAACTGATCCTCACCCTCATGGGCCAGCCCGCCGACGCCTACGACCACGTCACCGACCGGGCCGGCCACGACCTGCGCTACGCGATCGACTCCACCCGGCTGCGCACCGAACTCGGATGGGCCCCCACGTACGGCGACTTCGAATCCGGACTCGCCGCGACCATCGACTGGTACCGCCACAACGAACAATGGTGGGCACCGTCCAAAGACGCCACCGAAACCTTCTACGCCTCCAAAGGACAGTGATGACGGAATTCGGCAAAGGGCTCTCGATCTCGGAGACCACCATCCCCGGCCTGCTGATCGCAGAGCTCCCCGTGCACGGCGACTCCCGCGGGTGGTTCAAGGAGAACTGGCAGCGCGAGAAGATGATCGCCGCCGGGCTGGACGACTTCGGCCCGGTGCAGAACAACATCTCGTTCAACGACGCGGTCGGCACGACCCGCGGCATCCACGCCGAACCCTGGGACAAGTGGGTGTCCGTGGCGACCGGTCGCATCTTCGGCGCCTGGGTCGATCTTCGCGAAGGTCCCACCTTCGGTGCCGTCTACACGGCCGAGATCGACCCGTCCCGGGCGATCTTCGTTCCCCGCGGCGTCGGGAACTCCTACCAGACCCTCGAAGCCGACACCGCGTACGCATACCTCGTCAACGACCACTGGTCCCCCGACGCGTCCTACTCGTTCCTGAACCTCGCCGACGAGACCGCCGCCATCGCCTGGCCCATCCCTCTCGATCAGGTCGAGATCTCCGACAAGGACAAGGCGCACCCGCGCCTGGCCGATGTGACGCCGATCGCGCCCCGCAAGATCCTCGTCCTCGGTGCCGCGGGCCAGCTCGGCCTCGCCCTGCGCGCCCGCCTCGGCGACGCCGCGCACATCGAATACGCCACGCGCTCCGAGCTCGACGTCACCGCCGCAGACCTCGCCTCGGCCCGCCGCTGGCGCGACTACGCCACCATCATCAACGCCGCCGCCTACACCGCCGTCGACACCGCCGAGACCCCCGAAGGCCGCACCATCGCCTGGCAGGCCAACGCTCTCGCGGCGGCGCAGCTGGCCCGGATCGCGGACGACAACGGCATCACGCTCGTGCACGTCTCCAGCGACTACGTCTACGACGGCACCGCCACCGGCCCCTACACCGAGGATGAGGCGTTCAGCCCGCTTGGCGTCTATGGCCAGACCAAGGCCGCCGGCGACCTCGCCGTGCAGACCGCATCCCGGCACTACATCGTCCGCACCTCCTGGGTCATCGGCGAGGGAAAGAACTTCGTCGGCACCATGCGCTCGCTCGCCGAACGCGGCGTGGATCCGAAGGTCGTGGCAGACCAGATCGGCCGCCTCAGCTTCACCACCGACATCGCGGACGCCATCGCCCACCTGCTCGACACGGATGCCGAATACGGCACGTACAACGTCACCAGCGCCGGCGAGCCTCAGTCCTGGGCCGACATCGCCCGCGCCGTCTACCAGCTCACCGGCCACGACCCCGCGCGCGTCTCCGACGTCACCACCGCCGACTACTTCCGGGATGCCGCAGGCCCCGTGTCCCCCCGGCCACTGAACAGCGTGCTGGATCTCGCCAAGATCACCGCAACCGGATACGCGCCGCGCGACGGCGCCGCGGCGCTCAAGGACTACCTCGACGTCTGAGGCGAGGCCCGCAGCCTCTCGTCGCATCGCGCAACCGAGGGCCGCGAATCGCCGCGTCGCCAGCGTCGAGGCGACCATCAGCGACCCCTGCCCGCCGACGTCAACCGCCAGGGGCCGCAAATCGCCGCTTCCTGCGCCTCGAAGCGACCGAACGCGACCCCTCCGCGTGCACGGAGGGGTCGGGCGGCGCGCTATCGGCCCGGTCTCGCCACGCAAGGGCCGCAAATCGTCGCTTCCGGCTAACCGAGGCGACCAGACGCGCCCCCTCGCGAAGCGGGGTCAGGCCGCAGTGCCCACGACGATCCGCGGCGTGCCGGCCCACAGCGTCGCGTCTGAGGCGTTGCGTCCGTCGACGAGAAGCTTCACACCGGGGATGCTCGACGGAGCGAGCGTCTTGTAGTCGGCGTGATCGGTCTGCAGGATCGCCAGCTCAGCGGCATCCCCGATGGCGTACGGCTGGAAGCCGAGCCCGCGCAGTTCGTCGTCGGTGTACAGCGGGTCGTGCACCGAGACGTCGGCTCCGCGCTCGGTGAGCGCCTTCACGGTCGGGAAGACGCCGGAGAACGCCGTCTCCTTCACTCCCCCGCGGTAGGCGGCGCCGAGTACGACGGCGCGAGTCCCGGTGAGGTCGCCGAGGATTCCGACCGCCTGCGCGACGAGGCGTTCCGGCATCGACGCGTTCAGCTGGCGGGCGACGCGCACGATGTCGGCGTCGGGGTCCGTTGCGAGGTACAGGCGCGGATAGACCGGGATGCAGTGGCCGCCCACGGCGATACCCGGTCGGTGGATGTGGCTGTACGGCTGCGAGTTGCAGGCCTCGATGACCTTGTAGACGTCGATGCCGTGCGACGCCGCGAAAAGACCGAACTGGTTCGCGAGGCCGATGTTGACGTCACGGTAGGTGGTCTCGGCGAGCTTCGCCATCTCGGATGCCTCGGTCGAGCCGAGGTCCCACACGCCGTTCGGACGCGGCAGATCGGTGCGCTCGTCGAACTGCAGCACGGCCTCGTAGAACTCACGCGCACGGCGGGTGCCTTCGGCGGAAAGAGCACCGATGAGCTTGGGGTACTTGCGGAGATCCTCGAAGACGCGTCCTGTGAGCACGCGCTCGGGTGAGTACACGACGTGGAAGTCCACGCCCTCGGTGAGTCCGGAGCCCTCCTCCAGCATCGGCTTCCAGCGGGTACGGCTGGTGCCGACCGGCAGGGTCGTCTCGTAGGAGACGAGTGTGCCAGGGGTCAGGTGCTCGGCGAGGGAGCGCGTCGCGGAGTCCATGTACTTGAAGTCGGGCTCCCACGTCTCGTCGTTCACGAAGACGGGGGCCACGAGGACGACGGCATCCGCGCCGGGGATGGCCTCGGCGTAGTCCGTCGTCGCGCGCAGCGTGCCGGCGGGGATCAGTTCGGCAAGACGCTCCTGCAGGTGCGCTTCGCCCGGGAAGGGCTCCCGTCCTGCGTTGATGGTGTCGACGGCCTTCTGATTGACGTCGACGCCGATCACATCGTGACCGGAGGAGGCGAACTGAACAGCAAGGGGAAGCCCGATTTTTCCCAGGGCCACGACGGCGATGCGCATGGGTTCCAGTCTACGGGGCCGTGGATGCGGCAGAGGTCAGCAGCGTCTCCACGACGCGCTCGGCCGCATGCCCGTCGCCGTACGGTGCGACGTCGGTATCGGCCGGACGTGGGCGGCTGACACCGGCGGCGATCTCCTCGGCGGTGTTCGCGAGGACGTTCCAGCCGAGTTCGATCGTCTCCACCCACTCGGTCTCGGTGCGCACCGTGGTGCACGGCACCCGGAGCAGGAACGCCTCCTTCTGCAGGCCCCCCGAGTCGGTGACGACACCGGCGCTCGACAGCGCTGCGGCGATCAGGTCGGCGTAGGCAAGCGGCGCATGGGCCACCAGCGATCCCTGGTTCAGGTCGATGCCGTGCGACGCCGCCTTCGCGACCACACGGGGATGCGCGAGCAGGATGACCGGCTTGTCCAGACCAGCGAGCCCCGCGGCGACTTCGGCAAGGCGTGCAGGATCGTCCGTGTTCTCAGCGCGATGGATGGTCGCGACGTAGTAGCCGCCCTGCTCGAGACCGAGCTCATCGAGCAGCACGGACGGAGCCTCCGAGACCTCGTCGCGCACCTCGAGCAGCACGTCGGTCATGACGTCTCCGACGAGGACGGTGCGGTCCTTCAGCCCCTCTGTGGTCAGGTGGTCGACCGCGACCTGGGTCGGTGCGAGCAGCAGATCAGCGGCATGGTCCGTCATGACGCGGTTGTGCTCTTCCGGCATCCGACGGTTGAAGCTGCGAAGGCCGGCTTCGAGGTGCGCGACCGGAATGTGCATCTTCACGGCACTGAGGGCCGCTGCCACGGTCGAGTTCGTGTCGCCGTAGACGAGGACCCAGTCCGGTCGGTGCTCGTCGAACACGGCATCCAGAGCGGCGAGCATCGCTCCGGTCTGCACGCCGTGCGAGCCGCTGCCCACGCCGAGGTGGACGTCGGGTGCACCGATTCCGAGTTCGTCGAAGAACACGTCCGACAGCATCGGGTCGTAGTGCTGGCCGGTGTGCACGATCACGTGATCCACTCCGGCGGCCTTGGCCGCTTTGTGGATGGGGGCGAGCTTGACGAACTGAGGGCGGGCACCCACGACACTGACGATCTTCACAGGAGACAAGTCTAGGCGGGCGATGCGGGGCTCAACATCTAGGATGGGTGATCATGGTCAGCGCACTCATCACCGAGGCGAGGACTCCCCGACTGGATTCACTGACCGGCTTGCGGTGGTGGGCCGCTCTGGCGGTGTTCTGCTTCCATATCCGCAATCTGGTTCCCCTCCCCGGCCCGATCAGCGAACTGACCCGCTACGGGAACTTCGGTGTTGCGTTCTTCTTCATCCTGTCGGGGTTCGTGCTCACCTGGTCGTGGCGACCCAGTGTGGGAATCGGCACCTTCTATTGGCGGCGGTTCGCGAGGATCTATCCGCTGAACCTCGTGACGCTGCTCATCGCCATCCCGGTGTTCTACAGTTTCACCCCTGACCCTGCGCAGCCATGGGTGAAGCCGTTCGACCTCGGCATCCTCGTGCTCTGCCTGCTCCTGCTGCAGGGATGGTCCAGAGATCCGGTCGTCATGTTCGCGGGGAACCCCGCCGCCTGGACACTGACGGTCGAGATGTTCTTCTACGCCATGCATCCCTTCCTGACCAAGGTGCTGCGGCTCCTCACCGGGCGCGGAGCGATCTACACGGCCATCGGGATCCTCATCCTGAGTGTCGCAGCGCGAGCCGTGATCGTCGTTTCACCCACGGGTTGGTTCGCAGGACTGCCGTGGCCGATTCTCCGTCTGAACGAATTCGCCATCGGAATGTGCCTCGCCTGGGCGATCCGGCAGGGCTGGCGACCACGGATCAAGGTCTGGGTTCCGCTGATCCTGCTCGTCGCGTACGTCGTGGGGATGACCACGCTGCACCAGGTACCGCAGACGCAGTTCGTCTACAACGCGCTCGTGCCGTACGCCAGCGAGACGATGATCGTGATGTTCTCCCTGCTCATCTGCGCCTTCGCCGTCGCCGACCTCGATGGCAGCGCCCGCATGTCACGCGCGCGACCGCTCGTTCTGCTGGGCGAGTGGTCGTATGCGTTCTACCTCATCCACGCGACACTGATCTACCTCGCCCTCGAGCACTTCGGCGTCCAGCGCGGGATGGCCGGCATCGCCTGGATCCTGCTCATCCTCGCGCTGGCCATCGCGTGTGCATGGGCGCTTCACGTGTTCATCGAGAAGCCAGTCGAGAAGCGACTGCGGTCGTGGCAGAACGGCGTGGTCGCTCGCAGGGAGAAGCGCGCCTCCCGCGCACGCTCCGCAGCGTCTGACGTCGGCGTGTAGACGGACCCCACGCGCACCCGAACTGACTCGGCGTGCGCAGACTACGATGGAGCAGATGCGGAGAGAAAGCGAGTCCCACCGCCGTGAGTGAGTCCCCCCAAGTCGTTGACCACCCGGAGGTCGCTCGTCCTCACCTGCTGTATGTCGCGTGGGGCTACCCGCCGTGTCGTGGCAGTGGCGTCTACCGCGCGTGGGCGACGGCGAACGCCTTCGTCGCGGCGGGGTGGGACGTCACGGTTCTCACCGTCCCGCGCGAAGTGTTCACCATGTCGACCGGTGTGGACGAATCCCTGGAGCGCACGGTCGATCCGGCCATCGAGATCGTCCGCGTGCCGTTCGATTCGGCCGCCTTCGAGAACGATCTCCACCGTTGGTCGTGGCTGCGTGCGACGGTTCCCGAATTGTGGAACGTCATGAATGCGCGGCGCGAGAAGAAGTCGTTCCCTGAAAGCACATACGGGTCATGGCGGCCCGCGCTGGAGAAAGCCGCTCTCGATGTGCATCAGCGGCATCCAGTGGATCTCGTGCTGGGTACGGCCAACCCCCACGTCGACTTCACACCCGGACTTCGGCTCTACAAGGATCACGGCATCCCTTACGTCATGGACTATCGGGATGCCTGGCAGCTCGACGTGTTCAGCGGCGCGCGCGTTTCGGCCGCGAACAGCGACGTGGCCCGGTGGGAGAAGGAGCTCATCGACCATGCGCACGCCGTCTGGTTCGTCAACGAGCCGATCCTCCGATGGCACGCGGACCTCTACCCTGAAGCTGCCGACCGCTTCCACGTGGTCGCAAACGGCTACGACAGCGCACCCGAACCCGGAGCAGGGGCTGAGGGACCCGGCCTCGTCTTCGGGTATCTGGGCACGCTGTCAGCGGCGGTGCCCGTCGACCGTCTCGTCGAGGGCTGGAGGATCGCGCGCGCTCGCTCCGATGTGCTCGCCGCTTCCAGGATCGAACTCTGGGGTCATCTGAACCACGTCGGCACGCCGAACGAGGTGATCGCGCGCCAGCTCGAACACTTCGCCGCCAACAACATCGCCTACTGCGGACCGGTGCCCAAGCACGAGGTCGGTCGCGTGTACGCGCGCTTCGACGCGCTCCTGCTCGTGCTGGGGACGGGACGGTATGTGACCAGCGGCAAGGTGTTCGAGTACGCGGCCACGGGTCTGCCGATCGTCTCCGTGCACGATCCTCGCAACGCGGCGAGTGACGTCCTGCAAGAAGCACCATCCTGGTTCCCGGTGTCCGACATCGAGAGTCCTGAAGCGATCGCGGACGCGCTTGCCGCCGCAGCCGAGGCGGCCCAGCGCCAGACGCCCTCCGAGCGGGAGGCGGCACGGGCGTGGGCCGCACAGTTCCAGCGCGCCAAGCAGTTGGATCCGCAGATCGATGCGTTGCGAACGTACGTCGACAACAGGAGCACCGCCCGATGAAGATCATCCTCATCGCACCATCGGGTGCGGTATCCACCGCCTTCGAGCAGCTTCCGTTGCAGGAATCCGATGACACGCTGGTGCTCTCGCGCGTACTGCCCGATGCAGGTGACCGCTCGCTGGTGCTCACACCGTCGCTGTCCCGCGCCACCGACTGGGCGGAGCGGACGCTCGGCGGATCGGTCATCGGCCGCAACGTCCTCCGGTTGACGGTCCTCGATGCGGGGCGTCGCTTCGCGGGGGCGACCCGTCGCAGTCGATCTCTGCGACCGGAGTTCGACGGCGCCGACCTCATCGTGGTCCTCGAACGCAATGGCCTCCTCGCAGGCTGGCACGCCTCCCGTGGCCCTGCACGGCGGGCCAGAGTCGTCTACGGAATTCCCGCAGCTCGCGGGGTCATCTCGGAATCGCGCGTTCCCTGATCAGGCCGCTTCACGCCTCGACGTTCGATCGCGCCGCTGCGGACGGGTAGGAGATTCTACGCTCCGAGAAAAGGGGCGAGCACCCGCGCGGATTGAGCGCCATCGTGCACGGCTCGTACAAATTCGGGCCCTCGGTCGGCGCGCGAGATCCAGGGTTCGCGGTCGGAGAGCACGTCCTCGATGACTTCGCCGACGTCCGAGAATCGAGATTCCACGATCGGGAGCTCAACGCCTGTAATCCGGAGCACTCGAGCGCGCACCTCGTCGCTCACATGTCCGATCACGATTCGACCCGCGGCCATGGCTTCGCATGCGGCGACGCCGTAGTCGCCGAGGCGGAACTGGTCCAGGACGATGTCGGCGTTGCGATACAGGTGAGGCATCGCCTGCGACGGAACCCCCTCGACCCTGCGGTACTCGATCAAGCCCTGAGTTTCGAGCGCACGCAATTGGTCATCGAGACTCGGATCGCCCTTCATCGGTGAGTTGCTCGGGGCATACGCGACGACTGGTCGCTCGCGCTGGAGCGGGGGCTCGGCGCTCTGCCAGACGTCTGGTTCGACGACCACGGGCAACCACTGAGATCCCGGGACATCGAGCAAGCCTGGCGTCGAGACGAAAACCGGCATCCCGGAGCCCTCGAACATCCGACGACGCTTCAGCGCGTTCTCTTCGAGAATCCGCACATCGGCTTCCGGGTAGCGGCCGTTCACGCCGAACGGCGAATCCTGCTCCGCGCGGGCGTGCTCGCTCGGCACGCGGATATCCGTTCCATGCCACAGCAGGCCTACGTTCACGCCCGCGGCGCGCACTTCATCCGCGATCTGCCGTGGTGTACGCCCCGGTCGCGATCCGTACATGAAGCGCCCGGATTCCAGCAGCACGTGAGTGTACTCCCCCACGATCGCGGCGCGCTGCCTGCGCTGCCAGCCGTGCGCGAAGATGAACCCGCTGTCCGGGACTGCGACATCGGCCGGGAAACCGAATGCCGCAGTCCTGGCGTTCGATGTCATGAGGTTGGACGCCGTGACCCCTCCGAGGCGCTCCTCGGCTGCGCGTGCCCACCGATAGGCCTGGCCAGCGGAGTTGACGGGCGCGATCAGCAACCGCACGGGTGCCGAGACGCGCGGCCGAGCGATCTGCATCTGATCCGGATCCCATCCGAGGGAACCGGGAAGAATACGGGCGAGCAAGCGATCGGGCACGACGCTCAGCGCCGCTCGCGCTGCTGTGACGACAGCCGCTCTCACTTCCTGTCCCCCTTCGCATGGATCGGCGGGACTCCCTCGGCGCATGCCGGACCGGCTACGGATCGGTCCCAACTGCGATCCGGTATCGCCCGGGGTCGCACCCCGAGCAGTGCGTGCATCACGGAGACGTCCGCCCAGTTCGAGCTCGCTGGTCCTGGAACGACGACGAAGCCGTCCTGGCTCGGTCGGATCGATTCCAACAGCGTTCGCGTGCTGACTGCGATTCCGGCCCCCAGATTCACCGCTCGGTATCCGATCGACGCGACGGTCAACGAGGCACGCACGAGATCGACGAGGTCATCCTGGTGAATGTAGTCCCGAACGAACCGGTCGGGCTCACTGAGCGTCACCGGTGTCGTGGCCTCCGCACGGATCAGACGCTGCACGAGTGAATCAGGGAATGCCGGCCCCGCAACGTTGAAGATGCGCAAAGCCAGCACGGATACGACCCGGTTGCGCTCGACCAGATCCGCGAAGATCTGCTCCGACCGCTGCTTGGAGCGGGCATATGCGCTGCCTCCGTTCAAGGGCGAAACCTCCGAACGCGCGTCCGTCGCGTCGACACCGTACACCGCGCCCGATGAGGCGAGTACGACTCGAGCGAGTCCGGACGCAGCGGAGGCGGCAGCGAGGTCGATCCGCTCGTTCGCCTCCTCGACATCGTCTCCGCGCTGAACAGCAAGGTGCAGCATCGTCGTAGCGCCAGATCGTGCGACGACGTCGGCGAGACGCACAGCATCGGTCAGATCGATCGAGATGTCATCGGCCCGTGCGTCGGATCCGTGCGTTCGCGCCAGTGATGTCACCCGGCAACCTCGCGCCCGCAGATCCGAGACGACGAGCCGACCAATCCGGCCGTTGCCGCCGGTGACGACGACCGATTCCGGCACAGCCGGCTGCTCGCTCGCCGTCATGCGGATGCGCGCTCCTTGACGTTGAAACCCATGTCCCGCAATGCCGCGATCGTCTCATCGTCGGAGTAGTTTCCCGATCGGATCTTCGCGATCAACGCCCGAATCCGGGCCACAGGAACACTCATCTCGTCCTCGACCTGCAGGATGAAGACCTTGCTGTTCGCGGTGCTCGTCGCCAGTTCCGGATTGTAGGTGAGCTCTTCGTAGAGCTTCTCCCCTGGACGCAGTTCGGTGACGTCGATGCGCACATGGGGCGCTGTGGCGCGCACGAGGCTCTCGGCCAGATCCAAGATCCGGACCGGCTCCCCCATGTCGAGGACGCAGATATCACCGTTGGAACCGAGCAGAGCCGACTGGATGATCAGCTGTGCAGCCTCGTCGATGGTCATGAAGAACCGGGTGACATCGCGATGCGTGACGGTCAGAGGACCGCCGGCTTCGATCTGACGACGGAAGGTCTCCATGACGCTGCCATTGCTCTGGAGCACGTTGCCGAAGCGGACAGCAGTCAGCTTCGTGTCGCCGGACTGCTGAGCAAGATCGCTCAGCAGCAGCTCACCCAGACGCTTCGACGAGCCCATCACGTTCGCCGGCCGGACGGCCTTGTCGGTGGAGACGTACACAGCGTGGCTCGCGCCCGTGGTGATCGCCTGTCGAAGGACGTTCTCCGCCCCGAACGCATTGTTGACCACAGCCTCCATCGGGTTGTCCTCCATGAGGGGGACATGCTTGTAGGCGGCTGCGTGGAAGGCGAGTTCGGGACGGTGCTCGGTGAAGATGCGCTCGATCCGGCTCTCGTTCTTCACATCGGCGATGACGACACGGAGTCGATCGTCGGCGAGGCGGTTCTCCAAGTGGAACAGGCCGGTCTCCCACCAGTCCACGGCGATCACCTGAACGACCCCGAGAGTGAGGAGATGTTCGACGAGCCGGGAGCCGATCGACCCTGCAGCCCCGGTGACCAGGGCGCGTTTGCCGACGACCATGCGTTGCGCGTCGAGCAGATCATGCTTGATCGGCTGGCGACCGACCAGTTGCAGGACGTCCACGTCGGTAAGGTCTCTCACGCTCACCGACTCGCTGCTGATCGTCTTGTACGTGCGAGGCAGGATCGACAGGCGCAGTCCGGTCTTCTCCAGCCCCGAAAGGAAATCGCGGAGCACCTTCGCGTCGACCGTCGGGATGGCGAAGTAGACGGAATCGATGTGATGCTCGCGGACGACGCGATTGACGTCACCGAGGGAGCCCAGTACCTCCGGAGCGCGCTTCACATCATCGAGGAAGCCGACGACCTCGTGTCCGTGGGAGCGCGCGTCCGCCGCGATACCGACACCGGCCACACCATAGCCGACCACAAGGACGCGCTGTCGCCCGCCCGCTTCACCGACAGCTTGAGTCACGTGACGATCCTAACCGTGCGGACTCGGGAGGCCGGGCTCACGCCTCAGCGAGACGACGCAGAATGCTGTCTTCGACGGCGATGTCCGTCTCGGAGGAGAGCTCGGCTGCCACGGCATCCGTCGCACGTTTGAAGCCCGCGATCTCCTCCCGCGAGAGTTTGCGGACGGCCGTTGCGAGATCGCTTGCCGAGTACCCCGCTGCCACGACTCCGAGACCGTTCTCCTTGATCAGGCGATCGGTCTCGACCGAAGGTCCGAAGACGAACCCCAGCCGCGCCTGAACGAAGTCGAAGAACTTGTTCGGCAGCATCAGCCGGTGATTCGGAGTGTGGGGCGGCAGCAGATAGACGCCGAGATCGTACGGATTCAACGTGGACGGAAGCGCCGCAGGCGCCACCGCCGGGTGCAGCGTCGTTCGAGGGCTCGCGTCGATCCGAGCGGTCAGCTGCTTCCAGTACGACTCCGCCTGGCGGGAGGGGATGAGATAGAGATCGAGAGTGTACCCATCACCGAGCAGATCAACGGCATCGATGATGGCCTCGATGTTGCGACCTGGCACTGCGCCACCGCTGTGGACGAGACGGATGCGATCCGCTTCGAGCGGGGTTGGAGCGATATCGGCGCGATAGGCGATCGCGTTTCTGACGATATCGGTTCGCACCCCGTACTGCTCCTCGTACATCGCGCCGATGGAGGCGTTCACCGTCGTCGCCGCGTCGACGCGAGGCAGATAAGTTGCGCATACCCAATCCATGAACGGCGCCACGAGCAGCCGCCAGGACAGCACATGCGTACGTTCAGCCGGTGCCCACTCGTGCAGGTCGCACCAGATCTTCGGCGCGCCCTCCACCTCGAAGGCGAGCGGCAGAGCTCGAGCCTCGTTGGCCACGACGATGTCGAACTCGCGACCCACGATGGCCGCGCGCGCTGCCGCGACCGCCGGCGCCCCGAGAGCCACCGAGGAGAAGCGTCGGAGGCCGAGCTTGAGCACGCCACCGAGCGTCTGAGGAAGCGATGGAAGCGCGCTATCGATCGAGATGTGCTCGTCGGCGCCCGCCGGATGCACACCGTAGGAAAGCGTCGTGACATGTCCATGCCGCGACAGCACCTCGAGCTGACGGAGCACTCTCGCATCGGATGCGATGTCCGAGAAGGAGATGCAGAGAATACGTGGTTCAGTCATTTTCGCTCCTGGTTGCAGCGTCTTCGACGCTGAGGAAAGCGGAAGCGCGCCCGCGAGGCCGATTGGCGCTCACGAGCCTGCGCTCTTGCCGAGGAATGGCGCGAGCACGCGTGACGCGAGGGCACCGTTGTGCACGGCCTCGACGTAGTCCGGACCGCGCTGAGCGATTTCGCGATAGTGCTCCGGCCGCGCGGCGACGTCGCGGAGCACCTCGCCGATCGTGTCAGGCGTTGCCTCGACGATCGGAGCATCGAGTCCCGTGATCTCCCGGATATGGTCGCGCACCTGATCGTGCAGATGCGCGACGACGAGGCGTCCGGCCGCCATGGCTTCGATCGACGTGGTGGCGTAGATGCCGAGCGCGAACTGGTCGAGCACGACGTCCGACTGCGCGTATCGCTCGGGCATTTCGGATGCCGGAACCTTCACGATGCGCTGATAATCGATGATCCCGTCCGCCGAAAGGCGCTCGACAACGGGTTCGATGAGCGCGGTGCCCTTGACCGCCGGATTCGTCGGGGCATGCAGCACGATCGGAGCTCCGCCGGTCAGCGCTTCGCGATCCGAGTGCCATTCCGATGGGTCGATCACGATCGGCAGCCAGACCGCGTCCGGCCAATCGCCCAGCAGCTCCGGCGTCGCTACGAAGGACGGGACGCCGAGGCGCTCGAACAGGCCACGGTTCCGAAGCGCCTTGGTTTCGAGGTCGGCGATCCATGCATGGTCGCCGTCGCGGAACGGCGACCATCGGTCCAGTTGCGCGTGCCGGCTGGGCAGCCGCAGATCGGTTCCGAGGCTCGCCAGCCCCACCTGGAGACCACGGCCCTGCAGCCAACGCGCCTCCCGCTCGGGGAAGCGCTCGAACGCCAGCCCGAAGATGGGCCGCTCGGCCTCGAAGATCACGTGCGTGAAGCCATCGGCGACCGCATCGCGCTGGCGACGAGCCCACGTGCCGGAGTTCAGGAAGACCCGTTCGGACACCGAGTAGTCGGCAGGGAAACCGAAATCACCGCTGGCACGGTACTGCATGTTGACGGCGCCGACGCCGGGGAGCCTCTCCGCGGCTCGCGCCCATTGGTAGCCCTGCGCGGCGAAGTTCGCCGGCGCCGTGTACAGACGCGTGTCTCCTATCGGCGCCGCGACCGGAGGGGGCACGTCCGCGAGCTCGAACTTCCGATCAGAAGGACGCAACGGCACGGAGAGACGATCGGGCAGCATGCCCACCGCCCTCCGGTAGGCGATGCGCGCCTTCGTCGACAGCGTGCTCATGCGAGTCCTGCCAGTCTCGCCTGCGCCGCGAACTCGGCACTCGCGGCGACCACCTCATCGAAGGTGCCCTGCGCTGTGACAGTGCCGTCGTGCATGAACAGGACGATGTCCGAGTCGCGGATGGTGCTGAGCCTGTGCGCGACGGCGATGACAGTCACATCGCCGCGCAGGTCACGGATCGCATCCGCGACGTCCGCCTCGGTCTTCGTGTCGAGCGCACTGGTCGCCTCATCCAGGACCAGGATGAGCGGGTCGCTGTACAGTGCGCGGGCGATGCCCAACCGCTGCCGTTGGCCGCCCGAAAGCGTGAGCCCGCGTTCGCCCACGCGAGAGGACAGCCCGTCCGCGCGCTGCTCGATGACGTCCCAGAGCTGAGCGCGGCGCGCCGCCTGCTCCACGCGCGCGAGGTCGAGATCGTCACCCCAGGTCAGGGCGATGTTCTGCGCGACCGTGCCGTCGAAGAGCGTCACCTCCTGCGGAACATATCCGACGTGGGTCCGCCACGCGGCCATGACATCCTCGAGCGGCAGACCGTCGATCTTGATCGAACCCTGCGTCGGCGTCAGCAATCCGAGCAGCAGGTCGATGAGCGTCGACTTCCCGGCTCCGGAAGCGCCGGCGATGCCGACGGTGGCTCCCATCGGGATGCTCAGGTCGACGCCACGGACAGCAGGGCGATCGCTTCCAGGGAACGTGAACGCCACGTCCTGCAGATCGAGCTGCTGCGGCTCGCCGGGGAGTGGCTGCTTGCCGAGGATCTCCTGATCCGCGAGGAACTTCTTCGAAGCCTCGATGTCGGTGATGACGGCATCCACATACGGTGCCGAGGTGATCGTTCGGGTGATCACCGACTGGAAACCGGTCAGCGACGGCACCAGCCGGAATCCGGCGATGCCGAACATCGCCACAGCGGAGATGGTGCTGCTCATCTTGCCGCCGGAACTGATCATCGCAGCGCCGCCGACGATGACGAAGCCGCCGATGATCGCCGCATCGAAGATGAACCGCGGAACGGTCGCCAGGAAACTCGAGTTCGCCCGAGCCTGGGCGGTCTGCCGACGGTTGCGCTCCACGACCCTGCTCACCTCGTCGGCCTTGTCTCGCAGCGTGATCTCCTTGAGAGACGCGACCATGCCGGAGATGAGAGCGGCGACGCGGAGTGCGGAATCGCGCGCCACCCGAGCCGCCTGACGCGTCTTGCCGCTGAGAACGAAGTACTGCAGCAGCGCAATCCCGCCGAGGTACACGATCGTCACCAAGGCGGTGATCGGCTGCGAGACGACGAGCACCGCGACAACGCCCACGCTGGTGACGATCAGCCCCGGAAGTGTCGTGATCGGCAGGAGGAAACCGGCGACCACGTTGGCGATGCCGCTGTCGGACATGGCCACGATCTGAGCGCTGTTGCGCGAGATGCGATCCGTCCAGGACGCTCGGATGTAGGCACCGAACAGCTCCTGGCCGACGCTGAGCTCGAACGAGGCGAAGCGGCGCGTCGCGATCCACTGCAGCCAGACGTTGGCGGCGGACTTCAGGATCACGATGGCGGCGAGCACGAGGATCAGCACGAGAGACTGATCCGCCGAGATCGTGCCGAGCAGCGGCAGTGTGATGTCCGCCTGGGTCACACTGGCGGCGAGCGTCAGTGCCATCAGCATGAGCGCCACGACATCGATCAGAGAGAGCACGGACGATGTCAGCGAATACACGAACAGGAATCGACGAGCGGACGCCGGGAGGAAAGGCATCAGTCGTCGGAGAGTGCGGACGATGAGATTCATGTGATCAGAGCGAGACGGACGCGCCCTCCCGCGCGGACTCGAGTGCGGCTTCGACGACGACGAGCGTCCGAAGCCCCTGCTCCATGGTGACGACGTCGGTCTTCTCTCCGAGCACGGCGTCACGGAAAGCCTCGTGCTCGACGCGGAGCGGCTCGCGCTTGGCGAACGCGTACCGGGTCACGTCTCCCTCGGAGACTCCGCGGAAGGACGAGACCGATTCCCACTCGAGCGGGATCGTGCCGTTGGCGTAGAACGTCAGGTCGCCGGTGGAGGTGTCGGCGATGAACGCCCCCTTCTCCCCCGTGACGACCGTGAGGCGCTCCTTCATCGGACTCAGCCAGTTCACGATGTTGTTCACGATGACGCCGGATGCCGTGCGTCCAGTGATCGTGATCATGTCCTCGTGTTCGCGACCGCTCTTGAAGGCCGTCTGCGCGAAGACGCGCTCGTAGTCGCTCTGCACCACCCACGCTGTGAGATCGACATCGTGCGAGGCGAGGTCCTTCGCGACGCCGACGTCGGCGATGCGCGACGGGAACGGACCCTGGCGGCGGGTCACCACCTGGTAGACCGCACCGAGTTCATCGGCCTCGATCCGGCGGCGCAGTTCCTGCAATGCAGGGTTGAAACGCTCGATGTGGCCGACAGCACCGACCAGCCCGGCCGACGCGAAGGCGTCGACCATGCGCTGCCCGGCCTCGACGGTGTCGGCGATCGGCTTCTCGACGAGAGTATGCACTCCCGCTGCCGCGAGCTTGAGCGCGGCATCCTCGTGGAAGCGCGTCGGAACGGCCACGACGGCGATATCGATTCCGGCGGCGATCAGCGCCTCGATGTCGGGAAGAACCTCGAGGTCGCCAGCGACGCCGTGCGGGTCACCTCCGGGATCAGCGATCGCGACGAGGTCGACACCGTCCACCTCACGCAGCACGCGTGCGTGGTGGCGTCCCATCATTCCGACTCCGAGGAGTCCTGCGCGCAGGGCCATCAGGCGCCGGCCCCGGCCACGGTGTTGACCGCTGCGACGATGCGCTCGAGGTCGTCCTGCGTGAGCGACGGGTGCACGGGCAGCGATGCCACTTCGCGCGCTGCACGCTCGGTCTCGGGCAGGTCGAGCCCCGGCGCGAACGGTGCGAGCGAGGGCAGGCGGTGGTTCGGAATCGGATAGTAGACACCGGCGCCGACGTTGTGCTCGTTCTTGAGCGCTGCGACGAACCCGTCGCGGTCGTCGGTCACGCGGATCGTGTACTGGTGGTAGACGTGCGTCGCCCCGTCGGCGACCGGCGGGATGACCACGCCCTGCAGATTGGCGTCCAGGAAAGCCGCGTTGGCCTGACGGGTCTTCGTCCAGGCATCCACCTTGGTCAGCTGCACACGGCCGATCGCTGCGTGGATGTCCGTCATACGCGCGTTGAAGCCGACGATCTCGTTCTCGTACTGACGCTCCATGCCCTGATTGCGCAGCAGCTTGACACGACGGGCGATGTCGTCGGTCGCCGTCGTGACCATCCCGCCCTCGCCACTGGTCATGTTCTTCGTCGGGTAGAGGCTGAACATCGCGAAATCGCCGAACGTTCCGACCGGACGACCGTCGAGGGCCGCGCCGTGCGCCTGCGCGGCATCCTCGTAGAGTGCGACGCCGCGTGCGCCGGCCAGAACCTCGAGTTCGCGCATGCGCGCAGGGTGCCCGTAGAGGTGAACCGGGAGGATGCCCTTGGTCTTCGGCGTGATCGCCGCCGCCACGGCCTCCGGGTCGAGGCTGAACGTCTCCGGCTCGATGTCGACGAAGACCGGAGTCGCGCCGGTGAGCGCCACCGAGTTGCCGGTCGCGGCGAACGTGAAGGACGGCACGATGACCTCGTCACCGGCGCCGACGCCCGCAGCGAGGAGGCCGAGGTGAAGGCCCGCGGTACCCGAATTCACGGCCACGGAAGGACGACCCTGCACGAAATGCGCCGAGAACTCGCTCTCGAACGCCGCGACCTCCGGGCCCTGCGCCACCATGCCGCTGCGCAGCACGCGGTCGACCGCCTCGCGCTCCTCGTCGCCGATGATCGGCTTGGCGGGGGGAATGAACTCGCTCACACGTTCTCCTTGCTCAGTGCGCCATCGTTCTCGATGTAGCGGGTGCCGCTTGCGGGGCAGATCCAGACGTCGTCGGCCTCCGAGGAGGTGAGCGGAAGACCCGCCTCCCCGACCCAGCCGATGCGGCGGGCCGGAACACCGGCCACCAGCGCGTACGCCGGGACGTCCTTGACGACGACGGCGCCGGCAGCGACCGTCGCCCAGGCGCCGATGGTGACGGGAGCGACGCAGGTCGCCCTGGCGCCGATGGACGCACCACGCTCGATCGTGACGCCGACCGGCTCCCAGTCGTGTGCGCTCTTCAGCGACCCGTCCGGGTTGATCGCACGGGGGTAGGTGTCGTTCGTCAGCACGACGGCCGGACCGATGAACACCCCATCACCGAGCTTCGCCGGTTCGTACACGAGCGCGTAGTTCTGCACCTTGCAGTTGTCGCCCATGACGACTCCGGTGCCGATGTACGCGCCGCGTCCGACGATGCAGTTCTCTCCCATGCGGACGTCTTCGCGCACCTGTGCCAGGTGCCAGATCGACGATCCGTCGCCGATCACGGCGTTCGGAGACACATCGGCAGAGTCGACGATGCGCACGGATTCAGTCATGAAGATGCCTTTCACTCCGGTCGAGAGGTGCCACCGGAAGCCTTGTTCAGCTTACCGGTGCGCGCCAGAGCGACCTGAGAGACCACCGCCGAAACCCGCGATGCCACGGCATCGAGGGACGCATGCTCGGCCGCCCAGCTCGCCCGCTCCGCCCGTCGGCCCTCGGTCGCGCCCGAATCGGTCTCGGCGAGCAACGAGCGCATGGCATCGGCAACGGCCTCCGGCGTGAATTCCACGGCGACACCGAGTCGCGCCGAGCGCACCAGGTCGGCGCCGGCGCCCGCCCCGGCGAACAGCACCGGAGTGCCGATGGCCGCAGCGGCATAGGTCTTGGTGGGTTTGGCGAAGTCGTAGCCGATGCCGGGGACGATGCTCACGAGCGACGCGACCGCGCCTCGGATCCATCCGGCGGATGCCGCAGGGCTCACCACTCCCCCGAAACTGACGCGCCCTGGCACGAGTTCCTCGGATAGCGACCGGAGCGCGGACTGGACGGACCCCTGGCCGAAGAAACGCAGCTTCACGCTCGGATGGTCATCGGCGATGAGCGCCAGGGCGCGCACGAAGATATCGGGCTGCTGCCACTCCGACATCGTGCCGGTGTAGACGAAGTACCGATCATCCGTCGCAGGCTCGACCTCGGGTGCGAAGACCGCTGTGTCGATGCCGTTGCCCACCGTGGTGATGCGCACGGGATCGGCGCCGAGTTCCACCAGGCGAGCGGTGACCTCGTCCGAAACGGAGATGACGCCTCGTGCACCTCGCAGCACGGATCGCTCGAGTGCGCGGATGACGGCGATGACAGGACGAGGAGCCGCCATGGACACGACCCCGTCGGTCCAGACGTCGGCTGCGTAATAGACGACAGGGCGGCGCTTGAGCCACGCGACGATCAGCACCACGAGCCCCGTCGTCGGCGGAGCCTCGGCGACAGCGACATCAAATCGCCGAGTCAGCAGGCGGAAGATCAGCGGCACATCGAAGCTGAGGTACTGGATGTACCCACGGACGTTTCCTCCGCGATCACGCAGCACCGGCCAGCGGCGCACGGCGACGCCGGGCGGATCGGCGACGACGGGCGCATGCTTGGGAGGACGGGTCGTCAGCACTGTCACCTCGGCGCCTCGGCGTGCGAGAGCGCGTCCGAGCGCCCCGAGCCGGAAGGCGCCGGCACTGACCTCCGGGGGGAACAGTCGTGACGCGATGAGCGCACGCATGGGTCGGCTCATTCGTGCGGGTCTCCGTCCGCACGCTCAGCACGAGCGGAGCGGTCGTCGAGACGTCGCTCGAGCTGCGCGATCCGGTTCTCCTGGAACGCCGACTGCTCGGCCAGCGTACGCAGCTTCTCCTCGACTCTGGTCAGCTCCGCGCCGTACTGCAGGCTGACGAGGAACAGCAGCCCGATCGCGACGAAGAACACCAGGTTCGTCGGCACCGTGATGCCGAGCGTCTGGGCCGCCCAGGTGAGCGTCTGCGGGAAGACCGCGATGACCAGTGCCAGCACGCCGCCGACGAACCACCACACGGCGTGACGCTCACGCAGCGTCCCACGACGCATCAGTTCGATGATGGCGATCAGGGCGAGGACAGCGGCGGCGATGCCGAAGGCGTAGGTCACGGGACTCATCGCACGTCCTCCAGTCGTGTACGCGGTCGGAGCATCGCGAGGCCGAAGGCGGCGCAGGCCCGCACCAGGTAGACGGCGGCCTTGAACGGATGATGCGAGGGGACGCCGGCCTGGCGCTCCCGCATTTCGACCGGCAACTGGCGGATGACCAGTCCCGCTCGAGCCGCGATGACGAGCGCCTCGACCGTGTCGCCCAGATATTCCGCGGGGAATGTGTCGGCGAACAGCCGTACAGCTCGCGGACCGGCCGCCTTGAATCCACTCGTGACGTCGGTCAGTCGGGTTCTGGCGACCCGGCTCATGACGGCTGCGAGGATGCGCATCGCCCACTTCCGTGGTCCGCGCACGCCGTAGTCTCCGACTCCCGCGAACCGGGCGCCGATCATGAGGTCGGCCTCGCCGAGGCCCTGAATCAGCCGGAGGATCGCCGCGGGATCATGCTGTCCGTCCGCGTCCACTTGGACGACGACGTCGAACCCGTTGTCCCTGGCGAATCGGAATCCTGCACGCATCGCGCCGCCGACGCCGAGATTGAACGGCAGCGTGAGCACGATCGCCCCCGCCTCGGATGCAACGGCCCCCGTCCGATCCCTCGACCCGTCATCGACGACGACGACGACGGCGCTCGGGATCGCGCTTCGGACGTCGCGGACGACATGCGCGACGGATTCCTCTTCGTTCAGCGCCGGCAGGACGATGAGGACACGACTCTCTGCGGCTTCCATCGAGATCGATCCTAGCCGGGCGGTCCGTGCGGCTACTCGTCGCACGCCGTGATCCGCCAGAGTGATACGTCGCCGCGCTCGGCGACGAGCTCGAATCCATCCTGCCCTTCGAAGTCCGTCATCCCCGGCATGACGTAGCGTCCCGGTTCCGCCTCGCCAGGACCGAAGTCGAGGACGTACTCAGGCGACCCGTAGACCAGAAGCGCATCGCACACCGCCGCCTCAGACGCTGCATCGCGCAGACCCGCAGCCAGCACCTGCCAGGCGTCCGACCGGGGCGGCGCCCAGGTCCGCGGATAGACATCGAGTCCGCTCAGGAAGTAGCCGAAGCCCGTGCCGGTCGAGGGATTGCCCAGCACCCGCGCATCATCAGCCACCTCGTCGACGAGCGACTCGAGCAGTTCCCGTTCAGCAGGACTCAAGTACGCGTCGGCATCGGAATGGTACGTCGAGCCCTCGTACATCGTTCCTTCCGTCACCTCCGGCATCTCGACCGGACGTACGACGACGAGGACGATCATGAAAGCGGTCACCCCCACCGCCCCCAGCACCATCGGCATCCGGTCGTCTTCTGCACGACCGACCGTGCGCGCTGCGACCCGAACGATCGCGTCGACACCGAGAGCCGCGAGCGGGATCACGATCACGGGGGCGATCGCCGCGATCCGATACGGGTCGGCGTACCAGGCACCGAGGATCGCGTTGCGCACGAAGGGGTTCCCCACGGCGGCGACCAGGAAATAGAGGACCGATACCGCCCCCCACGCGATGACCAGCCATCGCAGACGCGACCGGCGCACCGCGACGACCAGGCCGATGATCATCAGTGCACTCACGCCGTACGCGAACGGGATCATCACCTGGCCGTTCAGGAGGATGTCCGCGAGCACGGCCGCCTTGCCGCGAATCGGCGGCCAATGCGACCCTGTCGTTCCTTGCGCCAGGTAGGCCCAGAGCGCCAGGAGAACGATCCAGGCGGCAGCGACCAGGACGAACGCGAGGGCGCGCGGCGTCGATTTCGCCCCGCTGAGCAGGCGGAACGTCAGCCAGATCACGCAGATCAGCGCCCAGGGCAGGAATGCGGACGGCTGCGAGAGCAGAAGCGCGCCGATGACGACCAGCACGAGCAGAACACTTCGCGTCCACGCCCGCCATGCAGTCGCGCCCTGGCTCCATCGCGGCAACGCCATGACGAGCGCGATACCGGCAGGAACGAGCGCCATGGACAGGGCATTCGGGAACAGCACCCCCCATTGGATCAGCAGCAGTGGAAAGGTCTGCAGCGCACTCGAGAGAATCGCCGCATACGCGGCGACCGCGCGCGAACCGCTGGCCTCACGCGCGAACCACGCGATGCCGAGCGGCCAGATGATCGCGCCCATCACGAGCGTGAACATGTTCGCCGCAGCGGAGATGGACGCACCGGTGATCATGACGATCAGGGAGATGACGCCGTGCCACGCAGCGGGATAGAAGCTCCGCCCCCCGATGACGGCATTGATGTGCAGCGACGAGGCATCCGCCGTCTCCAGCGCGAAACGTACGGCGTTCATATGGAACACCGCGTCATTCGTCTGCGAGATCGCGTCAGGGGCCGAGATATACGCGGTCAGGCGCCAGACCCCGATGAGAACACCGATCGCCACGGCCGCCGCGAACAGCCATCGCGACCCGACCGGTGCCATGCCGGGGAGCCTGTTGCCGAGCAGCCGGCCCAGCGCCCAGGCGATCGCCGCGAGAACCAGCGCGGCGATGCCCCAGCTCAGCGGAGACCAGGCGACTCCGAAGGCACCGAGGAGCAACGCTGTCGCACCGACCGTGGCGATGCCGAACAGCGGAGCCGACGCGAACAGCGCGAGTCCACGAAGACCGACCCCCCACAGCGCCAGCACGCCGGGGCCGAAGACCACGAGCACCCCGGCCAACAGAGCCGGCGTCTGTGCGAGCCAGTCCAGGATCACTTGTCCACCAGTGCGATGGCGCCTTCGATTTCACCGTCGTAGATGACGTCGCCCTTGTTGATCACGATGCCCCGCGTGCAGAGCTCGCGGACCATCTCCATGTCGTGGCTCACGACGACGAGCGTCTTGCCCTGCTCGATGAGCTCTTCGAACTTCAGGCGGCACTTCTCCCGGAACGGCGCGTCGCCGACCGAGAGGATCTCGTCGACGAGCAGGACGTCGAGCTCGACATGGATCGCGACGGAGAAGGCCAGACGCATGAACATGCCGGATGAGTAGTGCTTGACCTCCTGGTCGATGAACTGCTCGATCTCGCTGAACGCGACGATCTCGTCGTAGCGCGCTTCGATCTCATGCTGCTTCATGCCGAGGATGGCTGCGTTGAGGAAGACGTTCTCGCGCCCGGACAATTCAGGGTGAAAGCCCGCGCCGACCTCGATGAGACCGGCGACGCGACCGCGAGTGAGCACCTGGCCCTCGTCGGGCTCCATGACGCCGGAGACCATCTTGAGAAGCGTCGACTTGCCGGAGCCGTTGAGCCCGAGGATCGCGACGGACTCGCCCTGGCCGATCACGAGGTCGATGCCCTTGAGCGCTTCGAACTCGCTCGTGAGCTTGCGACGCTTGATCCAAGACACGACGGTGTCCTTGAGCGAATACGCGTGGTTGAGCGTGAACCGCTTGTGCACGCCGTCCACGATGATGCTGGGTTTGATGGTGGTCTGCTCGCTCATAGGTCTTGCGCGAACCTTCCTTCGAGGCGGCGGAACACGAACTGACCGAACAGCAGTGTCGCCACGGCGATGAGGAACGTCCACAGCGTGTTCCACGCCAGGCCGGGCGGAATCGCGAACGCCGCATCCGTCACCGGACGCCAGAACGCGAAGTGGAAGAGTTCGACGCCCTGCGTGATGGGGTTGAGCAGGTAGAGATCGACGATCCACTGGGGCCAGCCGAGAGTGCCGACGATCGCGTCCTGCACCTGATACCAACCGTAGAGCACGGGCGAAGCCCACGTCGCGAGCAGCAGCATGAGCTCCACGATGTTCTCGGCGTCACGGAAGCGGACGTTGATCGCACCGAAGAAGAGACCCAGCCCCAATGCGAACACCATGACGATGATCATCCCGGCGAAGATGGCCAGCACCGACAGCAACGAGATGTGCGTGATCCACCCCAGGAACAGGCAGACCACGAGAAGCAGACCGACCTGAGGGAGGAAGTGCACGAACGCGACGATGATCGCCGACACCGCGAACAGCTGCCGCGGGAGGAAGACCTTGCGTACGAGGGCGGCGTTGCCGACGATCGACGTGGTCGCGTTCTTGAAGCCTTCGGAGAAGAGGTTGATCACGACGATGCCGCTGAACAGGTAGACGGCGTAGTTCGGGATGCCGTGGTCCAGGTTCATGAACAGGCCGAGCACGACCCAGAACACGAGGAACTGGGCGGCCGGGCGCACGTACGACCAGGTCCATCCCAGTACGGAGTTCCGGTAGCGCGTCGTCACGCCGGTGCGCACGAGCAGGCGCAACAGGTAACGCCAGCGCACCACATCGATCAGCCCGCGGCTCCTGCCGGGAGTGTCGAACTCGGAACGCGGGACGGCGGCGAAGAGATCTCGGGTTTCAGTCACAGGCCCACACATTCGAAAGCGATGACCTCTGCCATCGCGGCATCCAGTATCCCATGCGCGGCTGAGTCTTCTGCCAGGACACGTTCCTGAGAGCCGTCTCCGTCAGCCCACACTGCTGATCGAGCTCCAGCCGTTGCCGATCTGCTTGCGCGCCTTCCACCCGCCCTTGCCATCACCCGGGTACAGGTGCATGGTCCCGTCGTCACGGATGCCGATGACGTCGGCTCGCCCGTCACCATCGAAGTCACCTGGGCCGACGATGCGGGTCATCGAACCCCAGCCGTTGCCGATCTGCCGCGGCGCCGAGAAGGTGCTCTTTCCGGTCGTGGGGTACACGCGCAACGTGCCGTCCTTGAGTCGGGCCACCAGATCGGCGTGACCATCCCCGGTGAAGTCGCCGACATTGAGCACCTGATCCGCGATGCCCCATCCGTTGCCGATCTTTATGCCTCTGCCTGTCTGCCAGCCGCCGTTGCCGTTGCCGAGGTAGAGGTACATCTCGCCGCGAGGCGTGATGGCGATGATGTCAGTACGTCGGTCGCCGTCGAAATCGAGGCCGCCGATGACGTGAGCGAACTGCTGCCATCCCTGCCCGATCCGTTTCCGGTCGTTGTAGCCGCCGCCGCTCTTTCCCGGGTAGAGCCAGAACGACCCGTTGGCGTCGATGCGTGCGATGTCGCGGATCCCGTTGTTGCCGAAGTCGCCGAGCGCGATCACCTTGTCACGGGCGGTCCACCCGGTGGTGAGCTTCGTCACACCGGTCCATCCTCCGTGTCCGTCTCCACCGTAGATCCGGACCTCGCCGCTCTTGGTGATGGCGACCAGGTCGTTTCCGGATCGCCCGTCGGCGTTGCCGACGCCGGCGGTGAGGGGCCGAGAGTTCTTCACTGCCTGTCCGACGAAGCCCTTCGTCGCCAGAGTGTGCCAGCTCGTGCCGACGACGCCCAGACTCTTCGGATACGCGGTGCCTCGTCCCTCGAACGCGACCAGCCGGCCGTCGGCGGCGTGCGCCAGGAGATCAGGTGTGCCGTTACCGGTGAAATCGCCGGGGCTGAAGATCGCGGTCATGCTCTTCCAGCCGTTGCCGATCTGAACTCTGGCGCCCCAGCCTCCGCGGCCGTTTCCCGGGTAGAGGAACAGCCCCCCGGCGCTGTCGCGCGCGACGAGGTCCGTTCTGCCGTCGTCGTTCATGTCGATGCCGCCGACGAGCTGACTCATGGACGCCCATCCGGAGCCGATTGCCACGGAGGGCCGGAATCCGCCGCGGTCGTCGCCCGCACGCAAGAAGAGCCTGCCCGCCGAATCGACGGTGAAGACGTCCGGCAGACCGTCTCGGTTGAAATCGCCGGCCGGGATCACGGATTTCGTCCCGGACCAGTCCCCGCCGAGCGCCTTGGGTGCGCTCAGGGTCGTCGAGCCGTTGCCGTACAGCGCCGAGGGCTTGCCGCTCGCCGAGACGGCGATGAAGTCGCGATGACCGTCGCCATTGAGGTCACCGGCACCGAAGAAGGACTTCAGCGACCCGAGCCCGCTCGCCATCTTCACACGTGCACCCCAGACGCCCTTGGAGAACGGGTAGCCCCAGACGTTTCCGGCGGAGTCGGTGCTGACCACGTAGGAAGACGTGTTGACGTTCGTCAATTTCGGCGGGTTCACAGTCGGCGCCGGTGCCGGTGCCGCCGGCTTCTGCGTCGAGCCGAACCAGTCGGTGAAGTAGTTGTAGAAGTTGCGGTTGCCGTATGCGCCGCATGGCTCGGCCGAGCCGTACCCCGCACGCAGCGCCGCAGCGTTGGGCTGATAGGGCGTGTAGTAGTACATCGCCGAGGTGGCCTTGTTGGCGATGTACACCGGCGCGCGTCCGCAGGAGTCCTCGACGTCGTACTTGATGTTCCATGTCTTCCCTGGCGCGTACCAGGTGAAGTGGCGCCCCTCCATGTACACCTGCATCTGACGTGCCGCACCGTAGACCTGCGCGAAGAACCCAGCGAACTTCACGTCGCAGGGTGCGGTATCGGGGCACGCCTGGCCCATCGCCGCGTTGTATCGCCAGTCGCTCGGCCACGTGTGCGTGACCAGTGCCTGCTCCTTCTGCAGCATCACGATCAGCACCTGGGGATTGATGCCGCAGGACTGCGCGACGCGATGGATGATGCGCGCGGCCGTCTCGCCCGACGACGCCGTGTACCCGGCGCAGTACTTGTCGGCCGCCTTGGTCTGGCTCGAGGTCCTGAGGTCCTTCAGACATGTGTACCCCGAGCGGCAGGTCTTCACCTTGCTGTTGAGGAAGGTCTGGATCTGCGCCTCGGTCATCGTGGACTTGCTCGTGAAGACCGCGTCGCTGATGATGTTCCCCGCGTTGAATCCCGCGAGAGAGGTCTTCACGATGCCGCTCGACGCCGGGTCGGCCGCCACCCGGGCGATGGTCGCTCCGGAACCCGCCGTCATCGCAGTCGCGGACGTCGCGGCGGATGCCGGCAGGACCGTGCCGATCGTCACCGCTATCGCGGCGACGAAGACTGTGAGGATTCGGGCGATCCTGGGCACGTTTCGAGGGCGTGGGGCACGACGAGACATGTGACCAGTGTGACGCACGTGACGGCATTATCCGCTCCGGCGCGCCCTGCGCGTGGCGCGCCGGGCCGTGTGTCGCCCCTGCTCAGCAATTTCTCAGCAGTCACAGCTCGGCGTGCAGAGCCCACACGCGTTCGGCGGAGCTCGCCCAGGAGAACGCCCTCGACCGGTCCCCCGCGAGCACGCGGAGCCGCGCGTTCCCACTGCCGACGGCATCCGCCACGGCATCCGGCAGATCCGCCTCCGCCACGATGACGCCGCCGTCGGCGATGACGTCCTCGTGCAGACCGCCGTCGGCCGCGACGACGGGGACGCCGAGCGTCATCGCCTCGACGGCGCGCCACGGCCAGGCCGTCAGCACGCTCGTGGCGACGAACGCGCGCGCTCCAGCGAGCACGGCGGCGCGATCGGCCGCGTCCAACTGACCTCGGATGTGCACGCGCCGCTCCGGCAGCCCGGCCGCCGACGCGAGGTCCGCGAGCAGCGGCTCGTCGCCGTCGGCAGCTCCGAGCACCACGGCATCCGTTCCCGCGGCTGCTGCCGCGCGGAACCCGTGCTCGTACGATTCCCCCGCGCCCACGACCACGACGTACTCCGTCGGCACTCCGACGCGCGACCGCCGTGCTGCGGCATCCTTCGGCACGGAGAGATCGGATGCCGCGGCACCGGCGATCACGCGCACACGATCGCCGAATCTGGCGTACTCCTCGAGCCGGTCGACGAAGGCGTGGGACGGCACGACGATCGCATCGGCGTGCTTGGCCGCGCGGCGCAGCATGCCCCGGTGCCAGGCCACGGCGGGCTTGGCCATCGTCTGCGGCGCCTGCCATGCGTTCAGATCCCACAGCGTCACCACTGTCTGGTCCATGTCGTGCACCCGGTCGTGTTTGATCAGCGGCGCCATCAGCGAGGGCGAATGGATCATCCCGCCACCGACCGCCGGGGCGATGCCCAACTGCCACGATGCTGCGAGCTCCCGCCGCTGCAGGGCCAGTGCCCGCACCTCGCCCAGTCCGCGGATCTCCGGCTTCGCGCCGGCGGGGACGATCGCGTCGACCGTGCACTCACGCGGCGCCGTGGCGATGAGCCCGACCGTCAACTCGAGCGAGGCCCACGCGATGTCCGGCGAGACGATCTGCGCGAGCTGATCGAGAACGACACGCAGCTGAGCACCCATAGCAGAAGGGTAGACGGCGCCGGTCGCATCGTCGGGACGCGCGCCCGTGATCGACCAGGACACGCGGGCATGCTTGAATGCTCACGTGAGCGACGGACGACTCCCCCGGCACCGCCGACGATGGCTGGGCTGGACCATCGGCACTCTCGCCGTGCTCCTGCTCATCGCCATGGGCTGGGTCACCGTTCGGGGCATCGGAGCCGCCGAGGCGCTGCAGGCCGTTTCGGACGACACCGCCGACCTCAAGGCGGCCGTCGCAGCACAGGATCTCGAGGGCGCGGAGAAGATCGCCGATCGGATCGCCGGTCATGCGGCGGAGGCCGCCGATCTCACGAGCGACCCGGTCTGGCGCGGATTCGAGTTCGTGCCGTGGGTCGGGGCGAACTTCACGGCGGTCCGCGAGATCGCCTGGATCGCGGACACGGTCGCGTCCGACGCGCTGACCCCCGTCCTGGATGCCGCGGACGAACTGGATCTCGCGGATCTGGGATTCAGCGGAACGACGATCGACCTCGCCCCGTTCGCCGCCGCCGCAGAGCCGCTCGGCCGCGCCGATGCCACGTTGTCCGACGCCCTCGCGAAGGCCAGGGAGATCGACGCCGGCGCCACCCTTCCGCCGCTGGAGGAAGCGGTCGGGCAGGTCCGCGACTCCGTCGACGAGGCGGCGACGCTCGTCGGCACTCTGCACGGCGCATCCGTACTGCTGCCGAGCATGCTCGGAGCCGATGGGCCCCGGTCGTACGTCGTGGCGATGCAGAACAACGCCGAGGTGCGCTCCTCCGGGGGCATCATCGGCGCTCTGGCCCTGATCACCGCCGACCGAGGGAGCATCAGGATCGTGCGCAATGCGTCGACGGCCGATTTCCCCCCGTTGGAGGCCCCGCTCGAGGTCAGCGAGCCGAACGTCGCGCTGTTCGAGGAGCAGCCAGGGCGGTACCTGCAGAATCTCACCAGCATCCCGCAGTTCACCGAGGCGGCACCGCTGATCGCGACGCGCTGGACGCAGCAGTTCGGCGGCACGGTCGACGGCGTCGTCGCCGTCGACACCGTCGTCGCGCAGCATCTGGTCGCCGCCACCGGACCCGTCACGTTCGGACCGTTCACGGCCGACGGGGACAACATCCTCGGCATCCTGCTCTCGGAGATCTACAGCACCATCCCGGATGCCGCGACTCAGGATGCCGTCTTCGCCCAGGCATCCAGCGCGCTGCTGGCCGCCGCGTTCTCGTCCGGTCAGACACAGGCGCTGCTGGGTGCGCTGTCCGAGTCCTCCGACGAAGGACGCATCCGCATCTGGAGCGCTCACGAGGACGAACAGGCCAGGCTCGCGACCACATCCCTCAGCGGTGCGCTCCCCACGGATGACGACAGTGCGACCTGGGTCGGCGCTCTGTTCAACGACACCACCGGCGGCAAGATGGACTACTACGCCGACGCGGCGTTCACGGTCGCCACGGGCGTCTGCGCCGGCGAGCCGACCACCCGCCTCGAGGCGACGTGGACCAACGACGCCCCCGCGGACGCCGCCACCGCGCTGCCCGAGTACGTCACTGCGGCCGGCTGGTACGGCG
Organism: Microbacterium sp. M; assembly: GCF_045181065.1. Classification (GTDB taxonomy): domain Bacteria; phylum Actinomycetota; class Actinomycetes; order Actinomycetales; family Microbacteriaceae; genus Microbacterium. Next base: position 1,305,039 of record NZ_CP173721.1, on the reverse strand, counting down.
TGCCACCGGGCGAGACGCGCACGCTCGTCGCCCTCTACGGCCCGCAGGGCGCGACGCCCGTGCGGATCGACCGCGACGGCGCGGAGGAACAGGTGCAGACCGCCGTGATCGACGGGCGAACGGTCCTGCAGCATTCGGTGGAGCTGGCCCCTGGCGAATCCACCACCATCACCGTCGATTTCGTCGGCACGGGGACCGGCGAGCGGCTGACCGAGGTCGCGCACACCCCGCTCATCCGCGAACCGGACGTGACGCGCGAATCCATCGACTGCGGCTCGTGACTTTCGCGCTCGCATGCGCTAGTGTCAACCTCACTGGGGAATATCGGGCTCTGCCATCCTGCCGTGGGGGCAGGAAGGGTCCACGCAGTCGAATGCAGGGGTGTGTTCGGGTGTGATTCCGCGTGTATCTCTCTGGGGGAGAATCATGCTGAAGAAGATGGCCGTCATCGGCCTTACCGCGGGTGCGCTTTTCCTGGCTGCGCCCACCGCCGCGACTGCTGCGTCCTCCGACGTGCCGGCGCCGCCTCCGCCGCACCTGTACGCGGAGACGCCACGTGTGTCGGTCGGTGATCCGATCATCGACACATGTGAAGCGTCCACCGTTTCGTTCGGAGCAGGCTACTTCCTGCCCGGCGAGCGCGTCGGCATCTCGGTGTCCGGTGTGAACGCTGCGGCAGCTCGCATCTCGGGCGACGTCGCCGCGGGCGACGGCAGCCTCGTCGTGTCGTTCCGGCCTCCGGCCGACGGGGAGGGGACGTATTCCCTCGCCTTCACCGGCGGTGCGCGCACCGGCGGCTCGTCCGCCGACGGCGCACGGGCGGGATCGGTCATCTCCCGTGGCTACACCGCGACCATCACGGTCGCCGGCGCGGGCGACAGCTGCGAGCAGGATCCGGCACCGGCCGACACCGAGCTTCCGCTGACGGGATCGGCCGAGTCGACCGGGTCCGGCATGGAACTCGCGCTGACCGGCGGTTCGGTCTCACCGTGGATCATCGGCGGAGGCGCGCTCGCGCTCACCGCCGGCGGCGTCCTGCTCGCGGCCGGCGCCGCGCGCCGACGCCGCATCTGAGTCCGGTCGCTGCGCGCGGCGACCGGACCGGCCGGGCGACGACGGCCCCTCCCCCTCCGTCCGTCGTCGCTCAGTGCCGAGTCGATGGGCTCGTGGAGCGTGGGGCTCCGCGAGCCCATCGGCGCGCCTGCGATCAGGACGACGGGTCGGGCGTGGGCGTCGCCGGGTGCAGCGTGTCCTGCATCACCTGACGGATGTACTCGTAGTCCGGGTCCCGATCGTCGATCCCGTTCTCGGGCGTGAGCTCGATCGTGGTGACCTGCTGCTCCTTCGCCTTCGTGACGAGGTCGAAGAACTCCGGGAGCTTGTCCTGCGGCAGATCGGTCTCCACGAGCGCCGTCCCCGCTGCGGCGATCTCGTTGAAGCGCGTCAGCACGGTCTGCGGCGTGAACTGGGCGAGGATCGCCTCCTGCAGCTGACGCTGCCTCTTCATGCGATCCCAGTCGTTGGTCGTGTAGCGCGAGCGGGCGTACCACTGCGCGGTGTCGCCGTTCATGGTCTGCTCGCCCGGTTCGATCCAGCCGATCGCCCAGTCCTCCGCCGACTCCCCCTCGTACGACGGCCCGCCGCCCTTGGGCAGACGCTGATCGACCGTGATCTGCACGCCGCCCAGCGCATCGACGAGGTTCGCGAAGCCGTGCATGTCGATGAACACGTAGTACGGGATCTCGATCCCGAGGATGCCCTCAGCGGCGTCCTTGGTGGCCTCGATGCCTGGTTCGGAGCCCTGCGCCGCGGCATCCGGGTACAGCTCTGAACCGTCGTTGCACACTTCGACCTCGGTGCGCAGCTGGTTGATGCCGCTGCCCCATCCGCAGGTCTCGTCGTTGTGGCTCTCGTGCCCGTTCGGGTACTTGTCGTGCATCGGCCCCTCGGCGAAGGGGAACCCCGGCATATCCCGCGGGATCCCGGTGATCGTCACGGCGCCGGAGTCGGCGTTGACCGAGACGACGGAGATGCTGTCGTAGCGCATGGAGTCTCGGCCTTCGCCGCTGTCGGCACCGAGCAGGAGGATGTTGTAATAGCCGTCGCTCGGCGGCAGGCTCGGTCCGCTCTGAGTGAAGATCGACCCCAGCGTGTCCCGGCTGGAGCCGACCACGCTCGCGGCGTATGCGGTCCCGCTCCCGATCAGGCCGAGGATCACGACCATCGCGATCGGGATGCCGAAGCGCGACACCGTCGAAACCTTCACCAGGCGCACGAGCCGCAGCGTGTCGATCGCGAGCACGATCCACAGCACGAGATAGGCCACCAGCACCCCCTGCACGATGGTGAGGAGGATGCTGGACATCCAGCCGGCACCGACCGTGAGCCAGAGGAACGTCGGACGGGCGAACAGCGCGAGCCCGACCCCGACGATCACGAGCAGCCAGCCGATCAGCGTCGCTCCCAGAGCGAAGCGGCCGAGGCGGCGGTTACCCGCGAGGACCTGGGCGGAACCGGGCACCAGCACGTTCAGGACGACGAGCCACCACCCGCGCCGCGCCATGAAACCCGGATCGTTCAGATCCGGATTCCGCATCGGACGCGTCTCGATGACGGGACGAGCGCCGAATCCGGCGCGCGGCGCGGCGATGGTCACAGCGAATCCTTCAGCCGCTGGTTCTTCTCCGCCACCTGCCCCTCAAGCGTGCGGGCGTACTCCTCGATGCGGTCGGCGATCCCGGCATCCGAGGATCCGATGATCCGTGCCGCGAGGATGCCCGCGTTGCGGGCGCCGCCGATCGACACGGTCGCGACGGGGATGCCGGCCGGCATCTGCACGATCGAGAGCAGCGAGTCCATGCCGTCCAGGTAGGCGAGCGGCACGGGGACGCCGACCACGGGCAACGGAGTCATGGAGGCGAGCATGCCCGGCAGGTGCGCTGCGCCTCCGGCGCCCGCGATGATCACCTTGATGCCGCGGCCACGGGCTTCCCGTGCGTACTGCACGAGCTTGTCCGGTGTGCGGTGCGCCGAGACGACCTCGACCTCGTGGGCGATCCCGAAATCGGACAGCGCCTGCGAGGCGTCGCTCATGATGCGCCAGTCGGAATCGGAACCCATCACGACACCGACGAGGGGCATGGCAGAGGAGTGCAGCGGCTCAGTCACTCACCCAGGGTACGGTCTGGCGCCTCACGATCCGCTGAACGGCGCGGACATCAGCGGAAGTGGTCGGCCGCGGCCCTGGCGATGAACACGGCGTCGTCCAGGTCGTCCGCGGTGGCGTTGACGTGCCCCACCTTGCGTCCGGGGCGCGGCGCCTTGCCGTAGGTGTGGATCTTGGCGGCCGGCTGGTCCGCCATGGCATCCGCGAACCGGGAGTCGAGCGTGCCGTCGACGGGGCCGCCGAGGATGTTGATCATCACCGACCATGGCGCTCGGGGAGTCGTCTCGCCCAGCGGCAGATCGGCCACGGCTCGCAGGTGCTGCTCGAACTGCGAGGTCACCGATCCGTCCTGGCTCCAGTGGCCGCTGTTGTGCGGGCGCATGGCCAGTTCGTTGACGAGGATGCGCTCGTCATCCGTCTCGAAGAGCTCGACTGCGAGCATCCCGGTCACGCCGAGCCCTTCGGCGATGCTGCGCCCGATGCCCTCTGCCACCTCGACCAGCCGCGGTGCGGCCCCCGGAGCGGGAGCGAACACCTCGGCGCACACCCCGTCGCGCTGGACCGTCTCCACGACAGGGTACGCGACCATCTCTCCGCTGGGTCGGCGCGCGATCTGCTGCGCCAGCTCGCGGACGAAGGACACCAGTTCCTCGACCAGGAGCGCTCCGCCGTCGAGCGCGTCGAACCAGTCGGCGGCCTCCGCGGCATCCGACACGACTCGCACGCCCTTGCCGTCGTAGCCGCCCCGCGGGGTCTTCACGACCGCGCGCCCGCCGTGGTCGTCGAGGAACGTCTGCAGCTCGACGGTCGTCGCCACCGCGGCCCAATCCGGCTGCGGCACCCCGAGTTCGGCCAGACGCGCGCGCATGTCGAGCTTGTCCTGCGCGTAGCGCAGCGCGTCCGGGCCGGGGTGCACCACGACGCCGTCGTCGACGAGGGCGCGCAGCACCTCCTGCGGGACGTGCTCGTGATCGAACGTGACGACATCGACGTCCGCCACGAAGGCGCGCACCGCCTCGAGATCGCGGTAGTCGCCGACCGCGGTGGCGGCCAGCTGCGCCGACATCCCCTCGGTTTCGGCCAGCACCCGCAGTTCGAGCCCGAGCTCGACCGCGGGGGCGATCATCATCCTGGCCAGCTGGCCTCCGCCGATCACACCAACACGCAACGCCATTCGCGCTCTCCGTTCGTCTGGACCATTCTCCCGCATCCGCAGGCCCGTGCGGGATGCGGTCAGGACGTCGGCCCAGTGTCCGACGCGGACTGCGCGTCGCGGTGCGCGAGGATCTGGTTGACCTCGATCTGGTCCACCAGCGTCTCGTGCACGAGTGTGACGGTCGGCACGTTGACGAGCCGCAGCGGCGCGTCGACGCCATTGGACAGCGTGATGGTGCCCGCGCCCCACAGGCGCTGCAGGATGCCTCGGCGCACCGTGATCGTGTAGCCGCGGACGTGCGTCATCTCACGACGGTGTCTGGCGCCGATCCCGGACTTCGCGATCACACGACGCGTGGTGATCACGTACGTCCGCGACAGCCAGACGAGATACGGGATGACGACGCCGACGATCAGAAGGGCACCAGCCGCCGTCAGCAGCATCCAGTCCTCGAAGCCGGCCGGCAGGTTGCCGTAGAAGTACGCCGTCGCGCCGAACAGGGCGATGAGCAGCAGTGCCGACCAGAGCAGCCGCCGTGGCTGGCTGCGGAAGCGCGCGATGAGCAGCTCTTCGCTGAGCGCCCCTGGCGGCGGCATCATCGGCCGACCGCCGAGCGTGACTGGCTGCGTCATGCCTCCATTGTGACGGAGGCCGCCGACAACACCCGTCTCTCGACGGCGTGTCAGCGCCAGCCGCCTCGTCAGGCGAGGCGCGCGTGCACGACATCGCCTGCGGCGACGGGATGCCGTGCTCCGCCGGCCTCGACGATGAGCCGGCCATCGGATTCGAGACCGACGGCGGTGCCGTGCAGCGCCGTCCCGTCCGGCAGGGACACCTCCACGGCGCGCCCGAGGCTCAGGCAGCGCGCCTCCACCGCGACGCGCAGTCCTGCGGCATCCGCGTCCCCCGCCGCGACCAGCCCGGCGAGCGCTCGGGCGAGGCCGAGGACGAAGTCCGCCGCGAGGCGGTCGACATCGGCGGTCGCGCCCAGTGCCGCGAACGAGGTGGCCGTCGGCACGGGCAGCTGTTCGTCGGTCATCGCCGTGTTGACGCCGACGCCGACGATGACGGCGCCGCCAGAGCCCTCCGCGAGGATGCCGCAGATCTTGCGCCCGTCGACCAGCACGTCGTTGGGCCACTTCACCCCGACCTCGTGATCCGGAAGCTGGGCGGCCACGGCATCCGCCATCGCCATCCCGGCGGCGAGCGGGATCCAGCCGAGGGATTCAGCGTCCGGCAGATCGAGCAGCAGGACCGAGACCGCCAGTGCCGAACCGGCCGGCGTCGTCCAGGTGCGATCCAATCGGCCGCGTCCTGCTGTCTGGTGGGTCGTCAGCAGGACGCTCAGGTGCGGCGCATCAGCGGCATGATCGCGCAGCTGTGCGTTCGTGGACGGCGACTGCTCGACGACATCGAGTCGTCCGGCGACCGCGGCGGTGCGGGGGAAGTCCACGGGTCAGTCCTCGCCGTCCTTGGCCTCTTCGTCGTCATCGTCCTCGTCGTCCGGCACGGCGCCGATCTCGCTCGCGCGCCACTCGTCCCACTGCCCCATCAGCCGTTCGATCGCGGCATGGAACTTCGCCGTCGCGACACCGGGCGTCGTGTCGCCGAAGTAGTGCTGCACCCACATGCGCAGCTTCGCGATGGCCTCGTCGTCGGCGCGCACGCGCTCGACCTCGGCGACGATGTCGTACGAGCCGTCGACCGTGAGCCACTCGCAGTCGGAGAGGTATCCCCTGGTGTCGACCGAGGCCCGCTCGTCGGCGGGACGTGTGATCATCAGCGGCTTCCCCGCCGCGAGCCGGTCGTAGACCATCGCCGAGATGTCGACGATCGCGACATCGGCCGAGGCGAGCTGCCACCCCAGTTCGGGTCCGTCGTCGTAGATGTGGTGCGCCGCGGCGTCGGCGGCGTTCGCTGCGTCGATCGCGGACAGGATGCGGCGGTGCGCCGCCCCGTACTCGTCGTCGACGACTCCGGAGCGCGGATGCGGGCGGTAGACCACGCGGTGGGAGCCGGTGGCGAGCAGCTTCTTCACGAGCGTCTCGCCATGCGTCGCGATCGAGCCGTAGTGAGCGCTCGGACGGTCGCCCTCCCAGGTCGGTGCGTAGAGCACGACCGTGCGGTCATCCGGCGTGTACGGCAGCGTCCCCGAGTAGTGGTCGGCCTGCGGACGGCCGATCTCGATCGTCCGCCGATCGATGTCGTAGTCCCACAGCGTTCGCGAAAGCCGGTCTCTGGCCGCCTGACCCGCAACGAAGGCATAGTCGTACGCCTTGTACTGGTTCGTCGTCATGTACATCTTGTCGGACTCGCCGTGGTTGATGAACACGTGCCAGCGCCGCCCGTAGCGGAACATCTGGAAGTTGCGGGTGTTCTGATTCACGTACAGCACGATGCGGATGTCCTGCTTCGCGATGAACCGTTCGAGGTCGCGCACCTTCGGCACGAACGCCACCGGAGGTCCGCCCTCCTCGAGGAGCTTCTCCGCACCGGTCGCGCTGCGCGACAGCACGACGACCGGCCACAGCTTGGACAGTTCCTGCAGGGGCCGATACCACTGCCGCATCTGGTACATGTTGACCGCGCCGTCGGCGAAGTACACCGCGATCCGGTAATGATCGCGCGGGTGCGGCGGCAGTGCGGCCAGGCGACGGCGGACCCGCTGCACAGCGGATCGCGACGCCAGCGCGCGCCGGAGCAGCCGGTACGCCTTCTTTCCATCGGACACGAGACTCACCTGTCAAGAGTACCCAGGCACCCCGCCCCGCCTCGTGACATGATCGGGGGGTGCTCGACAACGAAACGACAACACCTTCCCCTGGTGTCACGTTCGTCATGCCCGTGCTGAACGAGCGGGACTACCTTCAGCACGCCGTCGAGTCCGTCCTCTCGCAGCAGGTGGACGGGGATGCCGAGCTCGTTCTCGCCCTCGGTCCCTCCACGGACGGAACGACAGAACTCGCTCAGAAACTGGCCGAGGCAGACGACCGCATCCGGCTCGTCGACAACCCGGCCGCCGACATCCCGGTCGGGCTGAACGCCGCGATCAGGGCCGGTCGCCACGACACGATCGTCCGGGTGGACGCGCACTCCGAGCTCTCTCCCGGATACGCCGCCCGCGCTCTGGAGACGCTGGCGCGCACCGGCGCAGCCAATGTCGGCGGCGTCATGCACGCCGAGGGCCGCACGCCCTTCCAGAAGGCAGCGGCGTGGGCGTACAACTCCCCCATCGGCCTCGGCGGGGGCGCGTACCATGGCGGCGCCCGCGAAGGCGAAGCCGAATCCGCGTACCTCGGCGTCATGCGACGCAGCGTGCTCGACGAGGTCGGGCTGTTCGACGAGACCGTCCGCCGCGGCGAGGACTGGGAGCTGAACCTGCGCATCCGCCAGGCGGGTCATCTGGTGTGGTTCGACCCCGCCCTCTCTGTGACCTACTGGCCGCGCGAGAGCTGGCTGCGGCTGGCCAGGCAGTTCCGTGCCACGGGTGCCTGGCGCGGCGAGCTCGTGCGCCGGTACGGCCGTCGCAACGGCCTGCGCTTCTTCGCGCCCCCGGCGCTGCTGGCGAACCTCGTCGTCGCCGCGCTGATCGGCCTCCTGCAGCTCACCGGCGTGCTCTCCGGCATCCCGTCGCTGATCGCCTGTCTCGTGTACCTGCCGCTGGCGGCCTACGCCGTCCTGGTGATCGTGATGGCGCTGACCCCGGGGCGCGGCTTCCGCGAGCGGCTCTGGACCCTGGCCGTCCTGCCCACCATGCATCTGGCCTGGGGATGGGGCTTCCTCGGCGGAGTGCTCCGAGGCGCCAGAGGAACCGTGGACGCTTCGCGCCTGGGCACCCGCAACACCCCTCTGCCGTAGCGGACCTCAGGCGCCGACGAAGCCGAGATCGAGGATGCGCGAGACCACGCGCTCGGCGGCGTGTCCGTCGTCGCGCGTGTTGAACTGCCGCCGCCACGCGTCGTAGCGTTCGGCGTATCTCTCGGCGAGTGTCGGATCGGCCAGGGCCGCTACGAGTTCGTCCTGCGTGCGCAGCAGCGGACCGGGTGCTCGCTCGTCGAGATCGAAGTAGAACCCGCGCAGGCGCCCCCGATAGTGCTCCAGATCAGGCACCAGGAAGTGCATCGGCTTGCCGGTGACGCTGAAGTCGAACATCACCGAGGAGTAGTCGGTGATCAGCTCGTCGGCGATCAGGAGCAGTTCGGCGGTCTGCGGATAGCCGGTGACATCGATGACCCGTGCACCGTCCTGGTCGCGGCCGGGCTTGAGGGTGCGGGAGTGCCCGCGCACCAGGACGACGGCATCCGCCTCGTGCGCGAGCTTCTCCGGGTCGATGAAATCGACGATCTCGGTGCGGTCGTCGCGCCAGGTCGGTGCGTACAGCAGCACCCGCTCGTCCGGTCGGATGCCGAGGGCGGCGCGCATGGCCACGGCATCGCCGTTCACGAGCACGTCGTTGCGCGGGTATCCCTCCACCCAGATCGGCTTGCCGAAGAACGCGTACGCCTTGGCGAGAATGCGCTCCGAGTACCGGTTCTGTGCGAGAAGCACGTCCCACCGACGGGACTCCTTGACCACCGCAGCCATCCGACGCGGGTCGAAACCGGGGCGGTGCAGGGCGAGACGCTTGAGCGGCGTGCCGTGCCAGGTCTGCAGCACCCGCTGCCCGCTCTTGCGGACGAAGCGCCGACGCAGCCAGTCGTTGACGACGAGCAGACGCGCGGATGCACGCGCCCGCCACCACTCCGGGCTGCCCTCCACGACGGCGACGGCGCCGGCCGGGACCGCGACGGACAGGTCGACCACGCTCCAGTAGCGCGCGACCCCCGGTGCACGCTCTGCGAGTTCCCGATCGATCGCACGCGGATTGCATCCGGCGCTCTGACCGTAGAAGCTCTCGAAGAACACGGCGTCCTCGGTGCCACCCGGCTGCGCCGCGTAGCGCTCCTCGAGTGTGCGCTGCCCCTCGGGCGAGAGGTGCACGGCATCCAGAGGCGGATCGATCGTGACCGAGGCGCCGCGCACCGCGATGCCGAGGCCGGCGAGGACTGTCCGCTCGATCGAGGCGCCGTCGAGGTCTGCGCCGTCGATCCGCAGCTCGTATTCGCCGGACGGCAGCGGCAGCTCATCGCCGCCGAATCGCGCGACGCGCAGCGGGAACACGGCCCGCCAGGCACCGGCTTCGCCGGTCACGTCTGCGGAGACGCGCGCGCGAGCCCCCTCCAGGACGGCGGAGACGGGACGTGCGCCGTCGCCTGCGACGACGAGCGCGCTGCGCACCTCATCGATCTCGGCGGTGGTCATGGATGCTCTCCCTCGGTCGCGGGACGTGCGGGGGCTGCCGCGCCCTTGGCGCGCATCACCCGGTAGACCCGGTCGGTGTTGTGTCCGTCTCGATACTCGTGCATCCGCTCGCTGAGCGCGGCTGATCGCGCCGCGCGTGCGGCGAAGACGTCCTCGTCGGCGAGCAGCGGGTCCAGCTGATCCAGCACGTCGTCCCAGCAGGATGCCTCATCGCCGCCGGTGACCTCGTCCAGGCGCCCGTAGAATCCGCGGGTGCGGGCGTAGTCGGCCGTGTCCGGCGCCAGGTGCACCACGGGCATCGCGAGAAGACCCACGTCGTATGCGAGGGACGAGTAGTCGGTGATGAGCACGTCGATCGCCGGCAGGGCGCCCGTCACGTCGGCGAGGACCGTCGACCCCAGCATCCGCACCCGTCCGGTCGGCAGCGGCGGCGCGTAGCCGCCCTCGCCCAGCGGATGCGAGCGCACGAGCAGCACCGCGTTGCGGCGCTCGAGCATCGTGATGATCCGCACCCACTCGGCAGCGGAGGGGACGGCCGGATCCGGCGCGCCATCGCGCCAGGTCGGTGCATAGAGAATGGCGCGGGCGCCCTCGGGGACGTCGACGCCGGCGGAGGAGAGGACACCGGATGCCGCAGCGCGGCGCTCAGCCGCCGTGCCCGTAGAGAGCACGTCGACCCTGGGCTCCCCCGTCACCACGACCCGGTCGTCGCCGAGGCCGAACGCCGATTCGAGGCGTCCTCGTGCCCGATCCGATGCGGCGGGCAGCACGTCGATCCGCCGGGCCGACGAACGGTACAGACGCCCGATGAGCGACCGCAGCACGCCGGCTCCCGGTACCGGCGGCACCTGCGTCGTGGCCGGCGAGTCGAGTCCGATCCGCTTCAACGGGATGCCGTGCCAGAGCTGAACGGTGAAGGCTCCCCCGCCGCCGTAGCGGTTGACATCACCGAAGCCGTGCGTGACGACGAGGACCCCTGCCCGCGCGGTGGCCCACCAGCCGGCCAGGCTCTGCTTGCGGATGGTGCGGATGCCGAGGGCTGCTGCATCGTCGTCCTCGCGAGCGGACGATGTGAGCCAGACGGCGTCGTGACCGGCATCCGTCGCGACTCGCCAGAGCGCGAGCGCCCCGTCTCCGATGCCCGCTCCGCAGCCGAACACCCAGCGCGATCCCCGGGGGATCAGCAGGGCGGCGATGCGCCCTGCGGCATACAGCGGAATGCGCAGGAGCTTCGCCGCATTGCCGGTGCCGAAAGAGAAGGACGCCACCCCGCGAGCCTATCGCGCGGGGTGGCGTCCTTCGTGTGAGCGGGCGGAGGTTCCGCTGTCGGCTCAGAGCGCGAGCTCGCCGAGCTCGACCTCGATCTCGTAGGTCTTGCCGTCGCGGACGTACGTCATGGTCGCGGTGCTGCCCGCAGCCGCCGCACGCACCTGCGCCGTGAGGTCGCTGGCACCGGAGATCGGAGCGCCGTTGAACTCCGTGACGACGTCGCCTTCCTTGAGGCCGGCCTTCTTGGCCGCTCCGTCGTCGGTGACATCGGCGATGGCGGCGCCGGAGATGTCGGCGTCGGCCGAACTCGCGGCGTCGCTGACCGAGGCCCCGAGCAGACCGTGCGTCGCCTCGCCGTCCTCGATGAGCTCATCGGCGATCCGCTCGGCGACGTTCGACGGAATCGCAAAGCCGACGCCGATCGAGCCGGATTCCTCGGAGCTGGATGCCGTGGCGATCGCCACGTTGATGCCGATGAGCTTGCCTTCGCCGTCGACGAGCGCTCCACCGGAGTTGCCGGGGTTGATGGCTGCGTCGGTCTGGAGGACCGCGATCGAGATCGTCCCGTTCGAGCTCGGCTGCTGCTGCTCGAGGCCGGGGATGTCGAACTGGAACGGTCCGCCGTCCTCGCCTTCGCCCTCGCCGTTCGGGCTGTCCTGCTCTGCGCTGTCGGGCAGCGCGGAGGAGGCGATCTCGATGCTGCGGTTCAGTGAGGAGATGATGCCGGTGGTGACGGAGTTGGCGAGTCCGAGCGGGGCGCCGACGGCGACGGCGGTCGCACCGACGTTCACCTCGGACGAGTCGGCGAACTCGATCGGGGTGAGATCCTTCGCGTCGGTGAGCTTGAGCACCGCGAGGTCGTAGATCGGGTCGGTGCCGACGATCGTGGCGGCGTAGATGCGGCCGTCGGAGGTCGTGACGCGGATCGTCGGGTCGGCGACGGCTCCGCCCAGGGTGGCGACGTGCGCGTTGGTCAGCACGTAGCCGTCCTTGCTGAGGATCACGCCGGAGCCGCTGCCGGCCTCGTTCGTCCCCTGGACCGCGATCGTGACGACCGAGGGCAGCACCTTGCTGGCGACGGCCGTCGCCTCGTTGATGTCGTCCGGGTTGTTCACCGTGACGGTGCTGGGGCCCTCGGCAGAACTGCTCACCGGCTGCTGCCACATCGTCGAGCCGAGGTAGCTCGTCCCGAGACCGGCGGCGCCGCCGACCAGGGCCGCGGCGACGATGACGGCCGCGACCTTGCCTGCGCCGAAGGGCTTGCGCTCCTTCGTGGTGATCGGCGTGACCTGAGCCGTGTCGCCGACGGGTGCCGTCGGCTGGTCAGCGGTCGGGTAGGCGCCGGGTTCGGGGGCTCCTGCCTGCGTCGCGCCGGGGCCGAAGGCGGCGCCCTGATGCGCGGCCGTCGGGACGAAGCCGCCGGCGTGCGGAGCGGCCTGGGGCTGCGGGGTCGGCTGCTGGGTCGTGGAGGCCGGCGACGCGAACGTCTGCGGAACCTCGTGCCCTGCCGGAGCCGCGGCGGGTGTCGCTGCCGAGTTGCTCGCGGCTGCGCTGTTCGAGGCTGCGCTGTTCGCGGCCTCGGGCGCGGACCCGGTGGCGGGTGCGTTCTCTTCGTTCATGGTCTCTGCTCCTTCAACAAGGTTCCTTCAGACTGCCCGCCGAGTCTGTGCGTTCCTTATGCCTGAGATGAGTGTCGCTTATGGCCTTAGCCTGTTCTCCATGAGAGACATCCCCGGCGCGTGGCGCCGCACCGCCGCCGGAGCCGGGCTCCTTTCGCCGGCCGGAGAGGTGGCCCCGACCATCTTCGCAGAGATGTCCGCCACGGCGGCCCGAACGGGCGCGATCAACCTCGGTCAGGGATTCCCCGACGAGGACGGTCCGGCTGAGGTTCTCGAAGCGGCTCGCCAGGCCATCGCCGACGGTGCCAATCAATACCCGCCGGGCCGCGGCATCCCGGACCTCCTGTCCGCCATCAGCGAGCATCAGGACCGCTTCTACGGGCTCGAGGTCGATCCGCAGCGCGAGGTGATCGTGACCGCCGGCGCCACCGAGGCGCTGACGGCGACGCTGCTCGCGCTGATCGATTCGCCCGACGACGAGGTCGTGGTCTTCGAGCCGTACTACGACTCGTATGCCGCCGCCGTCGCGCTGGCCGGTGCCCGCCTGAGGACCGTCCCGCTGCGCCTGCCGGATTTCCAGCCGGATCTCGACAGGCTGTCGGATGCCGTCACCGATCACACCCGGATCATCCTGGTGAACGACCCGCACAACCCGACGGGCACGGTGTTCTCTCGCGAAGTTCAGGATGAGATCATCCGGCTGGCCCACGCGCACGACGCGATCATCGTGACGGACGAGGTCTACGAGCACCTGGTTTTCGATGACGTGCATCGCCCGATCGCCACGATGCCCGGTGCGGCGGAGCGGACCCTCACGATCTCCTCCGCGGGGAAGACGTTCTCGGCGACGGGATGGAAGATCGGCTGGGTGCACGGGCCAGCAGATCTCATCACCGCCGTCCTGACGGTGAAGCAGTTCCTGACGTATGTGAACGGGGCGCCGTTCCAGCCCGCGGTCGCCGTCGGGCTGCGGTTGCCGGATGCGTTCTTCGCGGATGCCGCTCGAGTGATGAAGGACAAGCATCATCTGCTCGCGCACGGCTTGGAGGCGGCCGGGTTCGGCGTGCTCCCTCCGCGCGGCGGATACTTCACGGTCGCCGATGCGACCGCACTGGGCGGAGCCGACACCGCGGCGTTCTGCCGCGCACTGCCGGAACGCGCCGGTGTCGTCGCCATCCCGCTCAGCGCCTTCGTGACCCGCGAGCACGCCGGCGACTACGCGGGTCTGGTGCGCTTCGCCGCGTGCAAGCGCGTTGACGTGCTCGAGGAGGCCATGCGGCGCCTCGACGCGGCGTTCTGAGGGCGCGCGCCCCTCCCCACCGTCTCAGCGCGGGACGACGGTGTAGCGGCGCAGGCGCAGGACGGGGTTGACGGTTCGGACGCGCTCGAGCTCCGACAGGTCGAGCCCGGCCAGCGCGATTCCCTCGCCGCTGGCGAGTCCCGCGAGCACGACCCCCTGCGGATCGATGATCTGCGACCGCCCCACGCCGATCGGCGCCGGGTGATCGGCGGCGACGACGAAGGCCGTGTTCTCGATCGCCCGCGCGGCGAGCAGCGTCGTCCAGTGGTGCTCTTTCAGCGGACCGCGCACCCACTCCGCCGGGACGACCAGGACGTCGGCTCCGGCATCCACGAGCGTGCGGGCGACCTCGGGGAAGCGGAGGTCGTAGCAGGTCATCAGGCCGAACCGCAGGCCGCCGACGTCGAACGTCTCGACAGCGGTCACCGAACCGGGAGCGATCCAGTCCGACTCGGTCTGACCGAACGCATCGTAGAGATGCTGTTTGCGATAGGTCGCGCGCACTCCGGCGCCGTCGACCGCGACGAGCGTGTTGCTGACCCGCTCCCCCGCGGCCTCCACGAGGCCAGCGACGATCGTCACACCGTGTGCGGATGCCGCGGCCCGCAGCGCCCGCACGAATTCGCCGTCGAGCGTCTCTGCGTTCTCGGCGAGGCTGGCATCCATCGGGTCGACGAAGTAGCTGGCGTACTCGGGAAACACCACGACCTGGGCGCCGCGGGCCGCGGCATCCGCCGTCAGCTCCGCGATCCTGGCGAGATTTCCGGCTCGGTCGCCGGTCGGGGCGAACTGGCACACGGCGACGAGGACACTGGACATGCCCCCATCCTCGCCCATCCCCTGCTCGATGTGACGAGCGTTCGGATCCGTGCTAGAGTAAATTCTTGTGCCGCGGGGTGGAGCAGTTCGGTAGCTCGCCGGGCTCATAACCCGGAGGTCGCAGGTTCAAATCCTGTCCCCGCAACGGATAGCGACACAAGAAGGGCCCCTGATCAGGAGAAATCCAGATCGGGGGCCTTTCGCTTGCCTCTTCGCTTCTGGCCATCGGACACCGGGTGGAGCCGACACGCCCGCCTCTGCTCCCTTTCGGCGCAACGGAAGGCCGTTGATAGGCTGATGATCGTGACGCGGGGTGGAGCAGTTCGGTAGCTCGCCGGGCTCATAACCCGGAGGTCGCAGGTTCAAATCCTGTCCCCGCAACAAATGACGAAGTCCCGGCCCGCAAGGGTCGGGACTTCGTCATTTGTCGCCGGATGCGGTGCGAGCAACTCGGTCCCGCGGCGCCCGAGGCTCCGCACGACGCGCAAGCGGCGTGTGGAGTGGCGCCGTGGCCAAATCCTGTCCCCGCAACGGAAAACGACGAAGTCCCGGCCCGCAAGGGTCGGGACTTCGTCGTTCAGGTCGCCGGATGCGGTGCGGCCCTGTCGACTCGAATGCCGATGGCGGCCTGCGGGGTCACCGGCGCGATCCGCTTCAGCTCCGTCACCGTCCGGCCCGAGAACCAGCGCACCTCACGTGCCAGGTGGCTCTGATCCGCGTAGCCGAACTCGGCTGCGACGGACGCGGTCGGCGAACTCCTCAGCGCTGATGACGCGTGCTCGAAGCGCACGATGCGAGATGCGAGTTTGGGGCCGAGCCCGACCTGCTCGGTGAAGAGCGAGGTGACGTGACGCTGACTCCATCCGGTTCGTTCGACGAGGTCGGCGATACGGGCGCGTCCGCCGGTTCTTCGGATCTGCTCCCACATCCAGACGACGAACGGCTCGGAATCGACTCCGTGATCGAGCCGGGCGATGAGTGCCCGATCGAGTTGCGCGAATCTCCCCTCCCAGGTGTCACAGGACCACAGTTCATCGAGGAAGCGCTCCCCGAAGAAGGGTGCCGCATCCGCGAGGTCGACGATGCGGTGCGCGAGCTCGCGGCCCGGCAGCGCGAGCAGGCGCTGCACACCGAGCGGTGTGAGGTAGATCTGGACGCAGAGCTGCTCGCCCGAGAATGCAGTGGTCGCATGACCGGGCATGAATCCCGCGACGAATGAGCCGTGGGTTCCGACGCCGGTTCCCTCGGAGAGGGCGGTGACCTCCAGGCGCGGTCCGGACGAGAGGATCACCGGGATCAGGCTGCCCGCTTGCTGCCGGCGAGTCACCACGTCCCCGGAGCGCTCGCGAAAGCCCACGATCCCGGCGACGAACCCGTCCAGGAGGGGATGCACCGCGTGCCTGAGCAGTACCGGTCCCGTCATCGTGGATGCGGCATCCATGGGTCTCTCCCGGTCAGTTTTCTTCAAGCCAGGATGCCTCTTCTCCCGCACGATGAGAAGAGCACGGCACCGAACAGAAATGAGGAGCACCATGCGGAGACTGATCGCTGTCGAGTTCCTGTCGCTCGATGGAGTGATGCAGGGGCTCGGTTCGCCCGACGAGGACCGTGAGGGCGGTTTCGAACACGGCGGATGGGGCGCCCCCTATGCGGAGGCGATCCACGCATCCCGCGGAGCGGACGGCCTGTCCGAGACGACCGCATACCTGTTCGGACGGAAGACCTACGAGAAGATGGCGGCATTCTGGCCGCACGTTCCCGACGACAACCCGATGGCCGCGCACCTCAATGCGACCGAGAAGAATGTCGTCGCCTCCGCACCGCTCGCATTCGACTGGCACGGCACGCGGGCGCTGACCGGCGAACTCGACCAGGAGCTGCAGGCGCTCAAGAACGTGGGGGAAGGGAACATCACGATCCTCGGGAGCGGCGTTCTGGTGCGCTCGCTCATGCAGGCCGAGATGATCGACACGCTGCGCCTGTTCATCCATCCGCTGATTCTCGGCTCGGGCAAGCGGCTCTTCGGCGATCTCCCCGTGCCGCAGAACCTGACCCTCGTGGATTCCGAGACGACGTCGATGGGCACTCTCGTGCTGTCGTACGACGTCGTCCGGAAGCCGTAGCGGGAACGCAGAAGAGGGCGCCCGCAGGGACGCCCTCTTCTCACGACTGCCCCGAGGGGGCTACTCGCCGCCGGTCCCCTGCTCCTCGAGTTCGAGGAGGGTGCTGACCGCCTCGGTGAGCCGGTCGTCGGCCTCGGCGAACGCGGTCAGGTCGCCTGCCTTCAGCGCGGCATCCCGATCGAGCATCGCCTGCTGCGCGTCTGCGAGCGCCGCCTCCCACGCATCCGCGTCGGTTCCGGTGCCGGGCGTCTCACCCGTATCGGGATCGGTCGGCTCCTCGGGCTCGGTCGGCTCGCCGGTGCCGGGATCGACGGGCTCGACTCCGTCATCCCCGCCGTCCGCGCCGGCGTCTCCGCCGAACAGCGCGTCGAGCGCGTCGGTGAGCGTGTCCTCGAACGCGACCTCGTCACCGAAGGACACCAGCACCTTCCGCAGCAGCGGCAGCTGCGTGCCGCTGGAGGACTGCACGTAGACCGGCTGGACGTACAGGAAGCCGCCGCCGACCGGGAGGGTCAGCAGGTTGCCGTATTTGACCTCGGATTCACCCTGCTGCAGCAGGTTGAGCTCGCGCACCACATCGGCATCCGAGTTGAACGTGTTCTGCACCTGCCCTGGGCCCGGCACCGTGGTGTCGGTGTCGATCTCCAGCATCCGGAGTTTGCCGTACCCCTCGCTCTTCTCCCCCGCGGTGGCCCCGGCATCCGAATCGACCGCCAGATAGCCCATCAGCACGTTGCGCTCCGCCGTGCCCTGAGAGGACGGGATGAACGTCGAGAACATCGAGAACGCGGCCTCGTCCTGCCCCGGCATCTTCATCGTCAGGTAGTACGGCGGCTGCAGCTGCTGCGAGTTGCGCGGATCGTTCGGGGTCTGCCAGCGGTTGTCCTGCTGGGCGAACGAACGGGCATCGTCGACGTGGTAGACACCGAGGACGTTGCGCTGCACCTTGAACAGATCGGTCGGGTACCGGACGTGGCTCATGAGCTCGCCGGACATCTCAGTGATCGGCTCGACCGTGGAGGGGTACACCTTCTGCCAGGCCTGCAGGATCGGGTCCTCTTCATCCCACGCGTACAGCGTGACCGAGCCGTCGTAGGCGTCGACCGTCGCCTTGACCGAGTTGCGGATGTAGTTGATGTCGTCGAACGCCAGGCTGGGTGCCGGGTTGTTCGAGTCGGCGATCGCCTCGGACAGGCTCACGCCCGTCGAGTACGGGTAGCTCGCGCTGGTGGTGTAGCCGTCGACGATCCACACGATGCGACCATCCACGACGCTCGGATACGGGTCGCTGTCGATGGTCAGGTACGGCGCAACCTTCTGCACGCGTGTCGCGGGGTCGCGGTCGTACAGGATCTGCGAGTCCCCGTTGACCAGGTCGGAGAACAGGATCTCCGCCTCCTGGAACTTCAGGGCGTAGAGCAGCTTGTTGAACGTGTTGCCGACACGAGGACCGCCGTCGCCCGAGAACGTCGTCTTCGTCTCGTTGGCGCCGTCCTCACCGCGCGGGTAGTCGATCTCGACCGGGTCCGTGCCCTCCGGCGCTCCGACGATGGAATACTCCGGCGAGTACTCGCCGAAGTAGACGCGCGGTTCGAAGTTGTCCCGATTCGTGAGGAAGCCGGACGAGGGGATGCCGCTCTCGAGGAACACCGGCTCGCCATCGGGCGTGCGCTGGTTGCCCGCGGCCGCGACGAGACCGTAGCCATGGGTGTAGACCGCCGTGCGGTTGTTCCAGTTGTTGCCGTCGCCGAGCTGGTTCATGTTCAGCTCACGGACGGCCGCGACCGTGTCCTGGGACTTGCCTTCGATGTCGTACCGGTCGACGTCGAGCGTGTCGGTGAACTGGTAGTAGCCGCGGTACTGCTGCAGCTGCTGCACGGTCGGGCTGACGATGCCCGGGTCGACGATGCGGATGGATGCCGTGGTCTCGGCGTCCTCGCGCAACTGACCGGCCTCGACGTCGAGAGCCGCCTCGAAAGGCGTCGTCTCGAGATCGGCGATGTCGTATGCGGCCTTCGTGCCGTCGATGTTGCGCTGGTAGTACTCCGCCTGCAGGCTGTTCTGGTTCGGGCGCACCTGGAACGTGTCGACGACCCACGGGTAGCCGACGCCGACGACGAGGGACGCCACGATGAGCAGTGCTGTCGCGGCGAGGGGGAAGCGCCAGCGCCCGATGACAGCGGTGACGAAGAACAGCAGCGCCACGATGGCGGCGAGGATCGCGAGGATCGCGAGCCCGGGGATCGTCGCGTTCACGCTCGTGTACGCGGCACCAGTGATGCGGTCTTCCTCGGTGATCAGCGTCTTGTAGCGGTCCAGCCAGAGGCTGACGGCCTGCACCAGCAGGTACAGACCCGCGAGCACGGCCAACTGGATGCGCGCCGGCTTCGAGATGCGCAGTTCGCGCTGCCCGATCTGCACGGACCCGTACAGGTACGACACCAGGGCCGTGACGAGCAGGGAGAGCAGGAGGACGGCCGACACGAACGCGAGCAGGATCGTGTAGAACGGCATCGCGAACAGGTAGAAGCCGGTGTCGAGCCCGAACTCCTGGTCGACGACGTCGGTGGCGACCCCGTTGATCCAGAGCATCACCGTCTGCCAGTTGCCCGCTGCGGCGAAGCCGGCGAAGAGACCGAAGAAGATCGGCATACCCCACATCGCCAGTCGGCGCAGTGGTTCGATGACCTCCTGGTACCGATCCAGCTGGGAGCTCAGCCGCACGTAGACCGGACGCAGCCGGTACGCGAGCTGGATGACGACGAACAGCGGAACCGCCATCCCGAGGAAGCCGACGACGAACATTCCTGCCGCCGCCAACCACTGGGTCGTGAGCACGTTCGCGAAGCTCAGCTGGTCGTACCAGAGGAACTCGGTGTAGAGCGAGGCGAAGACGAAGAACGCCGCGACCAGCGCGGCGATGATCGCCAGCGTGATGGCGACGATGCGTCGGGATGTGCGGGGCGTGGCCGGTGTCGGCGCTGAGGTCGTGGTCACCGTCCCATCCTAGGCATGATGCCTGAGCACGGGCTCACTGTCCGCTCAGCGCGGACAGGGTGTCATCGCGCAGACGCGGTGTCGACGGCGCAGGTCGGCAGGGAATCCAGGTCTCCGCCCTCGGCGATGGCATCGAGGATCTCGATGGAGTCGTCCAGGGTCGCCGTCGAGAACACCTGCAGCCCTGCCGGGACGTGACCGGCGACCTCGTCGCAGTTCGACGCCGGAGCCAGGAAGAACTCCGCACCGGCATCGCGCGCGCCGTACAGCTTCTGACGGATGCCGCCGATCGGTCCGACCGTGCCGGCGGCGTCGATCGTTCCGGTGCCCGCGATGTTCTCGCCGCCGTTGAGCTCGCCCTCGGTGAGCATGTCGACGATGCCGAGCGCGAACATCATCCCCGCGCTCGGGCCGCCCACGTCGTCCAGCTGGATGGTCACGTCGATCGGGAAGTCGTACTCGGTGGTCAGGGTGATGCCGATCAGCCAGGTGTCGACACCGTCCGTCGTGGTCTTCTGCGGGGTCAGTTGCACCTCGGTCTGCTCCCCCGCGCGCTGGACGGTGAGAGAGATCGTCGCGCCGGCGGCGCCCTGAATCGCCTCGCGCAGCTGTGCGCCGGAAGTGACCGCCGCGCCGTCGATCGCGACGATCGCGTCGCCCGGTTGCAGCACGCCGTCGGCAGCACCGTCCTCGATGACCTCGACCACCTCGACCTGCGCACCGGTGTCGTACCCCAGCTCGTTCAGCGCGGCCGCGGTCGCCTCGTGCTGCGAGTCGACCATGAGCACTGCGTTGCGCTCGTCGCGCTGCTCGGTCGTGACGCCCTCGGGGAACACGCTCTCGATCGGGACGACGGCTTTGGACGAGTCCATCCAGGCCAGCGCGAGCTCGAACCAGCTCGGCGTGCGCTGCCGGTTACCGACCACCTGGACGGTCGTGAGATCGAGCGTTCCGGCGGTCTCGAAGGTCTCGGCACCGGAGATCTCGATGAGCGGCACCTCGACGCCGTCTGCGTCTTCGGCGGTGCCGAGCGTGTCGTACACCGGACCAGGACGCTGGATCACATACGGCGTCGGCAGGAAGGTGAGCACGATCAGGGCGACGAGGGCGACGATCAGCGCCCAGACGCCCAGCCCGAGCCGTCGAGACCGGGTCTGACTCACAGATCTACCTCCGTCGTTCGCGAGTGGCGTACAGCGATCTGCGAACAGTCGGGTCCTGCGCAGGATGCTGCAACTAGCGTAGAGGCCACAGGCTTCAGGCGCGCTGAGAGGGCGATCGAGATGGCAGACAACGACCCCAACCCCGAGGACTTCCAGGAGTTCATCCGTCGGATGATGTCGAACGGCGGAGCCGACTTCGACCTCAACGCGCTGCAGAACGCGCTCGGCGGTGCCGACGGCATCCCGTTGGATCCGGCGATGATGTCCCAGCTGATGGCGCAGCTGCAGGGGGCGTTCGGCGGCGACCCGTGGGAGAACACGCTGCGCCAGGCGCTGCACATCGCGAACCGCGACGGCCAGGGCATCACGGACGGCTCCCGCACATCCCTCGCCGACGCCTTCGGGCTGGCGAACCTGTGGCTCGGCGAGGCGACGACGATCTCGGAGCTCGCCGATTCGCCCCGCGTGCTCACCCGGGGCGAATGGGTCGCGCAGACGCTGCCGGTGTGGAAGGAGATCGCCGAGCCCGTGTCGACGAGCATCGCGGATGCGCTGACCTCTGCACTGGACGCGCAGGTCCCCGACGACATGCGCCAGGTCGTGCAGGGCGCCGGAAAGCTGATGCGGGGTCTGGGCAGTTCGGTGTTCGCCGCGCAGTTCGGCCAGGTCCTGGGCAATCTCTCACTGGAGGTCGTCTCCGGCGGTGACGTCGGCATCCCGGTGCTGCCCGCGGGGACCGCCGCGATCATCCCCCAGAACCTCACCGCCTTCGGCGAGGGCCTGGAGATCCCCGAGGATCAGATCGCACTGTATCTCGCGACGCGCGAGCTGGCGTACGCGCGCCTGTACCGGCACGCCAAGTGGCTGCACCTGCACGTGATGAGCCAGATCACGGACTTCGCCCGCGGCGTCGAGGTCGATGTCGAGGCCCTCGAAGATGTCGCGAGCAGGCTCGACCCGTCGGACCCGGAGGAACTGCGTGCGGCGATCGAAGGCGGAGCACTGCTGCCGGCGCAGACCGAGCAGCAGCGCGAATCGCTCGCTCGCCTGGAGAACATCATCGCGATGATCGACGGCTGGGTGGACGTCGTCACGGCTGAGGCCACCTCGCGTCTTCCGGACGGCATCCGTCTCGCAGAGGCAGCGCGCCGGCGTCGCGCGGTGGGCGGCCCGGCCGAGGACGCCCTGGGGGCTCTGGTCGGTCTCAAGCTGCGCCCGCGACGACTGCGCGAGGCGGCGGCGATGTGGCGCGCTGTCACGGACGCAGTCGGCGTCGCCGCACGCGACGGGCTCTGGGACTACCCGGATCTGATGCCGGATGCCTCGGACATCGACGACCCGACCGCTCTGATCGCCCGTCTGCAGGCGTCTGCGCGCGGCGAAGAGCCACCCGCGGACGAATTCGACGAGGCCCTCGCACGGCTGCTGGACGGCGAGGACTTCGCCGACGACGGGAAGAGCGACCCGGACGCTGCAGGGGACGGAGACAAGGGGACGGACGGCGGAAAGGACGACGGCCAGACACCCGTCTGAGCACTCCTCCTGCACCGCTCCGGCCTCGGGCCGACTTCTCCACCGATCGCTTCCCTGCGCCCATGACCGTTCGCGCATCGAGCAGAATCGGGCCATGCCGCGTTCGTCCAGCCTCCTGACGAGGATCGCCCCCGAGTTCGCGCCGCTGTGGCGCGACGGCGACACTCTGCAGTTCGGCGTCGCCGGCACCGTCCGCGTCCGCGCCGACCAGCCGTGGGTCGAGCGACTCGTCTCGCGGCTGTGCGACGGGATCGCGCTGACCTCGTTCGACGTCGTCGCGCACTCGCTCGGCGCGCCGCGCCGACAGGCGAGGGCGCTGCTCGACGCCCTGGCACCGGTCCTGCGGACCGATGACCCGCCGGCTCCTGCGGTGTGGGCCGAAAGCGCGAACGTCGCGGATTCACGCGTCGGGAGCTGGATGCTCGACGCGCTCGCCGATCTGGGGGTGCCGGAAGCAGCCCGCACCGACCCGCATGCCGTGGGGATCGTGCTCGTGCACGGAGCGACCGCCGCAGCACAGATGAACGCCTATCTGCGCGAGGACATCGCGCATCTGCCGGTCGCCTTCGACTTCGGTGGAGTGAGCGTCGGGCCGCTGGTGGTTCCCGGCGCGACGCCGTGTCTGGCCTGTCGCGACGCGCACGATCGCGACCGCGACCCTGCATGGCCCATGCTGCACTGCCAATTGGTCGGACGCGTCGACTCCCCCATTCCGCGTGCTCTCGTCGCAGCGGCGGCCGCGCTCGTCGAGCAGTTGCTGCGTGCGGAGCGGAGCAGGGCGCCCACCGCGGATTCGACCGTGGTGCGGCTCAGCGCCGACGGGACCCGGCAGCGGAGCTCGGTGATGTTTCACGCAGAATGCCGGTGCCGAGAGCAGTCGTTCCGATCTCCGCGAGGAATCGCGACGCCGAACGCTGTCCGCGCCCCGCTGCCCGTGACCAGGACAGCGTGAGAGAGCGCCCCGCACGCGTGACGCCGACGTAGGCGAGCCGACGCTCCTCGTCGATCGCCTCGAAATCCGTCGCATAGGAGATCGGGAGCGCACCCTCCGCCCAACCGGCGACATGCACGTGCGGCCACTCCAGGCCCTTGGCCGCGTGCAGCGTCGACAGCGTCACGGTGTGCAGCATCGGTTCATGCTGGTCCTTCGCCCTCGCCATCAGCGCGTCGCTGAACGTCCGAAGGGTCGTTCCGGGCGACGCCTCCTCCGCGAGACGCAGGAGCGCCCGCCGCGCCTCCCAGCCATCGCGCTGCGCGCCGCCGGCCTCGGGCGGTTCATCGGTGAGTCCGAGCTCGCGCAGCACCTTCTGCACGTTGGAGAGGAAGTCGCGTTCGGTGGGCGCGACCGCCGCACCGCGCAGCGCGAGCACGGCCTGCCGGACCTCCGGCATGTCGAAGAAGCGGGTGCCGCCGAGGACGGTGGTCGGGATGCCCTCGGTCGCGAGCGCCTGCTGAATCGCCGCCGATTGCGCATGTGCGCGGTAGAGCACGGCGATATCGGATGCCGGGATCCCCGACGCGATGCGCGCCGCGACGCCCGCCGCGATGCCAGCGGCCTCCTCGGTCTCGGAGTCGTACGCCGTCACGGTCGGCGACTCGGCGGTGAGCGCTTCCCGAGCCGGCACGAGTTCGAGCGCACCCGGTCGGCCGCGCATGAGTGCATTGGCCGCGGCGAGGATCGGTGCCTGCGAGCGGTAGTTCGTCTCGAGCCGGACGACGGTGGCGTCGGGGAAGCGCCGCTCGAAGTCGAGCAGGTAGCGCTGGTCGGCCCCGGCGAACGAATAGATCGTCTGGCTGGCGTCGCCGACGACGCACAGGTCCCGCCGGTCCCCCAGCCACAGTTCGAGCAGGCGGTTCTGCAAAGGCGAGACGTCCTGGTACTCGTCGACGGTGAAGTGGCGGTACTGCTCGTGGACCGATGCTGCGACGCGGCTCTCGGCCTCCAGCATCCCGGCGCAGGCCAGGAGGACGTCTTCGAAATCGAGCTGACGCCGCTCGTCCTTGAGCGCCTCGTAGCCGTGCTGGAGATCGATCAGCTGCTCGGGGGTGACTCCGCCGACCTTTCGTCCGAGTGCGGCGTGCTGGTCGATGCCGATCATCGAGACCTTGCGCCATTCGATCTCGCTGGCGACGTCGCGCAGCGTGGCGCGGTCGGGCCGGAGCCGCAGCGCGTCGGCGGCCTGGCCGAGCACCCGCACCTTGTTGTCGACGATCTTCGGAGCGGGTGAGCCCGTCAGCGTCGGCCAGAAGAAGTTGAGCTGGGCGAGCGCCGCGGCGTGGAACGTGCGTGCCGCGACGCCCACGGCACCCAGGGCGCGGAGCCTGCCCCGAAGCTCGCCGGCCGCCTTCGACGTGAAGGTCACGGCCATCACACGCGAGGGCGAATACGCACCGGTGTCGACGCCGTGCGCGATGCGGTGCGTGATGACGCGGGTCTTGCCCGTTCCCGCTCCGGCCAGCACGGCGACCGGTCCGCGCAGCACCGTCGCCGCCTGCCTCTGCCGTTCATCGAGTGCGTCGAGCGCACTCACTTCGACTCGATCCGCTCGCTCGGCACGGCGTGCGTCCGCTCCTCGTACCAGTCCACGATCAGCGCTCGAGCGATGGATGCGGAACCCGGCAGGCCGACGGGGCCGTCGCCGGCCAATGCCGAGCCGATCTCGTCCCTCGTGAACCAGCGGACATCGACGATCTCCTCGCCGTCCGGACGCGCGTTCCGGTCGGAGCCGGCCGTCGCACGGAAGCCGAGCATCAGCGATCGCGGATACGGCCACGCCTGAGACGAGATGTAGCGGACGTCGGTGAGGCGTACCCCCGCCTCCTCCTCGATCTCACGATGAACGGTCGTCTCGAGAGACTCACCTGCTTCGACGAATCCGGCGAAGCAGGAGTACATCCGCCCCTTCCACTGGGCGTTGGCCCCCAGCAGCAGCCGCTCGCCGTCCTCGCTCTCCACGGCGACGATCACCGCCGGATCAGTCCGCGGGAAGTGCTCGCGATCGCAGTCGGCGCACCACCTCGACCAGCCGCTCTGGCGCACCTGCATCGACAGCCCGCACGTCGGACAGAAGCGCGCGTCGCGCAGCCAGCCCGCCAGCGCGATCGCCTCGACGAGGATCTCGGTGTTCAGCTCGTCCAGCATCCCGCCGGTCTCGCGAAGACTCAGCCAGGTCTCGGCCGGAGCCGCGTCGATCGACCGCGACGGCGGGTCGGTCACGGCCAGCAGCAGCGGGGTTCCGGAGGCCCGTCGACCGAGCAGCGCCCACTGCGCCTCGCCCACGTCGGAGGGAGACGTGGTGACCAGCGCGCCGCCCGCGACACGTGCGCGTCCTTCCCGGACGACGATCACTTCGACCTCGTCGGAGGATCGGAGGGCGTCCAGGATGCCTGGGACATCGCGCAGGTGAGCTGCGCGGTCCAGCAGGGCACGACTGATGGTCATGGACTCCCCTTCTCCGGGCGTGGCGTGGGCGGATGGGACGTGCGGCCGACCTACCCTTGGGGCATGGCTCGCTCTGCATTCACTCTAGCGGCGGCGGTGACGGCGGCATTGCCCGGCGCGGAGGTCACGGGTGCGCGCCCGCTCACCGCAGGCGGGGATGGCCGCTTCGATTCCGCTGTCGCTTCCCTCGCCGACGGTCGGGAACTCGCGATCCGCGTCGCGGACGCCGATGACACCGCGCGGGAGCTCGCCGCCGAGGCGCTGGCGCTTCGCGCGCTGACCACGGGGGCGCGCGCCATCCTGCCGTTCCGCGCGCCGGAATACGTCGGAGAGACCCGACTGGGCGAGGGCCGAGCACTGGTGACCGAGCTGCTCGACGGCTTCCTCGTCGAGGCCGCAGACGTCCCCGCAGGGCGGGGAGCCGCGGTGTCGATGGGACAGGCGATCGCGGCGATCCATGCGCTCCCGGCATCCGTCGTGCGCACCGCCGGACTTCCGGCCCGCTCGGCCGACGAGGTACGCACCGAGATCCGCCAGCTCGTCGATCGGGCGGCGGCGACCGGGCGCGTCCCGGCACGGCTCACGGTGCGCTGGCGCGAGGCGGCGGACGACGACGAGTTGTGGCGGTTCGAGTCGGCGGTGACACTCGGTGGCGCCCAGGCGACGTCGTTCCTGTTCACGGATGACCCGACCGACGGCCCGCAGGTGACGGGTGTCGTCGGGTGGCACGGCCTCGCATTGGGCGATCCGGCGGTCGACCTGGCCTGGCTGTCCTCGGCTCCGAACGCGGCGGCCGATGTTCAGGCCGCGTACACCGCGGCTTCCGGCCGCGCCCCGGATGCCGCCATCGGAGTGCGCGCCCGGCTGACGGCCGAGCTGGAGTTCGCGCGGTGGCTCGTGCACGGCGACGCCCTGCGTCGCCCCGACATCGTCGACGACGCGGCAGCGCTGCTCGACTCGCTCGCGGAGGGCCTGCGCGATGACGATCTCGCTGTGATCGCCGAGCGCGGCGACGGTGTGGATTCCGCGCTGGCGGCTCTCGATCGCGTTCCCGAGCGGCAACCCTCCGACGTCGACACGTCGATGCAGACCGACGCCTACAACCCCGAAGACCTGTGGCTCGAGACCGCGGAGGCCGAAGCCGTCGGCGATCCGCACGCCACCGCAGATCTCACCGACCTCGCCCAGTCGGATCTGCTGCCCCGAGAGGACAACCGCGAGCAGCGCGGATCGTCGGCCTCCGATCACGAGGACGACGTCCCCGAGCAGGAGAGCTCCGAGGACGAGGCTCAGCGCGCGGCGCGTGCCGCGCTCCAGCGCTGGACGAGCTCCTCCTCCGAGTAGACGCGGTCCCCGCGGATCACGAGGTCGTCGGCGACGTAGTAGAGCGCGACGTCGATGTCCTCCAGAGGCACGCCGAACCGGCGGTGGTACGCCAGGCGGTACAGCGCGAGCTGGAGCATCCGCTCGTCCTTCTCGGCCGCGGTGCGCGGCGCCTTACCGGTCTTCCAATCGACGATCTCGATGCGGTCGCCGCGGTCGGCACGTCGATAGACGGCATCCAGCTTGCAGATCACGATGTGTCCGGCCGGGTCCGGAAGTGCGCCCACCGACGCGGCGTTCGACGACCCGAGCGCGAAGTCGATCTCGATCTCGACGGCAATCGGCTGCAGCTCGGCCCATTCGCTGCGCTCGAAGATCTCCTGGAGTCGCGCCATGTCGGCCTGGTCCGCAGCCGACCCCTCCTGCGCGTCCGGCTGCTCCTCGTCCAGCTCCCACAGCGCGGCGTCCGGGGCGCGTCCGGCGCCGACGAGCCCGGAGCGGTGCTCGACCCAGGCATGGAACAGCGTGCCGAGGCGGGTCTGGCGGTACGGGCGCTCGGGCATCGGACGTGCGAGCGAGCGTACGGTGCCGTCGTAGTCGGTGACGTAGTCCTTGAAGCGCGAGGCGGGGACACGCGTCGGCGCGTCGGCGACGGCGCCGTTCTGCCGCGCTGCGCGTTCGGCGAGCAGGCGCGACAGCTCGAGCGATGGCTCGGGTGCCGGACCTTCGACCGCCGCGCGCACGGCATCCGCCGCGGACAGCACCGTCCGGCGCCTGGCGCCCAGCGGATCCAACGGCCAGTGGCTGGTCTTGCCCGGCCCGTCATAGGGGTTCTCCTCCCCCGGGTCACCCGGAACGGTGAGACCGAGGATCTCCAGCGCCTCGTCCAAGTACGGCGACGGTCTGCGCGGAGTCTTCTGCCCCGCCCAGTGCGAACCCGACAGCAGCAGATCAGTGCGGGCGCGAGTCACCGCCACATAGGCGAGACGGCGCTCCTCCTGCTTCTGGTACTCCCGATACGCGTCCTTGAACACCGTCAGTGAGCCAGGGGCCTTCGCGCTCCTGCCGGTCAATGAGGCGATGCCGGCCTTCTTGCGCTTGACCGGGTCGAGTTCCTCTTCCGTCGGGGGGATCCAGGTGAACCGCGGCAGGGCATCGGCGTCGCCGCGCAGCGCGAACGGGAGCACCCCGAACCCGAACCAGCCCGCCGTGTCGGACGGTCGGGACGGGAGTTCGTCATCCACCAGTCTGACCACGGCAACCGCATCCCATTCCAGCCCCTTCGAACCGTGGATCGTGAGCAGCTGCACCACACCCGGTTCCGGCGGCTCCGGACGCGGCATGAGCTCATCGGTGCTCTCGGCCTTGTCGAGCCAGGCGATCAGGCTGCCGATCGTCCCGCGGTCGTCGGCGGCGAGAAAGGCACGGACCTCGTCGGAGAACGCGCGCAGCTGCGTCGCCGCGACGCGTGCGGGTCCGCGGGTCTCGTTCGCCGCCAGCTCGATATCGAGCCGCAGTTCGAGCTCGATCAGCCGGATGAGTTCGGGAAGCGGCTGGGCCGCGGCACGACGGAGCCGCTCCAGCATCTCACCGGCCGCACGAAGCCGGGCGCGGCCGTCGGGGGTGATGCCCTGGATGAGCCGGTAATCGTCGCGGAGGCCCCGCACGACGTCGACGGCATCGATGATCGAGACCGCCTCGTCGGCGCCGCGCGAGGCGCGGATGCGCTGACGCAGGTCGTCCGGCAGCGGAAGGAGCCCGCTGTCGCGCCTGGCCAGTTCGGCGGCGAGGTCGTACAGGGCCGCCATGTCGGCCACTCCGACGCCGAAGCGCGGTCCGACCAGGAGACGGATCAGGGAGGAGCCGGCGTTCGGATCGTGGATCACGCGCAGCACGGAGACGACGTCGACGACTTCCGGTGTCGAAAGAAGGCCACCGAGCCCGAGGATGCGGTGCGGGATGCCGCGGGCGGCCAGCGCCGCCGCGAAGGTCTGCATGTGCCGTTTGGAGCGGAACAGCACCGCACCCGTATGCGGCTTCGCGCCGGTGTGCGCGGCGCGGCGCTCGGCGAACCACTCGGCGACTTCCGTCGCCTCGTCATCGACGGTCAGCGGGAACCGCACGGCGACGTCGCCGGGCCCTGCACCGGGCCGGGGCTCGAGCGGCGGAACGTCGAGGCCGGGGCGCTGCAGCGGCGCGAGCACCCGATTCGCGACGTCGAGAATGCGCGCATCGTTGCGCCAGCTCGTCATGAGGCTGTAGGTATCGGTCGCGGCCGATTCGGAGAACGTGCGCGAGAACGCGTAGAGGTTGTCGGCACTGGCACCGCGCCAGCCGTAGATCGACTGGTGCGGATCGCCGACGGCCATCACCGCCGAGTCGCGGAACAGGGCGGCCAGGAACCGGGTCTGGATGACGGAGGTGTCCTGATACTCGTCCAGCAGCACGACCCGATGCTGTTCGCGCAGCTCATCGCGCACATCGGGCGAGGACTCGACGATGTCGAACGCCCCGGCGACCTGATCGGCGAAATCCAGTACGCCGCGGCGCTGCTTCTCGGCGATGTACTCCCGGACCAGGATCGTCAGCGTCGGCAGCGCCAGCAGATTGGCCGTCGCCTTGTCGATGTCGCCGGTGCCCCCGCTCGTGTACGGCGCGAACGCCTCGGCCTGACGCACGGCGATCCGGTCCGCGCGATCGAGGTCGGCGCGGTGATCGAGCGCATCGCCGGCGAGTCGCTGCACCGCGTCGACGACACCGCCGACCGCGCGATCGATCTCCTCGAGACCCGGGAGATCCGCGCGCAGCACGACTTCCCGCGCCAGCATCCACGATGCCGCCTGGCTCAGCATCGCCACGTCGGGGTCCCGCCCGATCCTGGCGGCGTGCTCGCGCACGATCGAGTCCGCGAACGCGTTGTACGTCGACACGCGCGGGCGGATCAGCAGGTCCTCGGCCGTCCGCGTGGATGCGGGATTCCACCCCGTCTCGTAGCGGACGGCGAGTTCGTCGAGCACCTGCCTGCGCACGGTTTCGCGCTGCGGTCCGGTCGCCGCGGCATCCACGCGCCCCAGGGCCCCGGACGCCACGATCTCGGACAAGTGCGGGAGCAGCCCCCGTCGGCCGTATTCGTCGATCAGGGCGAGGCGGGCGCCGATGCGCTCGGCGAGTTCGCCGGCGGCCTTGCGCGTGAAGGTCAGACCGAGGATCTCGTCGCGCCGGACGTATCCGTTCGCGACCAGCCACACCACGCGGCCCGACATCGTCTCGGTCTTGCCGCTGCCGGCACCGGCGACGACGAGCGCCGGTGTCGGGGGCGCCTCGATCACGCGCTGCTGTGCGCGAGTCGGCGTCGGCAGACCGAGTGCGGCGGCGACGTCCGTCGCGGAGATGCCGTGTCCGGCCGTCGCCCAGCCGCGCGAGACCGTGATGGCGTTCGTCATGCGCTCACCGCCGGGACGGTGTGGATGCGGCACGGCTGCACGCGCCACTGGGTGTCGGCGCAGTGCGCCTCGACCTGCGCCGTGAAGCTGCTCGCCGACATGCCTCGAGCGGCATCGGCTATGCGGTTCAGGAACACCGTGCGCGCCTGATCGTCGAGCGTGTGCTGATGCGCCACGCGGTAGTCGCTGCCGGCGAGCGTCTTGGCGACCAGGACCAACCGCGCACCGGTGAGAGCGGCGGGGTCGGCACCATCGACGAGGCCCTGCTGCACCGCCACCTGATACGCCGCGAGCTGCGCGTGATCGGCGACCTTCTGCTCGCTCTCCGGTTCGTACTTGCCGGTCTTCAGGTCGACCACGACGACCCGCCCCGCGTCGGTGCCCTGCGACATGCGCTCCCATTTCTGCCCGCGGGCCTTGGCATGCTCGCCCGCGCCGGGCGGATAGGTCTCGACGCGGTCGATGAATCCGTGCACGACGGCTCGGTGGGGGTTCGGCCCGGCGTCGGCGGTCAGCGCGTGAACAGCGGGCGCCCGGCGCGAGGACTCCGCGTCCTCACCGTCCACCGACGCGTCTGCGTCCGCGGTCGTCTCATCGATGTCGACCGCGAACCGGAACTCGACCTCGCTGGCGAGGACCCGCCCGCCCTCGGTCGCCACGTCGTCGAGGTACGCGTGCAGCCGGTCGATGTACTGATCGGCCCGGCGGCGTTCTTTGCGCCCGATCCACGCCGTCTCGAAATCCAGTTCCGGCCAGTGCTCGGCGAGGATCGCCCGCATGCGCTCCAGATCGCCGTCCGGCACCTTCTCCATGGCCTCGTGAACGATCGTGCCGATCCCGGCCGACGGCGGAAGCACGGTGTCGCCGCCCAGCGCGGAGACCACCCAGTTCAGCTCGCACTCCTCGAACGACTCCATCCGCGACGGCGACACGCGAGCGGCCTCGACGGACAGGTCGTGCAGCGGCCCGAGCGTCGACGGCGTCGCGACCCCGTACCACTCGTCGGGACGCGCGCCGGCGACACCTTCGCCCGCCAGGATCGCGAGCTGCGCCGCGGCCTCGTCCCGCACCCTGGCGGATGCCGAGGTCGTGAGCGCGCGCCGGTGGCGGGCGACGAGTCCACGCAGTGTGAGCGGGTGCTCCGCCGACGGATGCAGTTCGGGTGCATCAGGGGTCGGGAGGAACGCGAAGAAGCCGCTGGGCGTCATGTCGTCGTCGTCCACCGCGGTGATCAGCAGGCGCGAGCGCGCCCGGGAGACGGCGCGGACGAACAACCGCAGCTCGTCATGCAGCGCGGAACGCCGTCGGTCGAGCACGCCGGGTGCGGCGACCTCGACTCCGCTGCGCGCGGCAGTCACCGCATCTGCGAGACGCCAGGCGCCCAGCATGCCGCCGCGCAGGCGCACGTTCGGCCACACGCCGTCCTGCACGCCCGCGACGATGACCGCCTCGAACTCGCCGCCGAGTGCGGTCGCCGGTGTCAGCAGCGTGACCAGGCCGGGGCGATCGGGCGTGGAGAGCGTGTCCTCCGGCACCTCGCTGTCGAGGATGTCGTGGATGAAGACCGTCGGCTTCTCCTCCGGCGAGCGCTCCACGAAGCGCTTGGCCGCGTCGAACAGGGCGACGAGACTGTCGAGAGCGCGTGCCACTTCACCCCCGCCGGGCTGCTCGGCCGCGGCCCGCCAGGACTTCTCGAGCCGAGCGCCGTCCAATCCGCGCGAACGGTCCCAGACGCGCCAGAGCAGCTCGTGGATCGTCTCTCCCGCGTGGGCTGCGGCCGCCACCTCGGCGAGCGTCGCCGCGAACCGGTCGGCTGCTCTGGCCTCTGGTGCGTCGATCCGGTCGAAGTGCGCGGGATGCATCATCGCCTGACGCAGCAGTTCACCGGCCGGTGTCGCACCGCCGTCGCCCAACTCGAGGTGGCGCAACCGCGCCCGAAGGCGTCGCAGACCGACCGCATCCATGCCGCCGAACGGCGTGCGCAATGCCTCGGTCAGCGCATCGACCTCGCGCTCGTCCGCCGGGGTGAGGGCGAGCCGCACGATGCCGACGATGTCGCGCACGACTCCTTCGCTGCCGAGCGGGCGCTGAACGCCCGCGGCACGCGTCGGAACCTCACGTGCGGCGAGCTCGGTCTCGAGGGCTGCCACCTGACGGGTGTCATGCGCGATGACGGCCATGTCGCTCCAGGCGACACCGTGCGAGAGATGCCAGTCCCTGAGCACCCCTGCGATGCGGTCGTACTCCTCGTACGGCGAGGACGCGACGAACGTCGCGACGGTCTTCGCCGCGTCCTCGGTCGACGGGTCAGGGGCGCGCCGGTGCTCGACTCGTCCGGCGACGCCGATCGCCTGCGTCACGGTGCGGGTGAGGTCGGTCAGCGGCGGCGACTGCCGGTGGGGCATGTCGAGCACGTGCACCTTCTCGAGCATCGCCGCGAGCTCGTGGAAGAGCTGCGGCGTCGCACCGCGGAAGGCACCGGAGGAGATGTCCGGATCGCCGAAGGCGCACACCGCGATGCCTCTGGCGCGCAGCGCCCTGACGAGCTCGATGCCGCCGCGCGTCAGTTCCTGCGCATCGTCGATGAGCACGACGCGCAGCGCCGCGAGTGGTCCTAGTGCCTGTGGATCCGCGCCGCGCAGCAGCGACGCCGCCTCGCTGACGAGATCGGGGATGTCACGATGAGCGGCGCGCATGCCGCCGAGAACCCGGCGGTAATCGCGCAGGAAGCTGCCGACCGCGCGCCAGATCTCATCGTCCGATGCGCTCAGCTCCTCGATGCCGACACCGAGCTCGGTGCACTCGGCCAGGAACGCGCGCAGCTCCGAGCGGAATCCCGTCGACGAGCGCATCGCGGGGCTCAGCTGCGCCGGCCAGCGCGACGGCTCGCCGTCGCCCTCGTCGGCGGCGTCACCCTCCAACAGGTCGGCGATGATGCGGTCCTGGTCGGCGCCGGTGAGCAGGGCCGGCGGCTCCATCCCGGCATGCACCATCGCCCCTCGTACGATCTGGAAGGCGAAGGATGCCAGCGATCGAGCGAGCGGACCAGGGGTCGCCTGCCGGGTCCGGACGCCGATCGCATCACGGAGCTGGGTCGCCGCCTGCCGGCTCGGAGTCAGTACGAGCAGTGCCTCCGGCGGCAGCCCGTGCACGCCGAGAAGCGCGGCGACCCGTGACACGAGGGCGTGGGTCTTGCCCGTCCCCGGAGCTCCGATCACGACGGCTGATGCATCCAGCGGTGCCTCGATCACGGCGATCTGAGCGGCATCCTGGGTCATGTCCTCCACGGTAGCGGGACGCACGGACACGGCTTCGCGAAAGGCTTGTGCGCCGTGGGCGAAACAGCTCGGCGCGGCCGATCCCGGCCCTGGGCCGCGGGGTAGAGTTGCCTGAGTCCCCGATCTTCAAGGAGCACGCGTGGAAATTCGCATCGGCATCGTCAACACCGGCCGTGAGCTGAACTTCGAGACCGCTTCCAGCGCTGATGAGGTGCGCTCGCAGGTGGCATCCGCGCTCGAGCAGAACGCCACGCACGTGAGCTTCGTCGACGTCAAGGGCAGCTCCTACCTGGTTCCCACCGCGAATCTCGCCTACATCGAACTCGGCACCGAGGAATCGCGTCGCGTCGGCTTCGTCGCCTGACATGTACATCCTGCTCGCACTCATCGCCGCGTGCGCACTGGGCATCGGCCTGCACTTCCTGCTGCCCGGTCGTGAAATGCGCGGTGTGATCGTGACACCGGGCATCGCGACGGCCGTCGCTGCGGTCGTCTACACCGCGATGCAGTGGGCCGGCGTCGGCCAGGACAGCATCTGGCTGTGGCTGGCGAGCATCGTCGGCTCGCTCGCGGTCGCCGCCGTCGCGACTCTCGCGCTCACATCCGCGCGCACGCGATCGGATGCCGCGAAGAAGACCGCTCTCGGCATCTGACCGGCGCGGGCATCCGACGGCTACGCCGCCAGGCCCATCGCGTCCATCCGGCGCGCATGCGCGCCCATCAGCTCGGTGTACACCGGCTCGATGCGGTCGTCGTCCACGACCAGCCGCTCCGGACGCAGCGCCGACCGTGCCACGAGCAGCGTGTCGCCCACGAGCCGGCGCGCCCACATCGACAGCAACGACCTCCACTCGGCATCCGACTGGA
The DNA here is from genome assembly GCF_045181065.1 of Microbacterium sp. M. Taxonomy (GTDB): domain Bacteria; phylum Actinomycetota; class Actinomycetes; order Actinomycetales; family Microbacteriaceae; genus Microbacterium. Next base: position 1,270,240 of record NZ_CP173721.1, on the reverse strand, counting down.
TCGTCGCCGTGAGAAGCGCGACGATCTCATCGCCGTGGTCGTCCTGTCGCAGCAGTTCCGCCACCCGGCGGCCGGTCTCACCGTAGCTGCCGGCCAGGGCGAGGTAGAAGTCGTCGAGCATGCCGGCCGTGATGTACACCGCGAGCAGCGTCTCCCGCGGCCGCGCGCCGATCGTCTTGCGACGGAAGGCGTCGAGGTGCTCGCGGAAGGGCAGCATGAGCTCAGTGGGGTCGTCGCCGCGCTCGGTGATGAGATCGACGATGCCGCGGTGCTTGTCCAGAGCTGCGCCGGCGGCACGGGAGATGGCTTCCTTCTCGCTGAGCTCCGGCGTCGCACGGATCAGACGGCTGAGCGTCTCGAAGTAGCCGAGCTGCAGATATGCCGCCTGACCGAGGAAGCGCGCCTCCTCCGGAGCCAGCTCGGCGAAGTCGATGCGCGTCGCGCCGCTGTCCTCCCCGCGGCTGCGCAGAGTGAGCGTGCGCCGCGGCGCCTTGCGCTGCCAGAACCACTGAACCATGGACTTCAGACTACCGACCCGGTCACCGGCCCGGCATCCGCTCTACCAGACGTCGCGGGCCCCTCGGGTAGGCTGGACGCACGCCCTGCCATCGGAGCAGGGTCCCGCGCCTGTGGCACATGAGACGGCGTGGATCCGTATTTACGTGGCGCGCCCCGCGCACGGGCCGCCGGACAGGCAACATCACATCGTGACAACCTTCGCCGAACTCGGCATCGATCAGGACATCGTCGACGCCCTCGCCGCCAAGGGCATCGTGGACGCGTTCCCCATTCAGGAGCAGACGATCCCCCTCGGCCTCCCTGGCCAGGACATCATCGGTCAGGCCAAGACGGGAACCGGAAAGACCTTCGGCTTCGGCATCCCCGTCGTGCAGCGACTGGGTGAGAACCCGGAGCCGGGCGTCAAGGCGCTCATCGTGGTTCCGACCCGTGAGCTCGCCGTCCAGGTCTACGAGGACATGGACCTGCTCACCAGCAACCGCTCGACCAGCGTCGTCGCCATCTACGGCGGCAAGGCGTACGAGGGGCAGATCGACCAGCTCAAGGCCGGTGCGCAGATCGTCGTCGGCACACCAGGTCGACTCATCGACCTCGCCGGCCAGCGCCTGCTCGACCTCTCCAACGCGACCGAGGTCGTGCTCGACGAGGCCGACAAGATGCTCGACCTCGGCTTCCTCGCCGACATCGAGAAGATCTTCCAGAAGGTCCCGGAGAAGCGCCACACGCAGCTCTTCTCGGCGACCATGCCCGGCCCGATCGTCGCGCTCGCGCGCCGATTCATGTCGAACCCGATCCACATCCGCGCGAGCGATCCGGACGAGGGACTGACGCAGGCGAACATCAAGCACCTGGTGTACCGCGCGCACTCGATGGACAAGGACGAGGTCATCGCCCGCATCCTGCAGGCCGATGGTCGCGGCAAGACCGTGATCTTCACACGGACCAAGCGCGCCGCTCAGCGCCTCGTCGACGAGCTCGGCGACCGCGGCTTCAACGTCGGCGGCGTGCACGGCGACATGGGCCAGGAGCAGCGCGAGCGCTCGATGGCGGCCTTCAAGGCGGGTAAGCGCGACGTGCTCGTCGCGACCGATGTCGCCGCGCGAGGCATCGACGTCGACGATGTGACGCACGTCATCAACCACACCATCCCCGACGAGGACAAGACGTATCTGCACCGCGCCGGCCGCACCGGTCGCGCAGGCAAGACCGGCATCGCGGTCACGTTCGTCGATTGGGAGGACCTGCACAAGTGGGCCCTCATCAACCGTGCGCTGGAGTTCGGTCAGCCGGAGCCCGTCGAGACGTATTCGTCGAGCCCGCACCTGTACAGCGACCTGAACATCCCCGAGGGCACGAAGGGCCGACTCACGACCGCGCCCAAGACGCAGGCCGTCAAGACCCAGCGCCAGCGCCCGGAGAAGGCTGCGGATGCCGCGGCCGAGGGCGCATCCGACGGCACCACGCGTCGTCGCCGTCGCCGTCGTCAGGCCGAGGATGCCGTCGGCTCGACGTTCATCGAAGGCGCCGAGTCGAAGGACGAGCACTCCAAGGATGCACCGGCCGTCGACCGCGGCGCCGAGGGCGCCGGCACGCACGACGGCGCCGGCAAGGAGCACCACGACGGCAAGCCGGCTCCGGCACGCCGCCGCCGTCGTCGCCGCGGCGGATCCGGCGGCGGCTCAGTCCCTCAGGCTCCGGCCGCCGGGGCCTGAGACTCTTCCTCGAAGGGCGGATGCTGCGGCATCCGCCCTTCGTCGTCCGCGGACGACACCGTGACGGGTGCGCGCGGCGGGTAGACCCAGGTGACCATCACGACCGAGATGATCATGAGCAGGAACCAGGAGCCGAGCTTGCTCGGCGAGACCGGCTGCCACGCATCCACCTGATCCGGGTACGCCCAGGCGCCGGCCCACGTGCCGATGTTCTCGGCGAGATAGATGAAGACGGCGACTCCGGCGAACACGACCAGCAACGGCAACCGGAGCACCCGGCGCCAGACCCGTGCGTGCATGACCGTCGGCAGCCAGAGCAGGACGACGGCGGCGAGCAGAACCCACCTGGCATCCCACCAGAAGTGGTGCGTGAAGAAGTTCAGGTAGATCGCGGCGGCGAGCACCGTCGTGATCCAGCGACGCGGATAGCGCACGAATCCCAGGTCGAACAGCCGATGCACGCGCACCATGTACGAGCCGACCGCGGCGTACATGAACCCGCTGAACAGCGGCACACCGCCGAGGCGCAGCACGCCGTCCGCGGCGTACATCCATGAGCCGACGTCCGTCTTGAACAGCTCCATCACGGTTCCGGTGGCGTGGAAGAGGATGATGACCCAGAGCTCGCGGCCGGTCTCGAGGCGGAACACGAGCATGGCGACCTGGATCAGGACGGCGGCGATGGTCAGCGCATCGTTGCGCGCGATGACCGCATCGTCCGGATACCACAGGCGCGCCGCGACGATCACGATCAGCAGCGCCGCACCGAACACGCACGCCCAGGCCTGCTTGAGCACGAACACGGCGAACTCGATGACTCCGGCGCGGACGCCGTCGGCCGAGGCATCCCGCAGGAGCCGATGGGCGGCCTCGTCGATGCGCCGTTCCAGGGAAGTCGCCCGTTGCATGCCGGCCAACCTATCGTCGCGGCCGGACAGAACACCGGGAGCTTCCCGACAATCCGCCGCGCGGGTTCAGGGGTAGCGCGGCCGGCTTCCCGTCGCGCGGTCGATGATCCGCGCCACCATCTCGTCGGATGTGCTGTTCTCCCCGGGGACGTTGGGCTTCCCAGCGCCGTGATAGTCGCTGGAACCCGTCACGATGAGATCGTGCTCGGCGGCGATCGATCGCAGCAGCCGCTTGCCGTCCTCGGTGTTCTCACGATGGTCGATCTCGAAGCCGCCGAGGCCTTCGGCGATCAGCTGCTCGATGAAGGACACCGGCATCATCCGATCGCGCCCCGCCGTCACGGGGTGCGCGATGATCGCCACTCCCCCGGCACGCGTGATCAGACGCACCGCCGTCAGCGGGTCCGGGGCGTAGTGCGGTTCGTAGTATCCCTCGCGCGGATGCAGGATGCCGTCGAAGGCCTCTGCGCGGTCGCGCACGATCCCGCGGGCGACGAGGGCGTCGGCGATGTGCGGACGGCCGACCGTGGCATCCTGCATCGTCTGGGCGACCACGTCCTCCCAGTTCAGGTCGTAGTCCCTGCCGATGTTGCGCACGATCCGCTCCGCTCGGCCGATGCGGTCGCCGCGGATCCGATCGGTCTCGGCGGTCAGCGCAGGGTCGACGGGATCGAAGAGGTAGCCGAGCACGTGCACGCTGCGCCATTGGTGCTTGGCGGACAGTTCCATGCCGGGGAAGAAGGTCATCCCGTATTCGCCGGCGGCGCTGGCGGCCTCGTCCCACCCCGTGGTGCGATCGTGGTCGGTCAGTGCGAGCGTGCGGATGCCGTGGAGATGCGCCTGCCGCACGACTTCGGCGGGCGACTGGGTGCCGTCGGAGTGGTTCGAGTGCATGTGCAGGTCGCTCGGACCCTCGAATCGCTGCGCACTCCTCATCCGACGAGCGTATCGTCCGATGCGCTGGCGGGGCGCGCCAGTCGATTCACAGATCGCGCCCGTAGGCTGGTGGGCGATGTTCCGAGTACTGGGGATTCTGCTGACCGTGCTGTTCGCGATCGCGACGGCTGTCGTGGTGTGGCCGCAGTTCTTCCGACTGGAGCAGACCTACCCGTTCGCGCAGCTGGTGGCCGTGCGCGGTGCTGTCGCCGCCGCGTTCGGCGTCATCGCGATCGTCTCGCTGCTGCTCCTGTTCGCGAAGCCGCTGCGCGGCTTCGCCGCCTCCATCCTGATCGTCGCCCTGATCGGCGCCGGTGCGACGGCTGCCATCGGAGCGGTTCGCGGGCTCGGCGCCGACACGCTGCCGGAGAAGACCGAAGGCTCCGTGCGCGTGCTGACCTGGAACACCGCCGGCGAGGCGATCCCGGCGGACGACATCGCCGCGGAGATCCTCGAACAGGATGCCGACATCGTGGCGCTTCCGGAGACCGCGGAGTCCGTCGGCGCACGGATCGCCGTGATGCTGCGCGAGCAGGGGCACCCGATGTGGGTGCACCACGTGCAGTTCAACCCCGATGTCGACAACGGTCCGCAGGCATGGCAGACCACGATCCTCATCTCGCCTGACCTCGGCGACTACTCGGTCATCCAGTCCTCGGTCGACGGGACCAGCAACACCAGCTCGGTTCCGAGCGCGGTCGTGATGCCGGTGGACGGCGACGGTCCGACCGTCGTCGCCGTGCACGCCGTCGCGCCCCGCCCCGAGGCGATGCAGCGCTGGCAGAGCGATCTCGCCTGGATCGCCGATCAGTGCCCGCAGGGCGACTTCATCCTCGCCGGCGACTTCAACGCGACGATCGATCACATGGCGTCGCTCGGTGCCGACGGCGGCGACATGGGCTATTGCCGCGACGTGGCGACGCGCACCGGCAACGGAGCCGTGGCGACCTGGCCGGCGTCGTACCCCGAACTGCTCGGTGCGCCGATCGATCACATCATGGCCAGCCCCAACTGGGAGCCGACCGGATCGCTCGTGCTCGATGCCGACGGCAGCGATCACCGCGGGCTCGTCGTCCAGCTCGAACCGGCCGGCTGAGAAACCGGTCGGCTGAGCGCTCAGCGCGTACGGCGGCGCTGCACCACGGCGTTGATCAGGCGCCAGCCGATCAGGAAGACCGCGAGCGTCACCGCCGCGACGACGACGAACGCCCAGGCCGTCCCCTGACCCGTGAGGGCCCGCAGCGCCATCCCACCGCCGAAGGTGACGAGCCAGACCAGTGCGCCCGGAACCACGCGCGAGGCATCGACGTTCGTCGCGAGTGCGACGGCATGCACCACGATGAGCGCAGCCAGGAACGGCCAGATCGAGAACACGATGCGGGCCACGGCATCCGGTTCGCCGACGGAATGCGAGAGACCGCCGAGCACACAGAAGACGACGACCAGCGCCGCGTCGATGACGATGGTGACCGCCGGTGAAGGACGCGGGGTGGTGCTGTCTGGACTCACCTGCCCAGCCTACGCGGCGGCGCGGAGTGAGAGACTGGAGGCATGAGCACCGGATCCAGCGACACGATCGCACAGGCCACCGAAGAAGACGCGGCAAAGACGCCCGTCACGAACCGCAAGCAGCCGTTCCCACGCGGCTTCCTCGACACGATCTCGACCGGCTGGGCCGAGCGCCCCGAGTCGCTTCCGGCACCCCGCGCACAGGCGCCGTACGCCGCAGCACGCCGTGACAAGGTCTCGGCCGCGTTCCCGGGAAAGCGTCTGGTGATCCCGGCCGGGTCGCTGAAGCAGCGCAGCAACGACACGGACTATCCGTTCCGCGCGCACTCCGCGTTCGCGCACCTCACCGGCTGGGCCGCTGACGCGGAGCCCGATTCCGTGCTCGTGTTCGCACCGACCGATGCCGGGCACGATGTCACCCTGTACTTCCGCGAGCGCGCCGACCGCACGACCACCGAGTTCTACGCGGACGCCACCGTCGGCGAGTTCTGGATCGGGCCCCGCCCGTCGCTGGCAGGCGTCGCCGCCGACCTCGCCGTCGCCACGGACCACCTGCACGCGTTCGTCCCCGCGTCAGGAGATGTGACGCTCGAGGATGCTGAGCTCGCGCAGTTCGTATCGGAGCTGCGGCTGGTGAAGGACGAGTTCGAGATCGCCGAGATGCGCCGCGCCGTCGACATCACGGCACAGGGATTCGACGACATCATCCGCGCGCTGCCGGACGCCGCCTCCCACACTCGCGGCGAGCGCGTCGTCGAGGGCGTCTTCCACCGCCGTGCCCGCGAGGACGGCAACGGCGAGGGGTACGACACGATCGCCGCCTCCGGTCCGCACGCGTGCTACCTGCACTGGACGCGCAACGACGGCACGGTCGTACCCGGCGACCTGATCCTGGTGGATGCCGGAGTCGAGGCCGACAGCCTCTACACTGCCGACATCACCCGCACGCTCCCCGTGAACGGGACCTTCTCCGAGGTGCAGCGCCGGGTCTACGAGACGGTCCGCGAAGCCGCCGATGCGGCATTCGCCGCAGCGAAGATCGGCGTGCCGTTCCGCACGGTCCACGAGGCCGCCATGCAGGTCATCGCCACGCGCGTCGCCGAGTGGGGCGTGCTGCCCGTGACGGCCGAAGAGGCGCTGGACGCGGATGCCGGCGGCCAGCACCGCCGCTACATGGTCCACGGGACGAGCCACCACCTGGGCATCGACGTGCACGACTGCGCGCAGGCGCGTCGGGAGATGTACTACGACGGCATCCTGGAGCCCGGCATGGTCTTCACGATCGAACCCGGTCTGTACTTCCAGATCGACGACCTGACCGTTCCCGAGGAGCTGCGCGGCATCGGCGTTCGGATCGAGGACGACATCGTCATGACCGCGGACGGCCCCGTGAACCTCTCCGCCGGTATCCCCCGCACCGCCGACGAGGTCGAGGCCTGGATCGCGCGCGTCCAGGCGTGACGGTCGATGAGACGCTCGCGACGCGCCTGATCGCCGAGCAGTTCGCCGATCTGCGCGGGCTGCCGGTCCGCGCGCTGGCATCGGCGGGGACGGTGAACGGCCTGTTCCGCGTCGGCGACGAGCTGGTCGCACGATTCCCCTTCGCCCCTGTGCCGGCGACGGAACTGCAGGACGAGGCGCGCGCGATGGCCGAGTTCGCTGCCGCGACCCCGTTTCCGGCACCGGCATCGGTCGGTGTCGGTGTTCCGACGGAGGCGTACGCCTCGGCGTGGAGTGTGCAGACCTGGGTGCCCGGTGCACCGGCGACACCCGATGGGTTCGAGGGCTCCGACGCGCTGGTCGACGATATCGTCGCGCTCATCGCGGCGCTTCGGGGCGTCCAGGTCGGTGCGCGCTCGTTCGACGGTCGCGGCCGCGGTGGCGACCTGCGCGATCACGATGACTGGATGGCGGAATGCTTCGCCCGCAGCGAGGGCCTGCTGGACGTCGAGCGCGCTCACGCACTGTGGGAGCGGTTGCGCGAACTCGGGCCATCGGATGCCGTCGCGATGTCGCACCGCGACCTGACTCCGCCGAACCTGCTCGTCGAGAGCGGTCGGCTCGCCGGCGTGCTCGACAGCGGATCGTTCGGTCCAGCCGATCGCGCGCTCGACCTGGTCGCCGCGTGGCACCTGTTCGATGCGCCGCGTCGCGCCCGCCTGCGGGACGCTCTCGACGTCGATGAGGTCGAGTGGCTGCGGGGTGCGGCCTGGGCGTTCCAGCAGGCGATGGGCCTCGGCTGGTACTACGTCGAGTCGAACGCGACGATGAGCGCACTCGGCCTGTCGACCATGCGCCGTCTGGTCGAGGACCCGGAGCTGATGCCCTGACGCGCGCTCAGTAGCGTGCCGAGAACCCGCCGTCGGCGTGCAGCAGCTGGCCGGAGACCCAGCGGCCCTCGGGTGAGACCAGGAATGACACGAAGGCCGCGATGTCGGCTGGCGTCCCGATCCGTCCGAGAGGATGCGCGGGGACGAGGGACTCCGCGAACCCTTCCGGCATCCATCCGGTGTCGATCGGACCAGGATTGAGCGCGTTCGCCGAGATGCCGAGCGGACCGAGTTCTCTGGCGGCCGAGATCACGAGACGATCCAGCGCGCCTTTGGAGGATCCGTAGGGCAGATTGCCCGTGGTGTGATCGCTCGTGAGGGCGACGACTGCTCCCCCGGCATCCGGGATCTGCCGTGCGAAGGCCGCGATCAGGAGAAGGTTCGCTCTGGCATTGATCGCGACGTGCCGGTCGAAGCTCGCGGCCGTCGTGTCGAGGATGCCGGATTCGACGTCGTGCGCATGCGAAAGCACGAGCGCGGAGATCGGGCCCCGCTCGCGAGTGACGGCGGCGATGAGCTCGTCCGGCCCCTCGTGCGTCGAGAGATCGCGCGGATAGTCGGCATCCGAGAGGTCGCTGGTCACGACCTCCCAGCCGTCCGCGCGCAGCCGAGGGACGATCCCGGCGGCGATGCTGTTGGCGCGCGCGGCACCGGTGACGAGGACGAGGGGCATGCCGGCCAGACTATCGCGACACGTCGGCGGAGGCCGTGTAGCGTTCAGCCATGCGGCTGAACCGACGGCGTCTCGGACGGACCCTGCTTCTGCGTCAGCACCTGCTCGAACGGGTCGACGCGACGCCGACGGCAACGATCGAGCACCTGATCGGGCTGCAGGCGCAGGAGAATCTGCCCCCGTACCTCTCACTCGCCGCTCGTCTGCGCTCCTTCGACCCGCTCGCGATCACTCGCGGCCTGGAGGCGCGAGAGCTCGTACGGCTGCTCACGATGCGTGGCACGATCCACCTGCTGACCTCGCAGGATGCTGCGACGCTGCGTCCATGGCTCGAGCCGCGGATGCAACAGGAGCTGCGATCCAGTCAGGCCGTGGGCCTGGCGCGCGAGGTCGCCCCCGAGGCGTTCACCGCAGCATTGGCGCGCGTACTCGCCGACGGGCCGCTTCCCCAGCGCGAGATCGGGCGCCGGCTCGCCGAGGTCTTCCCCTACCCCGCGACCCAGCTCGGGCAGGTGGCACGGCTCCGGGCGCCCCTGGTCCAGCTGCCGCCGCGCGGGGCGTGGCGGCAATCGGGTGGTGTGATCTACGACTACGTCGACCGCTGGACGGGAGTGCCGCTCGCCGAGCCGGATCCCGCCGCGATCGTTCGGCGCTATCTGCGCGCCTTCGGTCCCGCGACGGCCTCCGATGTGACGGCGTGGTCGGCCGTCACCCGGCTGGGACCCGTGCTGAGCAGGATGCCGGACCTGGTGCGCTACGAAGACGAAGACGGGCGCGTGCTCTACGACGTCCCGGATGCGCCGATCGCGGATGAGGACGTCCCCGCTCCGGTCCGGTTGCTCGGCAACTACGACAACGTATGGCTGTCCCATGCCGGACGGGATCGCGTCACCGAGCCCGAGGCGCGGAACATGTGGATCGGCGAGAACCGCGCCCAGCTGCACGCGCTGTTCGTCGACGGCTGGCACGAAGGGCTGTGGCGCATCGAGGACGGCCGCGTCGTGATCGGTCCGGTACGGCGCCGGTTCACCCGGGCGGAGCGTGCCGAACTGGATGAGGAGGTCGAGCGCGTCGAGCGCCTGCTGGCGGCGTGAGCTCGACGGTCGCGGCCAGACTAGCGCGAGGCGACGATCTCGACCTTGAACCCGGCGGCGTTCTCGAGCCAGCCCGCGTAGTGGTCGGGTCCGCCCGCATGCGGATACCGGTCCTGATACAGCGGCGTCCAGCCGTGCTCGGGCGCAGAAGCCACGACCGTGTCGACCTGAGTGGGCGAACCGCCGTGGAACGCCAGATGGTTGACGCCCGGTCGTCGGCGGTCGTGCGCGACGGCCGACAGGTTCGGCGAGGTCGTCAGGGTCAGATACGCACCACCCGCCGCCCACGACATACCGTCAGGCCACTCCTGCTCCAGCTCGAAGCCCAGCGACGACATCAACCAGCGCCATGCGGCATCCTCCGCGCGATCCGCGACCCACACCTCGACGTGATGGAATCCGCTCATCCTTGCCTCCCCCGGTACACGGCGGTGCGCAGTTCGACCGCCCAGACGTCGCGCGTCGGCATCTGCAGCGACTCCGCCACGGCGACCTCGGACTCGACGTCGTACGGCACCCGCACGAACTGGATGCCGAAGGGAGCCGGCTGCTCGGCATCCGGAATCCCTTCCAGGATCACGTAGGACGGCTCCGGCACGTCCAGCGGGTTGCCCACGCTGCCCACGTTGAACAGCGTCCTGCCCTCCGTGGACTCGATGTAGGCGTCGTGGATGTCGCCGTAGCCGACCACATCAGGAGCCGGTTCGTCTCCGGTCATCTCGGTGTTCGCGAACATCCCCGAGAACTGCTCCTCGGTGTGGTGGAAGTGCACGCGCTTGTGCGGGCTCTCGGCCGACGCATGGAACAGGCGGATCCGCCGTCCGCTCATCACGAGGTCGTGGCTGAGCGGCAGCGCTCCCAGCCACGCCAGGCTCTCGGCCGACAGCTCGGCGTGCCACCAGCGCATCTCCTCCGGGGCGTCATCGGCGGTGAAGCGCAGGAAGTCGTCCCAGTTCCCGCGGACGTTCACCTCGCACGCCTCGCGGCAGCGACGCACGGCCGCTTCACCGCGCGGGCCCTTGCCCGCCGTGTCGCCGAGGTTGAACACCCGATGGATGCCGCGACCCGCGATATCGGCCAGCACGGCGTCCAGCGCCGTCAGGTTGCCGTGGACGTCCGAGATGAGGGCGATGCGGTCGAGGCTCACCCGACCATCGTGGCAGACCTCACTCGGACCGTGCCGCGAACGCCGTCACGAGCGGCGCCAGCGACGCGCCGATCACGTCGGCCGTCCGCTTGTTCCCCTTCACCTCGAAGGAATGGCCGCCGCCGTCGATCCAGGCGATGTGCGCGTCGCGGCAGGTCGCGACGACCTCCTCGAACTGCGACAACGGCTGGATGAAGGGATCGAGCGATCCCTCGATGAACAGCTGCGGCGCCGCGACGGCCGGCAGGTGCTCCGCGCGTGGCTTCTCCGGCTTGCCTGGCGCGTGCAACGGATACCCCAGATAGATCAACCCGGCGACGTCCATGCCCTCGGCCGCCGCCATCGAGGCCATCCGTCCGCCGTACGACTTCCCCGCGGCCCAGATCGGTCCGTCCGTGCGCGCGCGGACCTCGGCCATCACGGCGTTCCAGGTCGCGATCGCATGGGCGGCCGACCCGGGCATCCGGCGTCCCTGCACACGGTACGGGAAGTCGAACCGGACGGTCGTGAAACCGTCCTCGTTCAGCACCGCGGCGAATCCGACGAGGAAAGGGTGATCCATCCCCGCGCCGGCGCCGTGCGCGATGACGACGGTGCCGCGGTCGGTCTCGCCGGTGGGCGACGACAGGGATGCCGGGACCGTCACCGTCCCGTTCGGCAGCGCCACGTCGATGCGCAGCGGCTTCTCGGCCATGGCCTCAGTCGTCGCTCGCGGGCTTGCGCGGAGCGTCGGCATCCGATTGCGCCGCGGCATCCGGCTCCGTGCCCGTCTCGTCAGGAGCGGAGGTCCGCTCCGGAGCGGCGGTCTCTGGGGTCGGCTGCTGGGTGCCCGGGACCCGCTCGCCGTAGCGAGGACGCGGGTCCGCCGGCCGCGGCGGGATCACCGGCTGGCCGCCGGTCGCCGAGGCGGCCGACGATGCCGACCGGGGAGCGGCCGGGGCCGCACCGTTCTGCGGCTGCTCCGGCGTCACCCGCTCGCCGTAACGCGGCGGCTCGTCGAGGTCGACCGGCGGTCGAGCAGCCGCCGGTTTCTGACCGCCGCCCAGCACCTGCCTCGCCTTGGCCAGGGATGCCGGCAGCACCGTCACCTCGTAGTGATCGGCGGCCAGCTGCGTGACGCTGGCGAAATCGCGCCGACGCCGCACGATCGCGAACGTCACCAGGCTCAGCAGCATGCCGATCGCGACACCGATGAACAGGTATGCGACGAAGAGCTGGATCGGCGCGTCCGGGGTGCCGATCACCATGATCGCCGAGAGCAGGAGTCCGATGAGCAGGCCGTTGATCGCGCCGGAGCGCGCTGCCGCCGCATAACCGAGCCGGCCCGTGATCTTCTCGACCGTCCGAACACTCTGGCCGACGATCGCGATGTCCCGCGCGGGGACTTCGCCGGCGATGAGCTGAGACACCGTCTTCTGCGCACGTTCGTACTCGCGCATCGAGGCAACGGTCTCGCCGGTGTCGGCACCGTCTGCGGGGCGGTTCAGCATGGTCATCCGTCCATTCTTCCATGCGTGCCCCGCACCGGTGCCGCACACTCCTCGCGACCGCCCTCGCCGACTACGCTGGGTGCGTGAGCACTCAACGGGTATTCGTCGCGCGCCTTGCCGGGTGCGCCGTCTTCGACCCCGTGGGCGACCGGCTCGGCAAGGTCCGGGACGTCGTCATCGTGTACCGAAGTTCGGCCGCGCCGCGCGTGATCGGGCTGGTGGTGGAGATCCCGGGTCGTCGGCACGTGTTCCTCTCGATCGGGCGCGTGACGTCGATCCGCGCCGGTCAGGTCATCTCCACCGGACTCATCAACGTGCGCCGTTTCCAGCCGCGCCCCGGCGAACTCCGCGTCCTGGCCGAACTGCTCGGACGGCGTGTCGGGTTCGTCGACGGCGGCGGCACCGCGGTCATCGAAGACGTCGCGATCGAGCCGAACCGGCTCGGCGAGTGGAGCATCACGCAGCTGTTCCTGCGCAAGCCGAAGACGAGCGCCTCCCCGTTCGCCAAGGGGCCCACGGCCTTCGCGGCCTGGAACGAGGTCACAGAGGAGCGCACACCCGGAGAGGCGCAGTCCGCCGAGCAGCTGGTCGCGTCGTACTCCGAGCTGCACGCGGCCGACCTCGCCAGCACGCTGCTCGACCTGCCCCAGAAGCGCATGATCGAAGTCGCCGAAGAGCTGCCGGACGATCGCCTCGCCGACGCCCTCGAGGAGATGCCGGAGGACGAGCAGGTGCACATCCTCGACGGCCTCGGCGATGAACGCGCCGCCGACATCCTCGACCACATGGAGCCCGACGACGCGGCCGACCTGCTGGCTCAGCTTCCGAAGAAGCGCCTCGAGCAGCTTCTCGAACTCATGGAGCCGGAGGAGGCGGAGGACGTCCGCACGCTCCTCGCGTACGGACCCGATACCGCCGGCGGTCTCATGACCACCGAGCCGATCATCCTCTCCGCCGACGCCACGGTCGCCGAGGCCCTCGCCCTCATCCGCCGACATGAGCTGCATCCGGCACTCGCCGCGGCCGTGTTCGTGACCCTTCCGCCGTTCGAGACGCCCACAGGGCGTCTGCTCGGCGTCGTCCACTTCCAGCGGATGCTGCGCTACCCGCCGCATGAGCGCCTGGGTGCGATCATCGACGACAGCATGGAGACGATCTCCGGCACGGCATCCGCCGCCGAGGCGGCGCGCATGCTCGCCAGTTACGACCTCGTCTCCCTGCCGGTCGTGGATGCCGCGCAGCGACTGGTCGGGGCCATCAGCATCGACGACGTCCTGGACTATCTGCTTCCGGACGACTGGCGCACGCATGACGACGACGAGCCGTCAGCCGAGGGCGGCGCACGATGATGGCGCGGACCCCGCGCGCCCGCCTCGACGCACCGCTCGGGCGCAGCACGACGCGACAGCGACCGACGTCGCGCGATCGCTTCGGACGGTTCACGGAGTGGGTCGCCCGAGCCATGGGCACGCCGGCGTTCCTCCTGCTGCTCACCCTGTTCTGCGTGCTCTGGATCAGCTGGAACACGCTGATGCCCGAGAACCTGCGCTTCGACGATGCCGCGCTGGGCTTCACGGCGCTCACCCTCATGCTGTCGCTGCAGGCGTCGTACGCGGCACCGCTCATCCTGCTCGCGCAGAACCGCCAGGACGACCGCGACCGCGTGCAGATCGAGCAGGACCGTCAGCGCGCCGAACGCAACCTCGCGGACACCGAGTACCTCGCGCGAGAGATCGTCGCGCTGCGCCTGTCGCTCGAGGAGCGCAACTCCCAGATCGTCACGCGCGACGTGCTCCGGCAGGAGCTGCGCGCGCTGCTCGCCGAGCTCGACGACGACGGCGCCGAGGGATCGGCCGCCGGGCAGGAACCGCCTGCGCGCACCGGCCCCATCACGACGCGGCGTCCGCGGCGATGACGGCCGAACAGGTCCGCCGCGCCGTCGCAGCCGTCTCCGACCCCGAGCTGCGTCAGCCGATCGGCGACCTCGACATGGTGCGCGATGTGAGCGTGGACGGCACGACGGCGCATGTCGCCATCGTTCTGACGATCGTCGGCTGCCCCGCCGCGAACCGCATCGAGTCCGATGTGCGCCGGGCCGCGGCATCCGTACCCGGTGTCGAGGATGTCGAGGTCGCGGTCGGCGTGATGACGCCCGCCGAGCGCAAGGCGCTCACGGAGAAGCTCCGTGCGGGGAGACCCGCCCGTCAGATGCCGTTCGGTCCCGATTCCCTGACGCGCGTCATCCTCGTCTCCAGCGGCAAGGGCGGAGTCGGCAAGTCCACCGTGACGGCCAATCTTGCGGTCTCCCTGGCCGCACGAGGGCTCGCCGTCGGACTGGTGGATGCCGATGTGCACGGCTTCTCGATCCCCGGCCTCCTCGGCATCCCGGCCGGCACCCAGCCCACCCGCATCGACGACCTGATGCTTCCGCCGGTGGCGCACGGTGTGAAGACGATCTCGATCGGCATGTTCCTGCGCGACGGCGAGTCCGTCGTGGCGTGGCGCGGCCCGATGCTGCATCGGACGGTGCAGCAGTTCCTCACGGACGTGTTCTTCGGCGATCTCGACGTTCTCCTCATCGACATGCCCCCCGGCACCGGCGACATCGCCATCTCCATCGGGCAGCTCCTCCCCCATGCCGAGGTGCTCGTGGTGACGACGCCGCAGTCCGCCGCCTCCGACGTCGCGATCCGCAGCGGACTGGTGGCCCGCCAGACCGGTCAGCGCGTGATCGGCGTCGTAGAGAACATGGCGGCATTCGCCCTGCCTGACGGCACGGTGATCGACCTGTTCGGATCCGGCGGAGGCGCCGAGGTTGCCAGCGCACTGTCGACGCCGACGGATCGGGTCGAACTGCTGGCGTCCATCCCGCTCAGTCCTGCGCTGCGTGCCGGCGGGGACGCCGGAGCACCCGTCGTGCTCGAGGACCCGTCGGATGCCGCGGCATCCGCGATCGATGCGCTGGCGCAGCGCATCATGACGAAGGGCCGCGGTCTGGCAGGCCGTTCGCTCCCGTTCTCACCGGCGTGAGCCGGGCGGCGGGAGAATGTTCTGATGAGCGATGCGCACCGATTCGTCCAGGTCGATCGCGACCTGCTGACCCGTATGTCCCGAGACGCGACGATCTTCCTGCTCACCCGTCCGCTGTCGATCGTCGTGTGGGTGCTGCTGGGCGCTGGTCTGCTCTGGACGCTCGTTCCGTTCGGGTCGGCGCTGGCGGCCGCTCCGTCCCAGGCCGGACGCCTCGTCGTGATGCCTGCGCTCTTCGCGGGCATCATGATCCTCTACGTCATCCTCACGATGACGAGCGTTCGGCGATCGCTGACCACCACGATGCCTGAGGGGACCAGCGTCTCGGTCACGGTCGGCGAGAACGAGCTGCGGGTCGAGAGCGCCCGCGGTACGTCACGAGTCGCGTTCTCGACGTTTCGTCGTATGAAGGCCGGGCCGGACGCCGTGATGCTGCAGCTGCGCGACAGCTCGGCGATGACGGCGCTTCCGCGGGCGGTCGTCTCGGATGCCGACATCGCACGGATGCGCGCGAAGATCGGCTGAACGGTCTGGGCGCAGGCGCCGTCAGGTCGCTTCGGGGTCGAACGGCGGCGGGCTCGACCGGGTGAAGACCGGAGTCGCCTTCGAAACGACGGGATCGATCGGCGATGCCATGGGTGCCGCAGCCGCGACTGCGGGCGACGTCGCGACAGGCGCGGGGGCCGCATCCTCGAACAGCGCGTCGCGGATGATGCGCCGCGGGTCGTACTGGCGGGGGTCGAGCTTGCGCCAATCCACATCGGCGACCTCTGGGCCCATCTCCTCTTCGACGCGGCTCTTCGTGTCGCGCAGCAATTCACCGCCACGGCGCACCAGCTTCGCGAACTGCTCGGCGTAGTGCGGCAGCCGCTCAGGACCGATCAGCAGCACGGCGATCAGGCCGATCACCAGCAGCTTCTCGAAGTCGAGTCCGAACCCCATGGCTCCAGGCTACCGCGCCGCGCCTGACGGACAAGGACGCGGCATGCGCCTAATCTGAAGGAGAACCAGCAGTACGGGAGACGCCATGAGCGAGCACGACGCCAACGCGCGGTACATCCGCGAGGCCACCGCAGAGCCGGACGCCATCACCCGCGCCCGTGCCCGTGCCGACGAGATCGGCGCCGCGCCGATCAGCGCCCTCGTCGGCGCCCAGTACGCGGTGCTCGCGGCCGCCGTGAACGCCAGAACGATCGTCGAGATCGGCACCGGGGCCGGCGTCTCGGGCCTCTGGCTGCTGCGCGGCGCACCGCATGCCGTCCTCACCTCCATCGACAACGAACCGGAGCACCTCGCCGCCGCCCGCCAGGCGTTCGCCGAGGCCCGCATACCGACCACTCGGGCACGGTTCATCACCGGGCGCGCCGCAGATGTGCTGCCTCGGATGAACGAGGGCTCCTACGACATCGTCCTCGTGGACGCCGACCCCGACAACGTCATCGAGTACGTCGAGCACGGTCTGCGTCTGGTCCGCACCGGCGGGATCGTCCTGGTCCCGCGCATCCTCGTCGGCGGCAAGGTCGCCGACCCCGTGCAGCGCGACGCCGTCACCGCCGCCTACCGCTCGCTCATCCAGGAGACCCAGCAGTCCCAGGCCGTCCTGGCATCGATCTCCGCGTCCGGCGAGGGCCTGCTGCAGCTGATCAGCGTCGCAGAGCCCGACTGAGGCTCCCTGACACACAGAAAGGGCGGCGGATCCGATGATCCGCCGCCCTTTTCGTCCCGCTGGATACGGGAGAGGACTCAGGGGTTCACGACGGCTGCGAGCACGTCGTGAAGCTCCTTTGCTTCGGCGTCGTTCACGGAGACGACCAGACGGCCGCCGCCTTCGAGCGGAACACGCACGATGATGAGGCGCCCCTCCTTGACGGCCTCCATGGGTCCGTCTCCAGTCCTCGGCTTCATCGCTGCCATCGTGGCTCCTTTTCCTCGGTGGTATGGAACAAGTTTATCGGTAGCCCCGCGACCCTGTGTCCGCGCTGGGAAGAATCCGTCATGAACAACGTCACGGGACCTGCCAGAACGTGTTCCCGAGGGCGTAGACGTGGTAGATCCACACCCACTGGCCGATGAGGCAGAGCAGCAGGACCGCGAACCGGTAGCCACGGCTGCGCGGCACGACCGCACCCCACAGCGGGCTGAGCGGCATCAACAGACGGAACGTGGAGGACTGCGGGAAGAACACGGCCAGCAGATACAGCAGGTAGCTCGCACTCCACAGCCGGACATCGACTCCCAGGCGGCGGACCGAGGGCGCGAACAGCAGTGCGGCGGCGACCCCCGCCACCAGCACGGCCAATGCGATGAATCCCCACCATCCGGGCATCCCCCACTGCGCGAACCAGAACTCCGCGGCCTCGATCCACCCCTGGAACGGCACGAACCCGCCATCGCCCATTCCCCACGCGCGTCGCCAGGCCAGCTCGGTGGCGAGGTAGGAACCGGCGTCGCCTGTGACGACACCGGCGATCACCTGCCAGGCGAACCCCGTGACGGTCGCCAGAGCGCCCAGGGCGATGATGTGCACGATCTCGCGTCCGGCCAGCGGCTCGCGTGCGCGACGCACCCAGCGGGCGATGCCGTGCACTCCGAGGAACAGCGCGAACGCGAGGATCCCCGGCCGGGTGAAGGCCATCAGCGGTATGAGGAGGTACAGGATGCCGTAGCGCCGCCGTTGCACGGCATCCAGCGCGAACAGCAGCATCATGACGAACAGCGCCTCGGCGTAGCCGACCTGGAACAATGCGGCCAGCGGCCCTGATGCGAAGAACGCCACGGCCCACAGCGCGGCAGTGGACCCGAGCCGATCGTGCAGCAGGCGATACAGTGCGATGCAGGCGAAGAAGCCCGCCACGAGCGAGATCACGAGGGCTCCGGCGCCCCAGGCCCCGAGCGGTAGGCCGATGATCTTCGCGGCGTATGCGTAGACCGGCATGAAGGCCCAGGCGTTCTCCGCCACGTCGCCGGCCTCGGTCAGCGGAAGCTCGGAGGGGTACCCGTCGACGGCCACCAACCAGTACCACTGCGCGTCCCAGCCGAGGACGAAATCGGCGATGCCGGCATCCGCACCATAGCGGGACGCGGGCCCGGAGAGTGCGGCGGCCAGCGCGAGGAACCCTGTCGTCACCAGGCGCGCGGCCGCGTAGATCGCCGCGATGCGTGCGACGATCGGGGTCTGCGCCCAGCGCCTGGCGCCGCTCAGGACCCGGTCAGCCACGCGCGGAGGCCGCGTTCGACGGCGTCGATCTGGGCAGTGGGCACGCGTTCCTGGTCGTGGTGCGCGAGATGCGGGTCACCCGGGCCGTAGTTCACGGCAGGGATCCCGAGCGCGGAGAAGCGCGCGACGTCGGTCCAGCCGTACTTCGGTCGCGGCTCGGCGCCCACCGCGGCGACGAACTCCTGCGCGATCGGAGCGTCCAGCCCGGGTCGAGCGCCCTCCGCGGCATCCGTGATCTCGACCTCGAAGCCGGCGAGCACTTTGCGCACGTGCGCGGCGGCCTGCTCGGCGGTCTTGCTCGGCGCGAAGCGGTAGTTGACCTCGACCTCGCACAGGTCGGGGATGACGTTGCCGGCCACGCCGCCAGTGATGCGGACGGCGCTGAGGCTCTCGCGGTACACGAGGCCCTCGACGGGAACCTCCTTGGCGCGGTACTCGGCGAGCCGCGCGAGGATCGGCGCCGCACCGTGGATCGCGTTCTCGCCCACCCACGCGCGAGCGCTGTGCGCGCGCATCCCATGGGTGCGGACGACCGCGCGCAGCGTGCCGTTGCAGCCGCCCTCGACCTGACCGTTCGACGGCTCGCCGAGGATCGCGAAGTCCGCCTGGAACAGGTCCGGGCGGTCGGCCGAGAGCAGGTTGAGTCCGTTGAGCGCCGCCGCGACCTCCTCGTTGTCGTACCACATCCAGGTGATGTCGACGACGGGCTCGGTCAGTTCGGCGGCGAGCTTCAGCTGCACGCCGACGCCGCCCTTCATGTCGACGGTCCCGCGGCCCCACAGGTGCGGTTCGCCGTCGATCTCGACATCCTTCGTCGGCACGTTCTCGTTGATCGGCACGGTGTCGATATGACCGGCGATCACCACGCGCTGCGCACGACCCAGTTCCGTGCGCGCCACGATGGTGTTGCCGAACCGGATCACCTCGAGGTGCGCGAGCGGTCGGACGGAGGCCTCGATCGCGTCGGCCAGGACCGCCTCATCCCCCGAGACACTGGGAATGTCGCAGATCGTCCTGGTGATGTCGAGCGAGGACGCAGTGAGATCGAGTGCCATGCCATCAGCCTACGGCGCGGGCGATCGACGCGTATCGATGGGGCGCCTCGCCGCACACGGTAGCGTTGTCCTATGAGCAATGCGCGCACGGTATGGGGTGTCGGACTGTCCACGATCGCACACGACGGCACGGTCCTGGACGCCTGGTATCCCGAGGTCGGCTTCGGTGCGCTGGACGCTGCGGATGCCGTCGCCGCCATCGCCACCTGGGATGCTCTGGCCGAGCCCGATGAGCGGCGCAACGTCCGCACCGAACTGGTCCAGCTGCAGATCGACCTCGACGAGGCACCGGCATCGACGGCGGACGCCTACCTCCGACTGCACGCGCTGTCGCGCCTGCTCGTCCAGCCGAACGACCTGAACCTGGACGGCGTTTTCGGACATCTGCCCAACAACGCGTGGACCACGGCCGGCCCGATGCTTCCAGCCGACGCCGAGCGCCTCCGGCCGCTGCTGCAGCGCAACGGGATCCAGGTGCAGGGGCTCGACAAGTTCCCGCGGCTCACCGACTATGTGCTCCCCGACGGCGTCCGAATCGCCGACGCGTCCCGCGTGCGCCTCGGCGCCCACCTCTCTCCCGGCACCACGGTCATGCACGAGGGCTTCGTGAACTTCAATGCCGGCACGCTCGGCGCCGTCATGGTCGAGGGTCGCATCTCGCAGGGCGTCGTCGTCGGCGCGAACAGCGACATCGGCGCCGGCGCGTCGATCATGGGCACGCTGTCGGGTGGCGGCACGGTCCGCGTCTCGATCGGCGAGCGATCGCTGCTGGGCGCGAACGCCGGGATCGGCATCGCCCTCGGCGATGACTGCGTCGTCGAGGCCGGGCTCTACGTGACCGCCGGATCCAAGGTCGTGCTCGCCGACGGCCCGAACACCGCAGAAGGCGGCAGGAAGACCGTCAAGGCCGCCGAGCTGAGCGGCCGCGACGGCATCCTGTTCTGGCGGAACTCGGTCACCGGCGCCATCGAGGCCAAGCAGCGCGCCGGCGTCGGCGTGACCCTGAACGAGGCTCTGCACGCCTGATCCGGCGCGCATGCACCGGACGGCATGCGGCTCCTGGTAGGCTTGTGAGGTTGCCTACGGGTGACTGCGTCGTCGTCACGGGTCTCTGAGGACCGAAGCGAACTGATCCGCTCCAGCTTCCGGCTGGCGTTTCGAACGGCGAACAAGTGCGCGTATCTCGCGCCCTTCGCCCACCTCACACCCACTATGCGCGCAGACTCGCGCGCCGATGGAGCACCACTATGCCTACCTTCCTCGAACTCGGCGTGCCCGCGCCTCTCGCAGCCGTTCTGGCCGCCGACGGCAAGACCGAGGCGTTCGCGATTCAGCGCGACACGCTTCCCGATTCCCTCGCAGGCCGCGACCTGCTCGGCCGCGGCCGCACCGGCAGCGGCAAGACGATCGCCTTCGCGCTCCCCCTTGTCGCCCGTCTGTCGGCCTCAGGCGCGCGCACCCGCGCCGGCCACCCGCGCGGTCTGGTGCTCGCACCGACCCGCGAGCTCGCGACCCAGATCGCCGCGACCGTCGCGCCGCTGGCGAAGGCCGCCGGCCTCACCGTCGCCACGATCTTCGGCGGCGTCAGCCAGCGCCCGCAGGAGCAGGCGCTGCGCAGCGGCGTCGACATCATCGTCGCGTGCCCCGGCCGCCTCGAAGACCTCATGAAGCAGAAGATCGCGTTCATGGATGCTGTGGAGATCGCCGTCCTCGACGAGGCCGACCACATGGCAGACCTGGGCTTCCTGCCCGGCGTCACCCGCATCCTCACCGCGACTCCTGCCGGCGGACAGCGACTGCTGTTCAGCGCGACGCTGGACCGCGGCATCGACTCCCTCGCACGCCGCTTCCTCGTGAAGCCCGTCAGCCACGAGGTCGACGAGTCCAGCGTCCCGGTGGGCGAGATGACCCACCGCGTGCTGCTCGCCGATGCAGAGCGCAAGAAGACGCTCGTCAACGAACTGGCGTCGGGCCTCGGTCGCCGCATCCTGTTCACGCGCACCAAGCACCAGGCGAAGAAGCTCGCCAAGGCGCTCACCGCAGCAGGCATCCCCGCGGTCGACCTGCACGGAAACCTCTCGCAGAACGCCCGCGAGCGCAACCTCGCCGCGTTCTCGTCCGATCCGGCCGACGGCGGCGTGCGCGTCCTCGTCGCGACCGATGTCGCCGCCCGCGGCGTCCACGTCGACAACGTGGACCTCGTCGTGCACGTCGACCCGCCCGTCGAGCACAAGGCGTACCTGCACCGCTCGGGTCGCACCGCTCGTGCGGGCGCTGCCGGAACCGTCGTCACGGTCGTCCTCCCCGAGCAGCGCCGCGACGTGAAGGATCTGCTGCGCAAGGCGCAGATCGACGCCGCGCTGGAGCCGGTCACGAGCGACATCGTCGACGACCTCGTCGGCGATCGCGCCGCCTACGTCAAGCCCGTCCCCGTGCAGCAGCAGACGCAGGGCGGCGGTCAGCGCAAGCCGCAGGGCGGCGGGTCGCGCGGCGGTCAGTCCCAGGGCGGCCAGCGCGGTGCGCGCTCCGGCGGTCGTGGCCAGGGCGCCCGCACCGCGGCATCCGGCTCCGCACGCAGCGACGTCCCCCGCGGCGGCTCGGTCTCCAGGTACTCCAGCGACAGCGGCTCGCACGCCCCGGCATCCGGTCAGCCGCGCAGCAACCAGCGTCGTCGCTCGCAGCGTCCGTCCGGCGCTCCTCGGGCCTGACGGCCTGACGCGAAAAGCCGCTTCCCTCCTAGGGAAGCGGCTTTTTCGCTGTGGACCGTCGGGTCAGCGCGCGGGGAACGGGCGCTCGGGAGAACCCGTGTACAGCTGCTGCGGGCGGCCGATCTTCGTCTGCGGGTCGAGGTTCAGCTCGCGCCACTGCGCCAGCCAGCCCGGAAGGCGGCCGATCGCGAACAGCACGGTGAACATGCGCGTGGGGAATCCCATGGCCTTGTAGATCACACCGGTGTAGAAATCGACGTTCGGGTAGAGGCGACGCTCGACGAAGTAGTCGTCCGCGAGGGCGATCTCCTCGAGCTCCTTGGCGAGATCCAGGAGCGGATCGCTGACGCCCAGCGAGGCGAGCACCTCGTCGGCGGCGGCCTTGACCAGCTTCGCGCGCGGGTCGTAGTTCTTGTACACGCGGTGCCCGAAGCCCATGAGCTTCACGCCGTCTTCCTTGTTCTTGACCCGCTCGACGAAGCGCTGGACGCTCTGGCCCGAATCGCGGATCTGCCCGAGCATGGTCAGCACCGCCTCGTTGGCTCCGCCGTGCAGGGGCCCGGAGAGCGCCTGGATGCCGGCCGAGATCGACGCGAACTGGTTGGCACCGGTGGAACCCACCAGGCGGACCGTCGATGTGGATGCGTTCTGCTCGTGGTCCTCGTGCAGGATCAGCAGCAGTTCCAGAGCCTTCGACATGACCGGGTTGACCTCGTACGGCTCGCTGTGCACGCCGAAGTTCAGCTTGAGGAAGTTGTCGACGAAGCTCAGCGAGTTGTCCGGGTAGAGGAAGGCCTGTCCGACGCTCTTCTTGTGCGCGTAAGCCGCGATGACCGGCAGCTTCGCGAGCATGCGGACCATGTTGAGCTCGACGTGCTCGGGATTGTTCGGATCGGTCTGCCCCTCGTAGTAGGTCGAGAGGGCGGCCACGGCCGACGACAGCACCGACATCGGGTGGGCCGTATGGGGCAGCGCCGAGAAGAAGTGCTTGAGGTCCTCATGCAGCAGCGTGTGACGGCGGATGCGCTCGTCGAAATCGGCCAGTTCGGACGGCGTCGGCAGCTCGCCGTAGATGAGCAGCCAGGCCACCTCGAGGTAGCTGCAGTTCTTCGCGATCTCCTCGATCGCGTAACCGCGGTAGCGCAGGATCCCCTGGTCTCCGTCGATGAACGTGATCGCCGACTTGGTCGACGCGGTGTTCACGAATCCGTAGTCGAGTACCGTGTAGCCGGTCTGGCGGGTCAGCGTCGAGAAGTCGATGCTGTCGTTGCCGCTCGTGCCGCGCACCACCGGGAACTCTGCCGTGGTTCCGTCGATCGAAAGCGTCGCCTTCACCTGCTGGTCTCCCGTCGCGCTCACGCGGGCCTCCTCTTACGTCTGTGTCGACCGTGTTGGTCTTGCTCGTCGATTCACGGCGTCGTGCGCCGGGCAGATCTCGACCGAATCGCCTTTACAGCCTAGTGCGCACTCCGGCCTACTGTGACATCCGCCAAGAGATGCCAGCACGGCATGCCGAAATCTACAGTTCTGCTGCGTGCAGCCGTCGTGCCGCCTCCGCCACCCGCTCGCTGGGCGCCGTGAGCGCCAGCCGGATGTGCCGAGTCGCACTGTCGCCGTAGAACGGACCGGGGCCGGCGAGGATGCCGAGGTCGGCCAGCCGCCCCATCGACTCCCAGGCGTCCCGCCCCTCGGTCGCCCACAGGTACAGCCCGGCCTCGGATCCGTCGATCCGGAACCCAGCGGCGCTGACGGCAGGCAGGAGCAGATCACGACGCTCGCGGTACAGGCTCTTCTGAGCCGCGACGTGCGCGTCGTCGGCCAGAGCGACCGCCATGGCGTGCTGCACCGGCTCCGGCGGCATGAGGCCCAGATGCTTGCGCGCGGTGAGCAGATCGCCGACCACGCGCGAGCAGCCCGCGACGAACGCCGCTCGGTAGCCGGCGAGATTGGACTGCTTGCTCAGCGAGTACACGCTCAGCAGGTTCGCCCTGCTGCCGCCGGTCACCCGGGGGTCGAGGACGGACGGAATCGGCTCGGTCGCCCACGGGCCATCCCAACCGAGCTCCGCATAGCACTCGTCGCTCGCCAGGATCGCGCCGATCTCCCGCGCGCGGCGTACGGCCGCGGCCAGCTGCTCGACGGTCCAGGTGCGTCCGTCGGGGTTGCCCGGCGTATTGATCCAGATGAGCTTGGCGCCATCCGGCCAGTCGGCCGGGTCATCGGCGCGCATCGGAGTCGCTCCTGCAACGCGCGCGCCGACCTCGTACGTCGGGTAGGCGACGCTCGGGTGGACCACGATGTCGCCCTCGCCGAGCCCCAGCAGCGTCGGCAGCAGCGCGACGAGCTCCTTGGATCCGATCGTCGGCAGCACGTTCGCAGTGGTCAGCTCCGGAACGCCTCGCCGGCGGGCGTACCAGTCCACGATCGCCTCGCGCAGAGCGGGTGTGCCCACCGTCTGCGGATACGCGTGCGCGTCGGTCGCCTCGGCGAGAGCCGCGCGCACGATCTCGGGTGTCGGGTCCACCGGCGAACCGACCGAGAGATCGACCAGGCCACCCGGATGCCGTGCGGCGCGCTCGCGGAACGGAACGACCGCATCCCAGGGGTAATCGGCCAGATCGCGGACCGACACCGTCACTCCCCCTGCGGGGGCAGCGCGGCGATGATGGGGTGGTCGAAGGTGTAGACGCCGACCTTGGCCGCCCCTCCGGGGGAGCCGATCTCCTCGAAGAACTCGACGTTCGCCTTGTAGTAGTCGGCCCATTCCTCGGGGAGGTCGTCCTCGTAGTAGATCGCCTCCACAGGGCACACGGGCTCGCAGGCACCGCAGTCGACGCACTCGTCCGGGTGGATGTAGAGCGACCGTTCACCCTCGTAGATGCAGTCCACGGGGCACTCGTCGATGCAGGCACGATCCTTCACATCGACACAGGGCAGAGCGATCACGTACGTCACTCCCCCAGTCTACGTCCCGTCGGCGGCACGCTCCTCCCGAGCACCCGGAACCGCGGTGACGATCGGCTGCGCCTCCGGTGCCGACGTCGTGGACGGCGCAGCGGCCGACGCTGTCGTCTGCGGACGCGAGAACTTCGGCCAGGCTACGGCGAGCAGCACGAGGCCGGCGATGAGATAGATCCACACCCGACCCCAGATCGCGTCGGCGACGACGACCGATCCGCCGGGCCCCACACCCGAGATGAGAGTCACCGTTCCCAGCATCCCGAGCCCGGCGGCGAGCGTCGAGCCGCGATCGTGGGTGAGCGCGCGGATCGCCACGAGCAGCGCCGCGCAGGCGATCGCGGCGATGATCAATCCGACCGGCACAGGTCCCCACATGAGGCTGTGCGCGATCGTCCCCGCGATCCCGTATACGCCGCCGACGACGGCGGCAGCGACCCAGGAGAGAATGCGGGAGAGCCAGGTGTTCACCCCGCGAGTCTATCGGCGGCCGCCCATGGCTCCCCTGGGTTCATGCCGCCAGGCCGGCCCAGCGCAGCAGCGCCGCGACGACGGCGGCGGCGAACACGACGACGAGGAACGACTGCCGCAGCCACAGCAGCACCGCCGCGACCAGCACGGCCGGCACGCGGGCGTCGACGACGATCGACTGCCCGTCGCCGAGCGTCTGCACGGCGACGAGCGCCGCCAGCAGCGCGACCGTCAGCAGGTCGGAGATCCGCGCGGGCCGGGGTGCCGCCAGCACGTGCGCCGGGATCAGATACCCGAACGTCTTCAGTGCCACGCAGATGCACGCGGCGAGGAGCACCGCACTCCAGATGCTCATGAGTGCGCCTCCTGCTCGGCATCCCGCACGTCTTCGCGGCCGAGCCAGTTGAACCAGCCGACGATGATCGCGACGACTGCGGCCAGCAGCACGGGTATGCCCGGCATGAGCCACGGCGTGACGGATGCCGCGACGACTGCGGCTGCCACTCCGACCGCCACCGCCTGCCGCTGCTTCAATCTCGGCCACAGCAGCGCGAGGAAGGCGGCGGCCGCCGCGGCATCCAGCCCCCAGGTCTTCGGGTCGCCCAGCACATCGCCCAGGAGTGCGCCCACGAGGGTCATGATGTTCCAGCCGAGGAAGATCCCGATGCCGGTGACCCAGAACCCGACCCGGCTCAGCCGCGGGTCGGTCTGCGAGATCGCCACTGCGGTGGACTCGTCGATCGTGAACTGGGCGGCGGCCGTCCGTCGCCAGAATCCGCGTCCGATGATCGGAGACATGCGCATGCCGTAGGCGACGTTGCGCACGCCGAGCAGCGCGGCCGAGGCGACCGCCGAGGGAAGCGCCGCGACTCCGCCCGAGGCCAGCACGCCGATGAACGCGAACTGCGAACCGCCGGTGAACATCACGAGGCTCAGAACGCACGTCTGCCAGACGTCGAGCCCGGCGGCGACGGCGAGGGCGCCGAACGAGATGCCGTAGGCGCTGGTGGCGATGGCGACCCCGAGCCCCTCCCGCCAGACTTCGCGCTCGGCCGTCACCGACGTCGTTCGATTGGATGAACACATGATCATGATTCTGAACACCCGTACCGACATAGTCAAGCGAACGTTCGTTTGACATGATGAACGCATGGATGATCTCCGCACCCGTATCGCCCGGACTCTTCGTCGCGAGCGCGAGGCTGCGTCACTGTCCGTCTCCGAACTCGCCCGTCGAGCAGGCATTTCCAAGGCGACTGTCTCGCAGCTCGAATCCGGGGCGGGCAATCCCAGCGTCGAGACGCTGTGGGCGCTCGGCGTGGCTCTCGGCATCCCCTTCGCGACGCTCGTCGATCAGCAGGCCAGCGCGCCGACGCTCATCCGTTCAGACGATCTGGCAGGCATCCCCTCCGCCGCCGCGACGTACAGCGCGACCCTTCTCGCCGCGAGCCCGCCCGGCGCACGGCGCGACATCTACCTGATCCAGGCGGAGCCGGGCGATCCGCGACGTTCCGAACCGCACCGCCCCGGCACCATCGAGCACGTGGTGCTGATCTCCGGCCAGGCGCATGTCGGCCCGACCGGAGATCCTGAACTGCTGAACCCCGGCGACTACCTGACCTACGCCGGAGACGTTGCGCACATCTTCGACGCAACCGCGCCGGGGACGAGCGCGGTGCTCATCTCGGAACTCCGCTGACGCGACCTTCCGGCGGTCGACGCCTCACACTGGGGTCTCAGTACCAGTTCGTGGCCTGCGAGTGCCCCCAAGCGGAGCACGGCGAGCCGTAGACGCTGTCGATGTAGCTCAGGCCCCACGCGATCTGCGTCGTCGCGTTGGTGCGCCAGTCGGCGCCTGCGCTGGCCATCTTGTCGCCCGGGAGCGACTGCGGGATGCCCGTCGCACCGGAGGGGTTGTAGGCCTTGTAGTTCCAGCCGGACTCCTTGGTCCACAGCGACTCGAGGCAGGAGAACTCGCCGTCGCCCCAGCCGTACTTGCTGGCCGCCATGGCGCGTGCGGTCGCCTTGGCGCCCTCGGGGGTATTGGCCGCAGCCGCGGCGGCCGCAGCGCGCTCTTCGGCCGCCTTCTTCTCGGCCGCCGCCTTCTGCGCGGCGGTGAGCGCTTCGCGCAACGTCGTCGTCGCCGCTGCCACAGCGGCGGCATCGGCGGTGACGTCGGCAGTGTCCAGCACCAGTTCGATCGGCGCCTTCTCCTCGGCCTCCGCCGCTGACGCGGCGAACTCGGCGGCGGTCGCGGGCGCGGTCGGAGTCGCTGCTCCGGCGGTTGTCGAAGCGTCGGCGGCTGTCAGCTCGGCGTCAGCCGTCGGCTCAGCGTCGGCCGCCGGCTCGGTGGTGTCGACGACGACCGCAAGATCGGCGATGCCGGCTTCCAGCGTCGTGGTGTCGATCGTCGTGGTGACCGCGTCCAGCGCGAGACCGGACGACGCGACCTCTGCGGTCAGCGCCGCGGCGTCCGCCACGGCAGCCTGCGCGGTCTCGACCGCGACCTGTGCGTCTTCGGTGATGTCGGCGAGGGGCAGTGCCATCCCGACGGCGCCGGTCGCCGGAGCGTAGCGGTCCGCGTCGCTGACGGTCGCGAGCGAGGTGACGGCATCGGAGTGCGCGTCGACCGCGGCTGCGGCGGACGATGCCGTGCCGGCCGTGATCGCGACGCTCAGCACGGCGCCCAGCGCGATGCCGAGCACGAGGGGGTGGCGGGAGGTGACGTCTGCGTGTGCGTGAGCCATGGTGGCGGCGCGCGCGGACGCACGGGTGTTCGGGGAATGCAGCATGAAGGGTTCGACTTTCGGGTCGTCGTCGGCCCGGACCCCTGCAGGGCGGTTCATCGGGAGCCGTTTCCCGGGCACGAAGATCGAGTCTGATCGCTCGACCTGGGCGAAACCGATCGTGCGCCTGGATGCCCCGTGCATTTTCCCCGGGAATCAGGGCTCCTCGCTCCCGGGAAAGTATGTTATGAGTTCGTTATCTTCTGTCGCGCGCTAGCGCCGTCGCCCACGAGAACGCCCCCGGTGTCCGATTGCTCGGTCGCCGGGGGCGCATCAACGATTCAGACGTCAGGCGTTGGCGTCCTGGCGCTTCAGACGCGACGTCTCGCGACCGCGGATCGTCTGGTCGAGGATCACCTTGCGGATGCGGACGACCTCGGGGGTGACCTCGACGCATTCGTCGTCGCGGGCGAACTCGAGGCTCTCCTCGAGCGTCAGCTGGCGCGGCGGCGTCATCGACTCGAAGGTGTCGGAGCTCGCCGCACGCATGTTGGTGAGCTTCTTCTCCTTGGTGATGTTCACGTCCATGTCGTCGGCGCGCGAGTTCTCGCCGATGACCATGCCCTCGTAGACCTCCTGCGTGGGCTGCACGAAGAACGACATGCGCTCCTGGAGAGCGATCATGGCGAACGGTGTGACGACGCCCTGGCGGTCGGCCACGATCGAGCCGTTCTGACGCGTGGTGATCTGACCGGCCCAGGGCTCGTAGCCGTGCGAGATCGCGTTCGCGATGCCGGTGCCGCGGGTGGTGGTGAGGAACTCGCTGCGGAAGCCGATCAGGCCGCGCGAGGGAACGATGAACTCCATGCGCACCCAGCCGGTGCCGTGGTTGGTCATGTTCTCCATGCGACCCTTGCGGTTCGCGAGCAACTGCGTGATCGCGCCGAGGTGCTCTTCCGGAGTGTCGATCGTGAGGTGCTCGAAAGGCTCGAACGTCTTGCCGTCGACCTTCTTGGTGACCACCTGCGGCTTGCCCACTGTGAGCTCGAAGCCCTCGCGACGCATGTTCTCGACGAGGATGGCCAGCGCGAGCTCGCCTCGACCCTGGACCTCCCACGCATCCGGACGTCCGATGTCGACGACCTTCAGCGAGACGTTGCCGATGAGCTCCTTGTCGAGGCGGTCCTTGACCATGCGCGCGGTGAGCTTGTGTCCCTTGACCTTGCCCATCAGCGGCGAAGTGTTCGTACCGATGGTCATCGAGATCGCCGGGTCGTCGACCGTGATGGCCGGCAGGGGACGCACGTCCTCCGGGTCGGCGATCGTCTCGCCGATCGTGATGTTCTCGAAGCCGGCGATGGCGACGATATCGCCGGGGCCGGCCTCTTCGGCGGGGTAGCGCTCGAGCGCGCGCGTCTTCAGCAGCTCGGTGATGCGTGCGTTGCTCGTCGACCCGTCGGCGCGCACCCAGGCCACGGTCTGACCCTTCTTCAGCGTGCCGTTGAAGACGCGCAGCAGCGCGAGACGGCCGAGGAACGGGCTGGAGTCGAGGTTGGTGACCCAGGCCTGCAGCGGAGCCTCGTCGTCGTACGACGGAGCCGGCACGTGCTGGAGGATCGCCTCGAACAGCGGCTCGAGGTCGTCGTTGTCGGGCAGCGAGCCGTCGGCGGGACGGTTGAGCGATGCCGCACCGGCGCGACCGGAGGCGTACACGACCGGCACGTCGAGCAGTGCGTCGACATCGAGGTCGGGGACGTCGTCGACGAGATCGGACGCGAGTCCGAGCAGCAGGTCGTGCGCCTCTTCCTCGACCTCGGCGATGCGAGCGTCGGGACGGTCGGTCTTGTTGACCAGAAGGATGACGGGCAGCTTCGCCTCGAGCGCCTTGCGCAGCACGAAGCGGGTCTGCGGCAGCGGACCCTCTGAGGCATCGACGAGCAGCACGACGCCGTCGACCATGGACAGACCGCGCTCGACCTCTCCACCGAAGTCGGCGTGGCCGGGGGTGTCGATCACGTTGATCGTGACGGGGACCTCGGTGTGAACGCCGTTGTACGTGATCGCGGTGTTCTTCGCGAGGATCGTGATGCCCTTTTCGCGCTCGAGATCGTTCGAGTCCATCGCGCGTTCGTCGACGTGCGCGTGCTCGCCGAACGAGCCGGTCTGACGGAGCATGGCGTCGACCAGAGTGGTCTTGCCGTGGTCCACGTGCGCCACGATGGCGACGTTGCGGAGGTCGGAGCGGAGGGCGTGCGCCATGAAGGAGTCCTCAGGAGAATGTGGGATGCGCCGGGATGCCGACTCCTCAGGATATCGCACGCTCGCTGAAGCCTGTCTGAGCGGCATACGATCGTCGGGTGACGACTCCCCCGGCATCCCGTACGCGCCTGTGGTGGGAGATCGCGATCGTACTGGCGCTGGGTCTGGGGCAGTCCGCGATCTACGCGATCGTGCAACTCGCATACCGGCTGACGGACACCACACCGCTGGCCGATCAGACCGCGACGCTCAACCCCTCGCGCAGCGACCGCGAGGTCTTCGATTTCATCTATCAGATGCTCTCGATCGGGTTCTCACTCGTACCCGTCGTGCTGGTCTGCTTCCTGCTCTGGCAGAACTCGCGCCCGCACCTGGCGCGGCTGGGCCTGGACGGCACGCACGTCGCGCGGGACACGAGCCGAGGCATCCTGCTGGTGCTCGCGATCGGCGTCCCCGGCCTCGCCCTCTACCTCGCCGGCCGGATGCTGGGGTGGTTCGTCGCCGTGGACCCTGCGGGGCTGGACACGCACTGGTGGACGGTGCCGATCCTGCTGCTGTCCGCCGCGCGCGCCTCGATCCAGGAGGAGTTCGTCGTCCTCGGGTATCTCTTCGCCCGTCTCAAGGATCTCGGCTGGGGTCCGTGGCCGATCATCATCGCGACCAGTGTGCTCCGAGCCAGCTATCACCTCTACCAGGGGCCGGGTGCGTTCGTCGGCAACCTGGCGATGGGGCTGCTGTTCGGCTGGCTGTTCTCGCGGTCCGGACGGCTGCTGCCGTTCCTCGTGGCGCATTTCCTCATCGACGCGACCGTGTTCGTCGGCTATCCATGGGCTGCGGCCACGTGGCCGGCGGCGTTCGGGCTCCCCTCCTGATCAGCCCATGCCCTGTCCCAGTGCGATCGCGGCGCCGGGAATCGCGTCGAGCAGGCGCTGGGTGTACTCCTGCTGCGGGTTCGCGAAGATGTCGTCCACCGTGCCGTGTTCGACGATCTTTCCCTGCTCCATCACGCAGACGCGATCGGCGATCACTCGGACGACCGCGAGATCGTGCGTGATGAACAGGTACGTGAGGTCGAGATCCGTCTGCAGCTGAGCGAGCAGTTCGAGCACCTGCGCCTGCACGAGGACGTCGAGCGCCGAGACGGCCTCGTCCAGCACGACGATCTCGGGCTTGAGTGCCAGCGCTCGCGCGATCGCGACGCGCTGGCGCTGTCCGCCGGAGAGCTCGTTCGGATAGCGGTCGACGACGCTGGCCGGAAGCGCCACCTGGTCGAGCACCTCGAGGACGCGTGCCCGCCGCGACGCCGAGTCCCCGACGCCGTGCACACGCAGCGGCTCGGCGACCGTATTGCCGATGTTGTGCAGCGGATCGAGCGACCCGTAGGGGTCCTGGAAGACGGGCTGCATCTGACGACGCAGCGCCTGCAGCTCGCCTCGGTTGAGCGCGTCGATGTCGCGACCGTTGACGCGGATCGTCCCGGAGGTCTTCGGTTCGAGTCGCAGCAGCAGCTTGGCAGCCGTGGACTTCCCCGAGCCCGACTCGCCGACGATCGCCATCGTCGAGCCCTTGGGTACGGAGAGGGAGATCCCGTCGACGGCTGTGAAGGGCTGCGATCGGAAGCCGGTGCCCCTGATCCGGTAGACCTTGGTGACGTCGACGAATTCGATCGCTGTCGCGGCATCCTCGGTCTGCGCCGCAGACGGCGCCAGCGCCGCGAGATCAAGATCCGCCGGCAACGGCGCCGTGGCGGGTTTCGCCCCGGTCTGAATGCGCTTGGACGCCAGGCTCGGCGCCGCCGCCACCAGGCGCTGCGTATAGGGATGCTGAGGATTCTGCAGGATCTCCAGCGCGGGTCCTGACTCCACGATGCGCCCTCGATGCATCACGAGCAGATTCTCCGCGCGTTCGGCGGCGAGGCCGAGATCGTGCGTGATGAACAGCACCGCGGTGTTGCGCTCGGCGGTGAGCGTTGCGAGGTGGTCGAGGATCCGCTTCTGCACCGTGACGTCGAGCGCGCTCGTCGGCTCGTCGGCGATGAGCAGTTCGGGGTCGGAGGAGAGCCCGATCCCGATGAGCACACGCTGTCGCATGCCGCCGGAGAACTCGTGCGGGAACTGCCGCAGCCGGCGTTCGGCGTCCGCGAGCCCGGCCTCGTTCAGGACGGCGATCGCCTTCTTGCGCGCCGCGCGACGACTCGTGGCCAGTCCGTTCGCGAAGATCGTCTCCTGGACCTGGAAGCCGATCCGATGCACCGGGTTGAGGCTGTTCATCGGGTCCTGCGGGACGAGTCCGATCCGCTTGCCGCGGATCTCCTCCATCCCCGACCGACCGAGCTTCGTGAGCTCCTGGCCCTGCAACCGGACCGAGCCGCCCGTGATGCGTCCCGACCCCGGCAGCAGATTGATGAGCGCGTGCGCGGTCGTCGATTTGCCTGACCCCGACTCGCCGACGATCGCCATCGTCTCGCCAGGATGGATGTCGAAGCTGACGCCCCGGACAGCAGGGACGTACCCGTCCTGCGTCTTGAACGCGACCTCGAGGTTCTCGACCGACAGCAGCGGTCCTTCCAGCTCGTTGCGGCTCATCGCAGCGCCCTCGCCTTCGGGTCGAGCGCGTCGCGGACCGTCTCACCGAGCATGATGAACGACAGCACCGTGAGCGACAGCGCGATGGATGGATAGATCAGCGGGAGCGGATCGGTGCGCAGGCGGATCTGCGCCTTCGAGATGTCGGTTCCCCAGGAGACGATGTTCCCCGGCAGTCCGACGCCGAGGAACGACAGCGTCGCCTCGGCGGTGATGGCGGCCGCGAGACCGACCGTGCTGACGACGATCACCGGGGCGATCGAGTTCGGCAGCACGTGCGTGAACATCGTGCGAACCCGGGACACTCCGAGGGCCTCGGAGGCCAGCACGAAATCGTTCGAACGCACCCTGAGGATCTCCGATCTGAGGATGCGGGCGGTCGCCGGCCAGGCGAAGAACCCGATCGCGAGCGAGATCACCAGGATGTTGCGGTTGTCCAGGAACATCGACATGATCACGACCGCGGCGAGGATGTACGGGATCGCGAAGAACATGTCGCTGATGCGCATGAGGAGCGAATCGACCCAGCCGCCGAAGAACCCGGCGAAGGCGCCGATGACGATCCCGAGCACGGCGATGATGATGGTCACGATGACACCGACGCTGAGCGACGTGGACGCACCATGGATCACGCGTGAATAGACGTCGCACCCCTGGAAGTCGAACCCCATCGGGTGACCGGCTGCCGGCGGGTCGTTCGAGTCGTCCAAGTTGCATGTGGTCGGCGAGATCTGGACGAACAGCCCGGGGAAGATCGCGATGATCGTCAGCAGCACGACGATGAAGCCCGCGAGCCAGAACATCCAGCGCCCCCGGAGATCGCGCCACGCATCGAGCCAGAGGTTGCTCTTGCGTTCGCTGACGCGCACCGCGTCGACGGCGCCGATCCCCTCCTCGTCGACGTCCGCGACGAAGTGCGGCATGCGGTGGGTCGGAGTGTTATCTGGCATAGCGGATCCTCGGGTCGAGCACGCCGTAGAGCAGGTCGATCAGCAGATTGACGACCACATAGATCACCACGAGGATCGTGACGATCGAGACGATCTCCGGGCCGTCGTGGCGGTTGATGGCCTCGAACAGCTCATTGCCGACGCCCGGGACGTTGAAGATGCCCTCGGTGACGGTCGCACCGACGATCAGGATGCCGAAGTCGGCGGCGAGGTTGGTCGTGACGGGGATGAGCGAGTTGCGCAGCACGTGCACCGGGATGACCCGGCTGCCGGACAGCCCCTTCCCATAGGCCATCCGGACGAAGTCCTGCTGGCGCGTCTCGATGACGGACGCCCTTGTCAGGCGGATGACGTAGGCGAAGTTCAGTGCGGCGAGCACGATCGCCGGCAGTATCAGGTCGCTCCATGGTGCACCTGGACCGACGGTCGGACGGAACCAGCCGAGTTGGATGCCGAGGAAGTACTGCGCGACGAAGGCGAGCACGAACACGGGGACCGAGATGAGCACGAGGCTGACCAGCATCGAGACGTGGTCGACGATGCCGTTCTTGCGCAGTCCCGCGATCAGCCCGATCGTCACCCCGAACACGAGCTGGATGAGCACTGCGAGCAGGGCGAGGCGCAGCGTCACGGGGAATGTCCTCGCGAGGATGTCGTTCACGCTCTGGCCACGGAACGTCGTTCCGAGGTCGCCCTGGAACAGGTCGCCGAGGTAGATGAGGTACCGCTGGAAGAACGGCTGATCGAGGTGGAAGCGCTCCTGCAGCGCAGCGTACTGCGCCGGAGTCGGCGTCTTGTCGCCGAACAGAGCGAGGATCGGGTCGCCTGGGAGCAGGAAGACCATCGAATAGATGAGGAACGTGGCCCCGAGGAAGACGGGGATCGCCTGGAGCAGGCGACGAATGATGTAGGCAGTCATGTCGGGCACGCGAGTCCCCGGGTGCTGGGTGACGGATGACCGTCACCCAGCACCGCGAACTCAGGCGGATACCAGTGTCACTACTCCTTGGTGATCGCGAAGATGATCGGCCAGCTGTCCCAGCCGTACTCGACGTTCTCGACCACCGTGGAGTAACCCGCATTGGTCGACCGGTACCAGAGCGGCAGCACGGGCAGGTCCTGGAACAGGACCTCCTGCGCCTGCTCGAAGAGCGCGTTGCCCTCTTCGACGGACGGTGCCGTGGCACCCTGCTGGACGAGCGAGTCGTATTCCTCGTTGGAGTAGTCGCCGTCGTTCGAGCCGGCTCCCGTGATGAAGAGCGCTCCGAGGATGTTGTACGCGCCCGGGTAGTCGAACTGCCAGCCCGAGCGGGTCGCCGCGTTGATCGTGCGGTTCGAGATCTCCTCGCGCAGCGTCGCGAGATCGGGGAAGGACTGACCGATCGCGTCGATTCCGAGCGTGTTCTTCAGCTGGTTCGCCACCGCGTCGACCCAGGGCTGGTGTCCGCCGTCGGCGTTGTAGGCGATGGTGAACGTCCCGCTCCACGGCGAGATCGCGTCGGCCTGCGCCCACAGATCCTTCGCCTTGTCGGCGTCCGCGTGCGTGACCTCGGACCCAGGGATCGAATCCGACCATCCCTCGATCACCGGCGACGTGTAGTCGACAGCCGGCGTCCTGGTGCCCTCGAAGATGACGTCGGTGATCTGCTCACGGTCGATCGCGTAGGAGATCGCCTGTCGGCGCAGCAGCCCCTCTTCGTCGTTTCCGAAGTGCTCGAGTCGGGCCGGGATCGTCAGACCCTCCCAGATCGCCGCACCCTGGTCGACAGCGCGGTCGCCGAGGTCGTCCTTGTAGGTGGCGAGCGCGGACGGCGGCACGTTGGGGTTGATGACGTCGAGGTTGTCACCGAGCAGATCGGAGTACGCCGCTTCCTGCGTGGCGTACACGACGAGGTCGACGCCACCGTTCTGCGGCTGGCGCGGGCCGTCGTACGTGTCGTTCGGCACGAGCGAGATCACCTGGTCGTGCTCCCAGTTCTCGAGCTTGTACGGTCCGTTGCCGATCGGGTCCTGGCCGAATGCCTCCGGGTCCTCGAAGAACGACTCCGGCAGCGGCGAGAACACCTGATAGCCGAGCGAGATCGGGAAGTCCGACTGCGGGGCGGCGAGCTCGACGGTGAACGAGGTGTCGTCGACGACCTCGAGCGCGAGAGCGCCTTCCTCGCCCGCTGCTTCAGGGTTGTAACCGGCGAAGTTGGCGAACCACCACTGGTTCTCGAACTCGGCGTCGGATGCCGCGTACTGCCACGCGTCGACGAACGACGCCGATGTCACGGGCGTCCCGTCGCTGAAGGTCTGGTCCTCCTTGATCGTGATGGTCCAGGTCTGGTTGTCCTCGGATTCGATGGACTCCGCGATATCCATGGCCATGGCGCCGTCGGCTTCGTAGTAGACGAGACCGGCGAAGATGTTCTGCAGCACCAGGCCGCCCCCGACCTCGTTCGTGACGGCAGGGATCAACGGGTTCTGCGGCTCGTTGTTCTGAACTGTGACGATGCCGGTCGAAGTACCGGAGCCCTCTTCTTCGCCGGTTCCTTCGCCGCCGTCTCCTGACGAGCATCCGGCCAGTGCGATGATGCCTGCTGTGAGCAGCGCCGCGCCCGCGAGGGCGCTTCTGTTTCGCTTCACTTCGTATCCTCCTGGGTACTCGGGTAGCGCCGCACTCCTCATCGAGTACGTCGTGATAACCAGAGCGTATGCCCGCAGGAGTCCCTGCGGCAGTCCCCGTTAATCAACCGTTACTGAACGGGCGGTCAGAAATAATCTGACCGTTACAGAGCCGTAACAGCGGCGGTCTCCCGTTGTAATCGGACACTGTCCATTATTGATGCACAACACGATCAGCACCGGCGGTCGCACACCGACGACCGACGCCCGAACAGTCACCGGGGAGAGATCCGCACTCGATGCGGACGCCGAAGGGGCAAGCCACCCGCCAATCTCTCAGGCAGAAGGACTCGGCGACTGGGGAACTCTGGAGAGAGGCCTTGCGGGGCCCGCCGACGGGGAAGCGCACAGCGCGACACTCTCAGGCACAACGGACAGAGGGGAAGCGGAACTCCGCCCGGGGTTCGGCAGCTCTACGCAAGGAGACCGCCTGTGTCCTTCGTCCCCATCGCCCTCGATCCGGACTCCACCGACATCCTGCTCGCGGCGAATCAGCCCGTGCTGTGGCTGTGCGCGGCCGGCGTCTTCGCCGTCATCGCGGCGCAGACCGTCATCTATTACCGCGCGGCACGACGTGTCGCGCCCGCCGTCGAGATGAGCGCAACCGATGTGAAGCGCTCGTTCCGCTCCGGCGCCGTCGCCGCGATCGGCCCCTCCATGGCTGTGGCGCTGATCGCCGTCACGCTGCTGAGCGTCTTCGGCACGCCCGGCGTTCTCACCCGCATCGGCTTGATCGGCTCGGCCGCCTTCGAGGTGGGTGCCGCCGGAATCGCCGCCGACACGCAGGGCGTGGCGCTCGGCGGGGAGGGCTACACGCAGCAGGTCTTCGCGACTGTGATGCTCTGCATCGCGCTTGCAGGATCCGGCTGGATGCTCGTCACCCTGATCGTGACGCCGCTGCTCAAGCGCGGCACCGACCGCCTGGAGGCGAAACAGGCCGCCGCGACCGGCGGCGCGATGGCGATCATCCCGACTGCCGCCCTGCTCGGCGCCTTCGGCACCTTCGGCATCCAGCAGCTCCAGAAGGGCCTCGCTGTGGCGATCGTCGCCGTCGCGAGCGCTCTCGTCATGCTCCTCTGCCTCTGGATCGCCAAAGCGTTCCGTCAGAACTGGCTGAAGGAATGGGCTCTGGGCATCTCGATGATCGTCGCGATCGGCGTCGGCGTCCTCGTGTCGAATGCAGGCATCCAGTGAACGTCCCCGAGAACCAGAGCGGAGCATCTCTCATGTCGACATCCATTTCTCCGACGACCTCGCCACTGACTGCTGGAGCCTGGAAGCAGTTCGATACGACGACCTCACGATGGGGCCGCATCACGATGATCCTCGCGCTCGTCCTCATGCTCGCCGGCCCCCTCGTGCTGGCGATCGAGTTCGGCGTCCAGGCCTCGGCCGTCGCCGCCGGGGTCCTGGCCATCGCCCTCGCGTTCGGCGTGCTGTGGTTCATCGAACCGCTGTCCTACTTCCCGATCCTCGGCGCCGCGAGCATGTACCAGGCGTTCATGATCGGCAACATCAGCAACAAGCTCGTACCGGCCGCGATCGTGGCGCAATCCGCGATCGGGGCGAAACCCGAGACGAAACGCGGCCAGCTCGCTGCTGTTCTCGCGATCTGCGGCGCCGCCGCGACGCACCTGGTGAGCCTGGTCGTCTTCGTCGGGCTCTTCGGTTCGATGCTGCTGCGGCTGCTCCCACCGGAGATCATCACCCAGGTGCAGACCTTCGTGCTGCCGGCGGTCATGGGAGCCGTTGTCGTGCAGATGATCTCGTCGAATCCGAACCTCCGGATTCTGACGATCGCAGTCGTCGTCGGCGTCGTGGTCCAGCTCGTCCTCACCCCGTTGTTCCCCGTCGTCGCCCTGTTCGGCATCGCGATCTCCGTCGTCGCGACCGTCGCCCTCGCGCTGATCATCCCCGCAGGGAGGAAGAAGCCGCAGACCGCCCCCGCATCCGAAGACCTCTCCTGAAAACCCGAGTCCTGGAGGACCGCACATGATCACCGAAACGACAACGACCGTCGCCGCGATCGCCCCGATCGTCGACGACCTCTCCCCTCGGTTCGTCCGCCTCAGCGACGACATCTGGGCCGAGCCGGAGCTGCGCTGGGAAGAGCACGCGTCGATGGCCAAGCAGATCGCCGCCGCCGAGGAGTTCGGCGGCCGGGTCACCCGCGCCGCCGGCGGTGTCCCCACGGCGTTCAGCGCCGAATGGGGCACCGGATCCCCCGTCATCGGGTTCCTCGGCGAGTACGACGCCCTCGCGGGTCTCAGCCAGGCGGCCGGTGCGACCGAACGAACCCCGGATCCGGACAGCGGCAGCGATGCCGGACACGGGTGCCACCACAACCTGCTGGGATCCGGATCCCTGCTGGCTGCGGTCGCCACCGCCAGGCATCTCGAGGCCGCCGGCCTGCCGGGAACCGTCCGCTATTACGGCTGCCCGGCGGAGGAGGGTGCGGCGGGCAAGACGTTCATGGTCGCGGCCGGCGCCTTCGACGACGTCGATGCCGCCGTCACGAACCACCCGATGCCCCTGGCATCCGCGGCGCAGTGGAAGACCCTGGCATACACCCAGGCCTACTTCCGTTTCCGTGGGCTGGCCGCTCATGCGG
Organism: Microbacterium sp. M; assembly: GCF_045181065.1. Classification (GTDB taxonomy): domain Bacteria; phylum Actinomycetota; class Actinomycetes; order Actinomycetales; family Microbacteriaceae; genus Microbacterium. Next base: position 1,230,685 of record NZ_CP173721.1, on the reverse strand, counting down.
GCGCCAACCCCCAGCATGGCCGCAGCGCGCTCGATGCCGCCGAGCTCATGAACGTCGGCGTCAACTTCCTCAGGGAGCACATGGACGACACGGATCGCATCCACTACGCGTTCGTCGACGCGGGCGGCACGTCGGCCAACGTCGTCCAGGCGACGGCCGAGCTGTACTACATCGTGCGCTCCCCCACCGTCGCCCGGATGCGCACGCTCTACGAGCGCGTCAAGAAGGTCGCCGAAGGCGCGGCGCTGATGACGGAGACGGAAGTGGAGATCGAGTTCGACGGCGCCTGCGCCGAGGTGCTGCCCAACGTCACCCTCGAGAAGCGCATGCAGTCCGTGTTCGAGGACCTCGGCGGCGTCGGGTTCGATGAAGCCGACCAGGCCTACGGCCGTGTCCTGGCCGCCGGTCTGCCCGACGGCGCCGCTGAAGCGATGAAACGCCAGCTCGGCATCCCGTCGGACAGTCCTGCGTACTTCGACGGAATCCTGCCGCTGCCCCCGGCGGCTCTGCGCCCGCAGATGACCGGCTCGACCGATGTCGGTGATGTGAGCTGGGTCACCCCCACGGTCCAGATGGGGGCGGGGACCGCGATCATCGGCACACCGGGGCACTCCTGGCAGATGGTGGCGCAGGGCAAGACCCCCGCCGCGCACAAGGGCATGATCCACGGTGCGAAGGTCATGGCGGCGACGGCGGTCGACCTGTTCACGGACGCCGAGCTGCTGTCGGCCGCGCGGGCGGAGTTCGCCGACGTCGTCTCGGTGACGCCTTACGACAGGCCTCTGCCCGACGGGCTGATCCCGCCGTCCCTGCGGCCGACCTACCGTCCCGCCTGACGCCGACCTGGATGCCGGGGCGCTCTCGCCGCCCCGGCATCCAGCGGATCGGGAAGAATGGCGGGGATGATCGAGGCCGAATCGAAACAGGAGTCCCTGCGAACGCGACGCGTGGACAGCAACGACCGGCGCGTGCTCAAGACGCGACGCAAGTTGGTCGACGCCTTCCGCCGGCTCGTCGATGCGGATGAGGTCCGCACGGCAGGCGTCGCGACGATCGTCCGAGAGGCCGGGACGACGCGGTCGTCCTTCTACGCTCATTTCTCCGGCATCGGCGACCTCGCTGCGACGGCTCTGAGCGATTTCAGCGAATCCGTGATCGCGGATGCTCGCCTCGCGATCCTCGACGGTGCATCGAAGACCGCCGTCAACCGGCAGGTGCTGCTGGACATCGTCCGTTTCGTCGCCGAGCACCGCACGACCTACGGAATCCTGCTCACCTCCGATCCGGCCTTCGTCGAGGGGTTCGCCGCAGGACTCACCGAGTCCGTCCTCGTCACTCTGGGCACACGCGCGACGCTCGCTGCCGACCCGGAGGTGACGGCGCGCTACATCTCCGCCGGCGCCCTCGCCGCCATCTCGTGGTGGCTGACGGACGGCTCGGAACGCACAGCTGAGGAACTGGCCGACGCACTGATCGCGATCGCGCCGCCCGACTTCCGCGACTGACGCGGCGCGCTCACGGATGAGCGCGCCGCGACAGGCTTACGCGAACGCCTCGATCGGCGGGCACGCGCAGACGAGGTTGCGGTCGCCGTACGCCTGGTCGATGCGCCGAACCGGTGGCCAGTACTTCCCGGCGACGAGCGCGTGCACGGGGTACGCGGCCTCCTCGCGGGTGTACGGGTGATTCCACTCCCCCGCGATCAGCGAGACCGCGGTGTGCGGGGCGTTCACGAGCGGGTTGTCACCGGCATCCCAGCGGCCGGCGGCCACGGCATCCGCTTCGGCCCTGATCATGATCATGGCCTCGATGAAGCGCTCGATCTCGCCGAGGTCCTCGGATTCGGTCGGCTCGACCATCAGGGTCCCTGGGACAGGGAACGACATGGTCGGCGCGTGGAAGCCGTAGTCGATCAGACGCTTGGCGACGTCATCGACCGTGATGCCGGTGGCCTCCTTGAGCGGGCGGAGGTCGAGGATGCACTCGTGCGCGACCCGGCCGTTCTCGCCCGTGTACAGCACCGGGTAGTGCTCGCGGAGGCGTTCGGCGATGTAGTTGGCCGACAGCACGGCCGCAGCCGTCGCATCGCGAAGACCGGCGGCGCCCATCATGCGCACGTAGGCCCACGAGATCGGCAGGATGCCTGCGGATCCGTACGGGGCCGCCGATACGACCCCGCCGTCGAAGACGAACCCACCGAAGTGCTCCGCCTTCTGGGCGAGCGGGTGCGACGGCAGGAACGGGGCGAGGTGCGCCTTGGCCGCCACCGGCCCCACACCGGGTCCGCCGCCGCCGTGCGGGATCGCGAACGTCTTGTGCAGGTTCAGGTGCGAGACGTCGCCGCCGAGGTCGCCGAAGCGGGCGTACCCCAGCAGGGCGTTGAGGTTCGCCCCGTCGACGTAGACCTGTCCGCCGGCATCGTGCACCGCCGAGGTGATCTCGACCACCTGCTGCTCGTACACGCCGTGCGTGGACGGGTAGGTGATCATGAGGGCCGACAGTTCGTCCCTGTTCGCCTCGATCTTGGCGCGCAGGTCGTCCAGGTCGACGTTGCCGAGTTCATCGCAGGCGACGACGACGACCTTCATGCCCGCCAGCACAGCCGACGCCGCATTCGTGCCGTGCGCCGACGACGGGATGAGGCACACCGTGCGGTGGTCGTCGCCGTTGGCCAGGTGGTAGCCGCGGATCGCGAGGAGCCCCGCGAGCTCGCCCTGAGAACCGGCGTTCGGCTGCAGCGAGACGGCGTCGTATCCGGTCACTTCGGCGAGCCAGCCCTCGAGCTGGTCGATGAGCTCCAGGTAGCCTGCGACGTCGGCTGCCGGGGCGAACGGGTGGATCCCGGCGAACTCCGGCCAGGTGATCGCCGCCATCTCGGTCGCCGCGTTCAGCTTCATCGTGCAGGAACCCAGCGGGATCATGCCGCGATCGAGTGCATAGTCGCGGTCGGCGAGGCTCTTCAGATACCGCATCATGGCGGTCTCCGAGCGGTGCACGTGGAACACGGGGTGCGTCAAGTACTCGTCCTGGCGCAGGAGCGCATCGGGGAGGGCGTTCGCGCCGTCGGCGAAGCCGAACACGCGATCCTGCTTACCGCCGAACACCATCGCGATCTGATGCAGCTCGCCGACGGTCGTCGTCTCGTCGACCGAGATGCCGATCGTGTCGGCATCCGCGACGTGGAACAGGATGCCGTAGCCGTGATGCGCCTGCTCCGCGTACTCGGCGGCGCGTCCGGGAACGCGCACCGACAGCGTGTCGAAGAAGGCGCCGAACGCGATCTCGACACCGGCCTCGACGAGCCAGTCGCGCAGCAGAGCCGCCT